>DATATP010000372.1:0-5468 GCA_036268715.1 Rhizomicrobium sp. | reverse complement strand
TTCGATGCCGCGGCGCATGGCGACTGGACCGGCGCGCGCAGCCTGGCGGCGGGCAGCACCAATCGCGTGGCGCGCCAACTGCTCGAATGGCGCTATGTCCTGGACCCGGACAGCGGCGCCAGCTTTGCGGAAATCGAGGCCATGGCGAACGCGACGCCGGGTTGGCCGCTGCCTCATACCCTGCAGGCCCGTGCCGAAGCGACCATGACGCCCGATATGCCATCCGACCAGGTCATCGCCTGGTTTGCAGGCCGCGCGCCCAGCAGCAGCATCGGCAGGATCCGGCTGGGAGAGGCGCTCGTCGCGTCGGGCGAGACCGGACGCGGCGCGCGGCTGATCCGCCAAGCCTGGAGCGAAGGCAGCTTCGATCCTTCGACCGAACTCGCCATCGCGCAGAAGGATGGCGCCTGGCTGACGCCGGATAGCGAGCGGGCGCGGCTGGATATGCTCTTGTGGCGCGACCAAGTAACGGCGGCTCGCCGCCAGATGGCGCGGGTCGATACGCGCAGCGCCGCGGTGGCAGCGGCGCGTATTGCCTTGGATGGCGGACTGCGCCGCGCCCGCTCCGCGCTCGCCAAGGTGCGCGGTTCGGACGATCCCGGCCTGTTGTTCGACTGGTCGCAAGCCTATCGCCTTGAACATCATGACAACGAAGCCCATGCCATGCTGCTGCGCATATCCGCGTCGACGCTGGTGCGCGACCATCCTGCACGCTGGTGGAACGAAAGCGCAATCCAGGCACGCGACGCGCTGGCGGCAGGCGATCCGCACACCGCCTTCCGCTTGGTGGTACATGCCGGCTTCTCGTCGGGCAATGAATATGCCGAGCAGCAATTCCTGGGCGGTTTCATCGCACTGCGCTTCCTCAAACAGCCGCGAACCGGGCTGACCTGGTTCCGACAGCTGGAGGGCATCGTGGCGCGGCCGATCTCCAAGTCCCGTGCCCATTACTGGCAAGGCCGCGCCTATGAGGCGTTGGGCGACACCGCCGAGGCGGCGGCGCAATACCGGCTGGCGGCGGGCTTCCCCGAGACCTTCTATGGTCAGGTCGCGCTGGCGCGCGTGGAGTCAGAGCCGCTGTTGCATATTCCCGAGGCGCCCGTCGAAGCGGCGGCGCCCATGGAGCTGGACGGCGATGTTCTCATGCCGCAGATCAAAATCCTTGCCGATCTGGGCCGGGAGAGCTCGCTGCGGCTGTTCATCGATCGCGACCTGGAGACCAACACCTCCCCCGGCCATGTCGAGCGACTGATGCTGAGCCTCAGAGAATGGGGCTATCCGGAGGTCGCGGTCCGGCTGGCCAAAGTCGAGAGCTATGGCGGTACGCTCTTTCCCGATCTTCTGTTTCCCGTCATGGCGCTGCCAGCCTATCGCGGGCGGGGCACGGCGCCGGAACCAGCCTTGGTCCTGAGCCTGATCCGACAGGAGACCGAGTTCGATCCCGTCGCGGTTTCCGTGGCCGGCGCGCGGGGCCTCATTCAGGTGATGCCTGAAAATGTCCGTGCCCTGGCGCGCAGCGCGGGGCTTTCCTACCGGCCGGGCGATCTTTTAAGCGATCCCAGCTATGACCTTGCGCTCGGCATGGTGGAGCTTGCGAACCATCTCGACCAGTTCGGTGGATCGCAGGTGCTGGCGATCGCGTCCTACAATGCCGGAGCGACCAATGTGCGAAAATGGATCGAGGTGAATGGGGATCCGCGTGCCTCGGGCACCGATCCGATCGACTGGATCGAGCGGATTCCGTTCGGCGAGACCCGCAACTATGTCGAGCGGGTGCTGGAAAACGCCCAGGTCTACCGCAACCGGCTGGCGGGACGGGACATGCCGCTCAGGATTATGAGCGATCTTTATGGGCCGGGCGGCGCGCCCCCGCCCGTATTGCGGGCTGCGGCGCGGTAGGACGGCCGCCGAGACATTATTTTACGGCAAGCCACTCACGCGCGAGCTTCTGCGCCATGGCGATCTGGGAGGAACTCATCTCCGCCGCGATCTGGTTGCGCCAATTCCGGGCGGCGTCGATGCCGCGCATCGCCGCAAGATTGAACCATTTGTGCGCGGCGACAGCATCCTGCGCCACGCCCTGGCCGGTCGAATAGGCCAGCCCTAGATTGTACAGCGCATCGGCGCGACCATTCTTGGCATCGCGCTCATACTGCGCGAGAGAATCAATGTCGATGAAAGCCACCTGGCCCCTCCATTCCGATGCGCGTATTCCATTTCGCGCATGGCGATGGTTGAGCCGAAAAAACTAAAACGGGGTAAACGCGCACTTAGGTATGGTGTGGAGGGCGATTTACCCGCCGTTAAGCCTATGCGTCGGCGAGGTGAGCCAGCAGCGGGGCTAGCGCCCCCGCTGCCCGAACAGATGTCTGCGATTTTCTTCCGTCATCGGCTTGCGGAACTCCTTGCCGACCGCATAGCCGCGCTGGACCGCCCGGCGCGCGCCGACCCGGTCCTTCCAGGCGGTCAGGTGAGGAAATTCGTCAAGCGGCTGGTATTTCGTGGCGGACAGCACCCAGCTCCAGCAGGCCATATCGGCGATGGAATAGGTCCCTGCCAGGAATTTGCGTGTCGCGAGCCGCGTGTTCATCACGCCGAACAGGCGATGTACCTCATCGGCATAGCGTTGTTTGGCATAGGGCAGGTCTTCCTTGGCGTAATTTAAGAAGTGATTGGCCTGACCCGCCATGGGTCCCAGCCCCCCGACCTGCCAGAATAGCCACTCCTCCACCTGGACCCGGGCGCGCTCGTCGGCAGGATAGAAGCGGCCGAACTTGCGGCCGAGATATTGCAGAATCGCGCCGGATTCGAAGACCGAGATCGGCCGGCCGTCCGGGCCGTCCGGATCAAGGATCGCCGGCATGCGATTGTTGGGCGAGATTTTGAGAAAATCAGGAGCAAATTGCTCGCCCTGGCCGATGTTGACGGGATGCACCTCGTAAGGGACGCCGAGTTCCTCCAGCATGATGCTGATCTTATGGCCATTGGGAGTGGGCCAATAATAGAGCCGGATTGCAGACGGGACGGAGCGCGAGGCTTTCTTGGCGGGAGCCCTTAAAACGGGCTTGGCCGCGGCACCCCTGAGCGTTCGCCCGGAAGCCGCGGCCTTTGCCTTTTTCATCGGATACACCCTTCGCGTGATTGTTCGGGGGGTACCGTGAAAGTCTAGTCGACTTTCGTCAACCCGACTTATTTCTTCTTCTTCTTGGAGGCCTTCTTCTTGGTGACCTTCTTCTTGCTGGCCTTCTTGGCCTTCTTCTTCGCAGCTACAGGCATGATCGACTCCTCTATCATTGTCTGGGTCCGGCAACTCGCGTCGCCCCCAAAACACAAACAATATGAAGGACTTGCATTTCAAAATGCAACTGCGCCTTGACTTTTGAAAAGCCCGCTTTTGTAGCCGTTGCATGAAAACCCCATTTTTAAAGGGTTTCCTACGATATTCCGTATACGGATAAATAGTTTCGCGAGATCCCCTGTCAAGTCGGCTGACGCGCATTTTGTGCGAATCACCCCTCGTCGGGGAGATTGAGTCGCTTCTTCAGCGCCGCGTTGACCGCCGCCGGATTGGCTTTGCCCCCACTCGCTTTCATCACCTGACCGACAAACCAGGCGGCGAGTTTGGGTTTGAGCTTCACCTCTTCGACCTTGTCGGGGTTCGCGGCGATGATCTGCTCGATGACGGCGTCGATGGCGCCGGTGTCGGTCACTTGGCGGAGGCCACGCGCCTCCACAATCTTCGCGCGGGGGTCGCCGGTGCGTTCTTCCCACTCAATATCCAGGACATCCTTGGCGATTTTGCCGGAGATGAGCTGTTCGGCGACCATATTCACGATGTCGGCGTTCGCCTTCGCGGTCACCGGACCATCGGCGAGCGATAGGCCTGCCTTGTTAAGACGTCCGAAATATTCGTTGTTCAACCAGTTGGCCGCCGCCTTGGCATCGGCGCCTGCCGCGACCATCACTTCGAAATAATCCGCGGTCTCCCGTTCCGCCACCAGCACCGAGGCGTCATAGGCCGAAAGGCCTGCCTGGACGAAGCGCACGCGCTTTTCGTCCGGCAGTTCCGGCAATGTCGCCTTGATGCCGTCCACCCAGGCCGCATCGAGCTCCAGTGGCAGCAGGTCGGGATCGGGGAAGTAGCGATAATCGTGCGCTTCCTCCTTGGAGCGCATGGAGCGGGTTTCGCCGGCGCGAGCGTCGAACAGCCGGGTTTCCTGCCTGACCGTGCCACCGCCTTCGATGAGTTCGACCTGGCGGCGCGCCTCATATTCCACCGCCTGGACGACGAAGCGCATGGAATTGACATTCTTGATCTCGCAGCGAGTGCCCAAATGCTTGAAGTCGCCGGTCTCGCGGAATTTCTTATAGCCGCCGACCTTGCACACCGACACATTGACGTCGGCGCGCATCGAGCCTTCGTCCATGTTGCCGTCGCAGGTGCCCAGATAACGCACGATGGCACGCAATTTCCGCAGGAACGCAGCGGCTTCTTCGGAGGTGCGCATATGCGGCTTGCTGACGATCTCCATCAAAGCGATGCCGGAGCGGTTGAGATCGACAAAGCTGTTGTCAGGGTGCTGGTCGTGCAGGCTTTTGCCGGCATCCTGCTCCAGATGGAGCCGTTCGATGCCGACCCGGATTTGTTCATCCTTCAGGTCGATCAGCACCTCTCCCTCGCCCACGATCGGGTTCTTGTACTGGCTGATCTGATAGCCGGCGGGCAGGTCCGGATAGAAATAATTCTTGCGGTCGAACACGCTGGTCAGGTTGATCTGCGCCTTGAGCCCCAGGCCGGTGCGCACCGCCTGTTCGATGCATTTGGCGTTGATCACCGGCAGCATCCCGGGCATGCCGGCATCGACGAAGCTGACCTGGCTATTGGGCTCGGCTCCGAAAGTGGTAGAGGCGCCGGAGAACAGCTTCGATGCGGAGAGGACCTGGGCATGGACTTCCATGCCGATCACGATCTCCCAATCGCCGGTCTGGCCCTTGATCACTTTGTCGGGTCTGGGGTTCATGCCGCCCCCCACCATGATTGGGGTTTGGCGCGGAAATCCGCCGCAGTCTCCACGGCGGAGGCGGCGCGCAACAGGGTGCCTTCATCGAACGCCTTGCCGATCAGTTGCAGCCCCAGCGGCAAGCCGCTCGCGGTGAGGCCCGCCGGCACGGAAATACCCGGCAGCCCCGCCAGGTTCACCGTCACCGTGAACACATCGTTCAGATACATCGAGACCGGGTCGGACGTCTTTGCTCCCACCGCGAAGGCGGGCCCGGGGGTGGCGGGGGTCAGCAGCACGTCGCACCTTTCGAACGCCGTATCGAAGTCGCGCTTGATGAGGGTCCGCAGTTTCTGCGCCCGGGCGTAATAAGCGTCATAATAACCCGCCGACAACACATAGGTGCCGATCAGGATGCGGCGCTGGACCTCGGCGCCGAACCCCTCGCCACGGCTTTTCTCGTACAGG
>DATATP010000371.1:0-4271 GCA_036268715.1 Rhizomicrobium sp. | reverse complement strand
TCCGCCGCGCCCTGGGGCGAGACGCTTCGCGGGACAAGGCCGTCCGCATCGAACCGGATCGTCTGCTTGGTCGCGGTGACCCCGGGCGGATTGACGTAGAAAGGATTGATCTGGGCAGGATTGGCCGAACCCGGACCGAAGACGGTTGCCCCGCTGATGGTGCCGCCTTCGCTGAAGGAAACATCCTTGCGGTTGGCGACCAGCACCGTCGTGGAGAGGGTGAGATTGCCGAAATCCTGGGTGAACCGCGCCAACGCATTGTCGCGGGTTTCCTTGGGCAGCAGATCGGTGCCGTTGATCTGGTTGCAGGGCGCATCAGCCTGGGCGCTGGAAATCGTCGCTGCGCTGGTAGCCGAGGGATAATAATTGGTGACGCCGGCGATCTGGATGGTGGCGGGGCTGCAATTGAAATTGTTCTGATTGGTGCCGCCTTCCGGGATGAAATTGTAGGTTGAGACGCGGGTATTGAGCGCCAGATCGCTCAGATAGGAATGCTGGAAGGCGAACATCACCCCGCCATGGTCCCAGTTGGTGCCCCATAACAGGCTCGCGTTCAGCTTGTTGTAATTGGCCGCTTCCCCCGCTTCGGCGGTAAGCTGCAGGCCGTCATAGCTGCTGCGGGTGATGAAATTGACCACGCCCGCCACTGCGTCGGAGCCGTAGATCGAAGAAGACCCGTCGGCCAACACCTCGACGCGCTGGATCGCCACCACCGGAATCATGGAAGGGTCGGGCTGGGAATGACTGGTGCCGCCCAGCGGCAGGCGCATGCCGTCCATGATTACCAGAGTGGAGCTGGAGGAGCTGCCGCCGAGCTGGTGGATGTTGGGCGAGAAATAGGTGGAGTTGTGCTGGCTCTGGCCGGCCTGGCCCATGTCCGACAGGGCCGGGACCGATTTGAGCACTTCGTCCAGGGTCTGACCGCCCTGCTTCTCGATATCCTGCTGTCCGACGGTGATCAGGTTGGCGCCGACCGGAGCGACGCCGCGAATGCTGGTTCCGGTGACCACGACTTGTTCGGTCGGCAGTGCCACTTCCGGTGTGGTTTGGGCCTGGGCGAGGCCGCTCGTGAACGAGCTCGCGGCGAGGACACCGAAGATGGAACCGGTTGTCTTGAGATGATGCGACAATTTCATGGGCGCTCTCCTTTGCCGTAGTTCGGCCCCGCTTGGCCTCTTGTCGGACGATCTCGCGTTGCGGCCTGGCAAAAATTGCGGGCAGCCCCGCGGGCGTGTCAAAACGCCGGGGTATGGTTCCCTCAACAGATGAGATATTGCGGTGCAACGGAATTTTGCGCCGCTACCAGCCGCGGTCGCCAAAATGCGCGCGGTACTTGTCGCCCGCGGCAGCGGCGATTTCCGTACCCAGACTCCGGCCCAGCGCCTCGGCCGCTGCTTTGGGATCGTCCCCAAGCAATGTCGAGCCATGGCGGCGCCAGCGATGTCTGCCGTCGGGAGTCAGCACTTCGCCTAGAAATGAAAGCGTGCCGCCGTCCAGGGTCGCCAAGGCCCCGATCGGCGTGCGGCATGAGCCGTCGAGCGCGGTCAGGAAGCCACGCTCCGCCGCCGCGGCGGTTTCCAGGTCAGGAACATTGATGTGTGCCAGCACGGCACGGGTCGCGGCATCGTCCTCGCGGCAGGTGATCGCCAGCGCGCCCTGGCAGGGCGCCGGCGGCATGTCCGTGGCCGCGATCACGCGGGCGGCATGTCCGGCAAGCCCCAGCCGCGTCAATCCCGCCAGCGCGAGGAAGGTCGCGTCGAATTTTCCTTCCTCAATCCGCTTGAGCCGGGTCTCGACGCTGCCGCGCAGCGGCTTCACGATCAGGTCCGGCCGCAGATGCAACGCCTGTGCCTGGCGTCGCAGGCTGGCGGTGCCCAGCACTGCGCCGGGCGCCAATTCAGCGAGACTGCGCGCTTTGAGGGAGATGAGTCCGTCACGCGGGTCTTCGCGGGCCGGCACCGCTGCCAGCACGATACCGTCCGGCAACCGCGTCGGCAGGTCTTTCATCGAATGCACCGCCGCATCAATGCGCCGGTCCAGCAGGGCCTCGTCCAACTCCTTGGTGAAAAGACCCTTGCCGCCCGCTTCCTGCAGCAGCCGATCCTGGATGCGGTCGCCGCTGGTGGTGAAAGGCCGGATGGGAAAGGCGCTTTCGGTTTCGCCCGCCACCCGCGCCAGCATGCCGGCGACCAGCCGGGCCTGGGTCAGCGCCAGCGGTGAGCCGCGCGAGCCGAGCCTCATCGCCACTCCGCCACCGGGGGCATGGAGGAGAGGATGCTCTCGACATTGCCCCCGGTCTTGAGGCCGAATGTCGTGCCGCGGTCGTAAAGCAAATTATACTCGACATAGCGGCCGCGCCATTTCGCCTGTTCGCGGCGGTCGGCATCGCTCCACGGCTCGTCCATGCGGCGGCGCGCGATCATCGGCCAGACGTCGCGGAACGCCTCGCCCACGGCGCGGGTGAAGGCGAAATCCTTTTCCCAGTCGCTGCTGTCATGATGATCGTAGAAGATGCCGCCGACGCCCCGCGCCTCGCCGCGATGGGCCAGCCAGAAATATTCGTCGGCCCATTTCTTGTACTTGTCATACCAGCCGGTATCGAAGCGGTCGCAGGCCCGCTTCAACCGGGCATGGAAATCGCGCGCATCGGGATGATCCTGACTGCGTGCAGAGGTGAGTGTGGGAGTGAGATCGGCGCCGCCGCCGAACCAGCTCTGGGTCGTCACGATCATGCGGGTGTTCATATGGACGGCAGGCACATGCGGGTTTTTCATGTGGGCGATCACGCTGACGCCGCTGGCCCAGAAGCGGGGATTGTCGCTCGCGCCCCGCACCTGCTTGGCGAATTCATCGGCGAACAGCCCATACACGGTCGATACATGCACCCCGACCTTCTCGAAAAAGCGGCCGCGCATCATTCCCATCACACCGCCACCCTGGTCCTGATCCTCCGCGCCGCGCCGCCAGGGTGTCAGTTCAAAGCGGCCGGGCGCGCCGGGATAGAGAGTCAGGGGCGCCTCGCGCTCGAGGGTCTCGAACGCCGTGACGATGCTGTCGCGCAGCTGTTCGAACCAGGCCTGGGCTTTTGCCTTGCGGTTTTCGAGATCGGAGATCATGGGCGGGCGCCGGATGGAAGCGGCGCACTCTTACAGGCTCGCGGCACGCGGCACCATGGGTTTTGCACGCTGCACACTGGCGCTTCGCCGCCGGACTGGGCATCATTCTCACGCAAAGCTCAGGGCGGGAACGATGCAGCGAATGGTACGTGTTTCGGTATTGCTGCCGGGTGCGGCAATCGGCCCGGCGACCGCAGCGGACCGCCCGGGGGAGAAATTCGCTAACAATGGGCGCGTCGCCTATATGGAGATGTAGGAATGGATCGTCGCACTTTGCTTGGGGGCATCGCCGTCGCGGTCGCGAGCCCTGCCGCCGCCGCCGACCGTCCCGACTTTCCGGTTCCGGACGGTGCCTGCGATTGCCACCACCATATTTACGATCCGCGCTTTCCCTATCAGCCGACTGCGGTGCTGAAGCCGCCGCCGGCGACCATCGCCGATTATCGCAAACTGCAGAAACGGTTGGGCACCTCGCGCGATGTGATGGTGCTGCCCTCGACCTATGGCACCGACAATCGCTGCCTGCTCGACGCGCTGGCGCAATTGGGCGATGCCTGTCGCGGGGTCTGCGTGGTCAACTCCAAGGTGAGCGAGGCGGAACTGAAAAAGCTCAACGCAGCCGGGACGCGCGGCGTGCGGGTGCAGTTCGGGCTGGGCAATCCGATCGGCGCGGACGAGATCGAGCCGCTCGCCCGGCGCGTCGCGCCGCTGGGATGGCACATACAATTCAATATGCCGCCGGAGCAGCTCGTGCAGCTTGAGCCGGTGTTGCTGCGGCTGCCCGTGCCGGTGATCATCGATCATCTCGGCCGTGCCACCGATACGGTTTCGGCACACTACAAGACCGTGCGCAAGCTGCTGGACGGCGGCCATGGTTGGGTCAAGCTGTCGGGCGCCTATCTCTATGGCAAATCCGGCCCGCCCGATTACGCCGACTCCAGTTCGGCGGCGCGCGGCTATATCGCGGCGGCGCCGGAACGCTGCGTCTGGGGTAGCGACTGGCCCCATCCCGACGCCACCTCCGGTCGCGTGCCGATGCCGGACGATGTGAATCTTCTTAATCTGCTGGCGAAATGGGCGCCGGACGAGAAGCTGCGCCACCGCATCCTGGTGGAGAATCCGGAAGCGTTCTACGGCTTCGATCCCGGCAAGCGG
>DATATP010000370.1:0-1660 GCA_036268715.1 Rhizomicrobium sp. | reverse complement strand
CGCGGCTTTTGTTTGGCTTATTCAGATTTCAGCGCTGCGAAACCTGCTGGGGATCGGTCCAGCGCGCCAGATAATCGGCCAGGTCCTGCGGCGTCTGATGGCCGGCATTGGACAGCGCAAACACCTGCTCGCTGTTGATCACCTTATTAGTCGCGGAGTTCACCACCAGAATGGTGGGTACGCCCTTAAGCCTTTCCGTATAGCCATAGCGAGCGGCGATCTGCGGATTGCGGTCGAACTTGCCCACATCCACCATGGCGACGACATAATGTGCGTCCATGAATTTCTGCATCGCCGGCACCAACATCAGATTGTGCAGCACCACGCAGTCCGGACACCAATTGCCGCCTTCGTCGATCAAAAGCAGCTTATGGGTCTTCTTGGCCTTGGCCATGGCGTCATCCACCACCTGGTCGGCATTGGCCTTCTCGTCATAGACCTGCATGCTCACGATCGGCAGGTCGGCCATCTTGGTGTAGGGCAGCTTGGGCGCCGGATCGGCGAAGGCGGTCCCCGCCAAGCCCATCGCGGCCATCACGCCTGCGGCCATCATCAGAGGCAATTTGCGCATCATTCACTCTCCAATCCCCGGCCCTTGAGCAGGGCCTTTATCTCCGGATCGCGGCCGCGGAAATCGCGATAGGCTTCCGCGAAATCCCGTGTGCCGCCACTGGAATAAATATGGTCGTAAAGCCGTTTTGCAACCTCCGGAGCGAAGGGGTCATTCGCTTCCTTGAAAGCGCCAAAACCGTCTGCGTCCAGCACCTCAGACCATAAATAAGAATAATACCCCGCGCTATAGCCTTCCCCGGCAAAGACATGCCCGAAATGCGTCGCAGCGTGGCGCGGAACGATCTCGTCCGGCATGCCGATGGCCGCCAACGAGGCATTCTGCATGGTTACCGGGTCGGAATTCTCCAAAGCCCCAGTGTGGAAATGGAAATCCATGTCGATGATCGCCGACGCCAGGAATTCCACGGTGGCGAAGCCCTGGTTGAAGTGGCGGGCGGCGGCGAGCTTGTCGCGCAGGCTTTGCGGCATGGGCTCGCCAGTCCGGGTGTGACGCGCGAAACGGGCCAGCACCTCGGGCTCTTCCAGCCAATGTTCGAAAAGCTGCGACGGCAGTTCCACGAAATCCTGCGCCACATTGGTGCCAGAGAGGCGCGGATACCGCACGTTCGACAATAGACCGTGCAGGGCATGGCCGAATTCATGAAACACGGTGCGGGCATCGTCGAACGAAATCAGCGCCGGATCGGCCTTCGCGAAGTTGCAGGTGTTGAAGACCAAGGGCAGCACGTCGCCGCCCAGCTTCTGCTGATCGCGCAGTGACGACATCCAGGCGCCTTCCTGCTTGCCGGACCTGGCGAAGTAATCGCCATAGAAAAGTCCGACCGGCTTTCCCTGGCGCGTGACTTCCCACACGCACACATCGGGATGATAGACGGGAATGTCGTTGCGCTCGCGGAAAGAAAGATCGAATAGCCGTGATGCCGTGTCGAACGCAGCCGCGATCACATTATCGAGGCTGAGATAGGGCTTAAGCGTCTCTTCGTCAAAATCATAGCGGCGCTGGCGGAGCCTTTCGGCATAAAAACGCCAGTCCCACGACGCGAGTTTGAAATTGCCGCCTTCCTCGGCAACCAGCGCCTGCAGGGCA
>DATATP010000369.1:0-9621 GCA_036268715.1 Rhizomicrobium sp. | reverse complement strand
TGTCGCGGTCCACGAAATTAGCGGTAACCACTTGTTTTTATTGGTGAGCCCGGATGGGATCGAACCATCGACCCTCTGATTAAAAGTCAGATGCTCTACCCCTGAGCTACGGGCTCTCACCAAGTTCGCCGGACCATATGGGCAGCGGCAAAGCTCGTCAACCGGGACGATTATCCAGCAGAATCCTCCTTTTCCGCGCCCCGAAGAACCTGATATCGCGAGCGGAACTGCGCCGCAAAAACCGGCAGATTCCGCTCGCGAACAGCACCACCAAGTCCCGCCATCAGGTCCTGATAGAATTGCAGATTATGCCAGGTCAGGAGCATGGCGGCGATGATCTCGCCCGCCTTGACGGCATGGTGCAGATAGGCGCGGCTATAGCCGCGGCAGGCCGGACAGCGACAGCCCATGTCCAGCGGCGCGGAATCGTCGGCGTGGCGGGCATTCTTGAGGTTCAGCGGGCCATTCCAGGTGAAGGCCTGGCCGTTGCGGCCCGAACGGGTCGGCAGCACGCAATCGAACATGTCGACGCCCCGCAGCACCGCGCCGACGATGTCATCCGGCTTGCCGACGCCCATCAGATAGCGCGGCCTGTCGGCAGGCAGGTACGGCAGGGTCGCGTCGAGGGTGTCGAACATCTCCTGCTGGGGTTCCCCGACGGCCAGTCCGCCCAGCGCATAGCCGTCGAACCCGATCTCCCGCAGCGCTTCGGCGGAGTGCTGGCGCAGATCCGCATAGGTGCCGCCCTGCACGATGCCGAAACAGGCCGTGCCCGGCTGCTGGCCGAATGCCGCCTTCGACCGCGCCGCCCAGCGCAGCGACAAAGCCAGGGACGTCTCGATCACCTCGCGCGCCGCGGGCAGTGCCGGGCATTCGTCGAACACCATCTGGATGTCGGACCCGAGCAGGCGCTGGATTTCCATCGAACGCTCGGGCGAGAGGAATTCGGCATGCCCATCGATATGGGACTGGAACCGAACCCCCTCCTCGCTGATCTTGCGCAAACCCGCCAGCGACATCACTTGGAAACCTCCGGAATCGGTGAGGATCGGGCGCGGCCAGTTCATGAATTTGTGCAGGCCGCCGAGCTTGGCGATGCGCTCCGCTCCCGGCCGCAGCATCAGATGATAGGTGTTGCCCAGCACGATGTCGGCGCCGGTCTCCCGCACGCTTTCCGGCAGCATCGCCTTTACGGTTCCCACCGTGCCGACCGGCATGAAGGCGGGTGTGCGGATTTGGCCACGCGATGTATGAATGACGCCGGCGCGCGCCGCGCCGTCCTGCGCCAGGACTTCAAAACCCAATCCGCTCATGGTTTGCGCAGTAGCAGACAGGCGTCGCCATAGGAATAGAATCGATACGCCTCGCGTATGGCTTGGGCATAGGCGGCGCGCATCACCTCAAGCCCCATGAAGGCGCTCACCAGCATAAACAGGGTCGAGCGCGGCAGATGGAAATTGGTGATCAGAAAATCCACGGCTTTGAAGCGATAGCCCGGGGTGATGAACAGGCGCGTGTCGCCGCTATAGGCATGAATGAGACCGTCTTCATTCGCGGCGCTTTCCAAGGTTCGCAGCGCCGTCGTCCCGACCGCGCCAATCCGTCCACCCAGGGCGCGCGCAGCATTGATCCGGGCAGCGGTGGGGGCGCTCAACTCGGCATGCTCGGCATGCATCACATGCTCGGCGGTATCCTCGGCGGCGACGGGCAGAAACGTGCCTGCTCCAACATGGAGGGTCAGCATCGCCCGCCCGATCCCCGCCCGGTCGATCTGCCGCAGCAGATCGTGGCTGAAATGCAAACCTGCCGTGGGGGCAGCAATCGAACCATCCTGCGCGGCATAAACAGTCTGATAGTCGTGGCGGTCGCGTTCATCCGGGGGACGCTGTTTTGCGATATAGGGCGGCAATGGCATGACACCCGCTCTGGCGATGGCATGATCGAGCGCTTCGCCCTCTTGATCGAAAGCGAGCTCGACCTCTCCACCTTCCCTGTGCAGCACCTGGCCGGTCAAAATATTGCCGAAATGTAACCTGTCTCTCGCGCGCAGCCGGCGAGCGGGCTGGGCGAATGCCAAATAGCGCTGGGGACCGAGCCGCGTATGCAGGGTGATTTCGATCTCCACTTCGGGGCCGCCCACCGCCCTAGGGGGGCGCAATCCCGTCAGCCGGGCCGGGATGACCCGGCTGTCATTGAATGACAGCATGTCACCTTTGCGCAAAAGCCGGGGCAGGTCCCTAAAGTGGCAATGTTCACATTGGCCGCTCTGGTGCACTATCAGCAACCGGGCCGCTTCACGCGGCTCAGCCGGACGCAAGGCGATAAGCTCGGGCGGAAGGTCGAAATCGAAGGCCTTGGTCTGCATGGTGAATATCGGGACTTCCGGGCAAAATTCGGGGTCGCTCATAGGGCTGATCTGCCACGGCCCACAACCCAATTGTGATTTGCCGGCGCGGGTCGTAAAGAAGTTGCCGGCGACCGGCTGTATACACCGGGCACGGGCCGCCACGGCCACCGAATGGTCATTTTCATATAGTTTAAGGTCGATCCAGCCGGACAGATGCAGAGCGGAATGACGACCACATGGATCGGCGATGCTTGGCCTCAGTCCAGGCGGATCGCGCGCACCCGCCACGTCCATTACTGGATCAGCGTCTTCGGCCTGGGAGCGGCTGATGGCCTGTGTTTCATCATCACCCAGCTTCTGTTCCGGATGGGCGCCAATGTGCCCACCATCATTCTGTTCGTAGGGCGAACGCCCAACCGGCCGTCAACCCCCCTCGACGTCTTTGCCTTGCTGGCGCTGGCCTTCATCGCGGTCCGTTATCTTTCCGGCGATTATGGGCGGCGGCAGCTTTTCTGGGATGGCGCCAAGATCACAACCATTGCGCTTTTGATCGCCAGCATTCCCGATATCGTCATGCTGGCCGTGGGAGGCGGCATGTACGCTCCCGCTCCGGTGATCGGCAGTTGGCTGTTTCTGATCGTGACGGTCCCCGTGCTGCGTCAGATGGCCCGCAAGCTGATGACGCGCCTGGGCATCTGGCAGATTCCGACCGCGATGATTGGGATCGGACCGCGCGCGGTCGAAATCCATGCCGCGCTCAAAAAATCCTTGTCGCTGGGCTTCAATGTGCGTTGGCTGGTGATCGAAGACCCGGAATCGGAGATGCCAGAGAGCCTGGCGGCGCTAACCCCGGTGCTGTCATCGGACGCCGGCGAAATCACCAGCACCATCTGGAGCGCCGGTTGCAAACAGGCGATCGTCTCCGCCGAAGACATGCAATCCGCTCATTTCGCCGAGGTGGCGCAGCGTCTGCTGGAAGCGGACATCCCGGTGGCGATCATCCCCACACTCAACCGGCTTCCCCTGGCCGGCGTGACGACCAATTATTTCTTCGGGCGGGACATCCTGTTGCTGCAGGTGCGCAGCAATGTCCAGCGCCTGCCTTGGCGGATGGTCAAGCGCGGCTTCGACCTGATCGGTTCGGTGCTCCTGCTGCTGCTGTTCTCGCCCCTGTTCTTCATCGTCGCCATTGCCATCAAACGCGCCAGCCCGGGCGATATCACCTATGCCCATAGGCGTATCGGGCGACATGGCATTTCCTTTGAATGCCTCAAATTCCGCACCATGGTTTCGGATGCGGACGAAGTCCTGTGCCGCTGGAGTATCCACAATCCGGAGCTCTATGAGGAGTATTTGAAAACCTTCAAGCTGAGGGACGATCCGCGGGTGACGCCGATCGGCCGCTGGCTGCGCCGCACCAGCCTGGACGAGCTACCGCAGCTCTGGAATGTGCTGCGCGGCGATATGAGCCTGGTCGGACCGCGCCCGGTGGTCGCGCAGGAGCTTGACGAATATTATGGGCCGGCCGCGCAGCTTTATGTTCGCACACGCCCGGGACTGACGGGCCTATGGCAGGTAAGCGGCCGTAGCGATACCAGCTATGAACGGCGCATCTTTCTGGACGAATGGTATATCCTCAACTGGTCCTTCTGGTACGACATCGTGATCCTGATCCAGACCGCCTGGATCGTCGCCACCGGCAAAGGCGCGTTTTAACCGCCCAAAACCGGTCCGTTCATTCCCTCAATCAGCCGACGCTGGCCAGCACCGCTGCAATGATGCGGTCCTGCGTGGCGGCGTCCAGGTCGGGATGCATCGGCAGACTCACGACCTGCGCGCTGAGCGCCTCGCTCACTTGTGTCGGCGCGCTCGGGTAATGCGCATACGCTTTCTGTTTTGACAGCGGGATCGGATAATAGACCGCCGTGGGAACGCCGGCGGTCTTCAGATCGGCCTGAAACTTCGCGCGGTTCTCGACCTTGAGCGTGTATTGCGCCCAGGTCGAGGTCGCGCCGCCAATGACGAAAGGCGTGACCATGCGGGCCGAACCGGCAAAGGCCTCGCCATAACGCCTGGCCACGCGATTGCGCATTTCGATCTCGTCCGGGAACACTTTCAGCTTTTCGAGCAAGATCGCCGCCTGGATGGTATCGAGCCGGGAATTGAGGCCGATACGGACATGCTCATAACGGTCGCTTCCCTGACCGTGCATGCGGATCGACAGCAGCAGGTCTTTCATCGCGTCATCATTGGTAAAGCAGGCACCGCCATCGCCATAGCAACCCAGCGGCTTGGCGGGAAAGAAGCTGGTTGCGGCCGCGTCGCCGATCGCCCCCGTCCGCACGCCGTCCAGCAGCCCGCCAAAACCTTGTGCCGTGTCGCACAACAGTCTGAGGCCTTCGCGCGCCGCGATGGGCGCCAAAGCGCGATAATCGGCAGGCTGGCCGAACAGATCGACCGGCATGACAACCTTCGGAACCAACTGACCGTCCCGTTTCGCCAGCGCGATGGCCGCTTCCAGGCTGGCCGGGTCCATGTTGAAGCTGTCGGGCAGCACATCCACGAACACCGGCACCGCCCCCGCCAGCGCCACCACTTCCGCACTGGCGGCAAAGGTGAAGGCCGGCACGAACACCGCATCGCCCGGACCCACGTCCCAGGCGCGCAGCAGCAGCAGCAGCGCGTCGGTGCCATTGGCGCAAGCGATGGCATGCTTGACCCCCGCCCATTGGGCGAGCGCCTGTTCGAGCTGGGCGACCTGAGGCCCCAAGATCCATTGCCCACCTTCCACGGCGGACTGGACAGCCCTCGCAAGCTTTTCGCCGAGCCGTCGGCGCTGTGCCTGCAAATCGATGAAGGCAATGGGGTTGGCCACCTTGGGAACTCCATGCAACGCGCGAAAAACTTGTATGACGCTCGCGTCAGTAGGCGCCACTCACCAAATATTGCCAATTGCGGCAGGCAGGTCGTAAGCAGCGCCTTGCTCCCGCTTCGGTTTGCTGTTTCCGTCGCCGGGCAAGTCGTGACAGGCAGAAGCGCATGCATCCCAGGCTCATGCTGGTTGCCTTGTTGGCGCTTCTGGTTTCTGCCTGCAGCTGGCGGGCGGAGCCTGACCGGACACCAGCGCCGCCTGCACCCCGGCCACCCCTTTCCACGATCGCGGCAACCCTCATTATTCCCGAAAACGAGATCGCCACGCTTCTGGACGGACTGACGGCGGATCATATCGCCGATCTGCGGAACGAACCGGTCAAATGCGGGATCGGACGCTGCCGCCTGACCCTGCTCGCCCGCCGCGCCGGTCCCATTATTGTGGGCGGCTCCGGAGACCGGCTGGAGCTGCGGATGCCTTTTACCGCCCATGCCGAGATCGCCGCGCCCGGCTTTCTGTCGGTGCTGCGGGCCCGGAGCGACGGGACGGGCGAGGCAACCAGCGCGACGGAGCTCACCATCGGCCCGGACTGGCGGCTGCGCCCGTCTACCCAAGGGACGGTACGGCTTCGGAGCGGCGACCTGCATTTGGGCCCCCTGATCTTCGATATCGCTGATCTCTGGAACGCCAATCAGGGAAAATTGTCGGCACCGTTATGGCGCGCCATGGACCGGCAACTCGCCCATGTGGCCATCAAGCCGCAGATCGCCAGAGCCTGGGCGGAACTGTTCGATGCCCTGCCGGTCGGCAAGGCGCCGCCGGCGTGGCTGGTGCTCCGGCCCGAGCAATTGCGCGTGGCGCGGCCGGCTATCGGCACGGATGGCGTGACGGTTTCGCTCGAGCTGGATGTGCGCGGCGAGGTGGTGACGGGGAATATCCCGCCTTCCAACCCGCCGACCCCTCTGCCCAGGCCCGAACACCTGGGGGCGCCTTCGGATATCTTCGCGGTCGCGGTGCCCGTGCTGCTGCCCTATGAGGAGGCCGCGCGGCTGGCGATGGCCTCCCTGCAGAAAAAGCCTCCCCATCTCACCGGCGCGACGCTGATCTTTTCCGACCTGAAAATCCTTCCGTCGGGCCAGGATGTCGTGGTGGCGGCCCGCTTCTGCATCCGGCCCGGCTGGGTTCTTCTAAGCTGGCTGTCACCTTGCGGCGAAACCTATCTGCGCGGCACGCCCCGCTTCGAGGCCGCCAGCGGCACGATCCGGATTTCGGATGTGCGCTTCGACACGGCGGGCGGGTCTTTCGCCGCCCTGCTGCAGCTTGTCGGCGGCAACCGCATCGCTTCCCTGTTGCAGAACCACCTGGTGTTTCATGAACATGCCCAAATCGCCCGGCTGGACCGCCAGATTGCCCAGGCACTCGCCACCCCCCAAGGCAACATCGTACAGATCGCCGCCGACATCCAATCCTTCGGCGCGCCGCGCTTCACCTGGACGGACAAGGGCTTTCTCGCCTTGTTCTCCGCGAAAGGAAGAACTAGGACGACGTTACGACTCTAATCCGCCGCGATCCGCGCCTTGAGAATCTTGTCCGGCTCACCGGAGATCGCGCCGTTATTGTGCTCGCCGCCCTTTTTGAGGGCATCGACATGCTCCATGCCGTCCACCACCTCGCCCCACACCGAATATTGGCGGTCCAGCCAGGGCGCGTCATCGAAGCAGATGAAGAACTGACTGTTTGCGCTGTTGGGATTGGCGGTGCGGGCGGCCGAGACGGTGCCCCGTTTGTGCTGCTCGCCGGAAAACTCAGCCTTGAGGTCCGGCAAGTCCGAGCCCCCCGAGCCGGTGCCGGTCGGATCGCCGGTCTGGGCCATGAAGCCGGGGATCACCCGATGGAATACCACGCCATCATAAAAGCCCTGGCGCGCGAGCGTCTTGATCCGCTCGACATGGTCGGGCGCCAGATCGGGACGCAGCGCGATGGTGACCTCGCCGCCCTTGAGTTCGAGAATGAGGGTGTTTTGGGGATCCTGTGTCATTGCTGTTGTTCCTTGCAGCGTTTGACGAGCGCCTTGGCGACCGCCGGAGTGGTGAAAGGGGCGATGTTGCCGCCCAGCAGGGCGATTTCCTTGACCAGCCGCGAGGCGATCGCCTGGTGCCGGGGATCGGCCATCAGGAAGACGGTTTCGATTTCCGGGTCGAGACGCTGGTTCATCGCCACCATCTGGAATTCATATTCGAAGTCCGAAAAGGCGCGCAACCCGCGCACGATGACACTGGCGCCCAGTTTGCGCGCGAAATCGACCTGCAGGGTGTTGCTGTAAGACTGGACGTCGATGGTCACGCCGTCCCCGGCAAATGCGGCGGCCTCATGGCGCCACATCTCCACCCGCTCATCGAGCGAGAACAGCGGCGCCTTGCCGCTGCCGGTGGCGACGCCGATCACCAGGTGATCGACCAGCTTCACCGCCCGCTTGACGATGTCCAGATGGCCGAGGGTAACGGGATCGAAGGTTCCCGGATACAGGCCGATCCGCGTCCTGCCGCTCATGTCTCCTCGCCGACATCGGCGATGCGTTCGACCGACACCACACGCTCGCCCTCGTCCACCCGGAAGACGGTAACGCCCTGGGCGCCGCGGCCCTGGACCGAAATGCCGGCGACCGGCACGCGAATGGTCTGGCCACGGTCGCTGATCAGCATCAGATCATCGCTCTCCTCCACCGGGAAGGAGGCGATGACGGCGCTGTTCTTCTTGCCCATGCCCATGGCGACAATGCCCGAGCCGCCGCGGCCGGTGATACGGTATTCATACGAACTGCTGCGCTTGCCGAAGCCGGTCTGGGAAAGAGTGAGCACGAACTGCTCGCGGGCGCCCAGTGCCGCATAGCGTTCGGAGGTGAGGGTCGCCTCTTCGATATTGTCTTCCACCTCCTCCGTTTCCTCAGCCGGGCTCTCCTCCTCGCCGCTGGCGGCACGGCGCGCGGCATTGGCCTGTTTGAGATAAGCGCGCCCCTCGGCAGTGGTGGCATCGGAGTGATAGATCAGGCTGAGGCTGACGACTTCGTCATTGCTCCCCAGCCTGATGCCGCGCACGCCGGTGGAATCGCGGCCCTTGAACACCCGCACATCGGTGAGCGGGAAGCGGATCGCCTTGCCGCTCCGCGTGGTCAGCAGCACATCGTCATGCAAGGTCGCGGTGGCGACACCGACAATGCCGTCATCCAACGCCAGCTTCATCGCGATCTTGCCGTTCCGGTTGATGCTGGCAAAATCCGACAATTCGTTGCGCCGCACATCGCCGGATTTGGTGGCGAACACGACATTCAGCCTGGCCCATTCGGATTCATTCTCCGGCAACGCAAGGATGGTGGTGATGCGCTCGCCTTCGGTCAGGGGCAGCAGATTGACCATCGCCTTGCCCTTGCCGGAGATGCGCGCTTCCGGCAGGCGCCACACTTTCAGCTTGTAGACCATGCCGGTCGAGGAGAAGAACAGCATCGGCGCATGGGTCGAGGCGACGAACAGATTGGTGACGAAATCCTCGTTCCGCGTCGCCATGCCGGCACGGCCCTTGCCGCCCCGGCCCTGCACCCGGTATTCGGCGATCGGTGTGCGCTTGATATATCCGGCATGGGTGACGGTGACGGCGACATCCTCGCGCTCGATCAGCGCCTCATCCTCGATCTCGATCTCGGCTTCGATCAACTCGGTCTTGCGGGGTGTGTCGAATTCGACGCGGATCGCGGCGAGTTCTTCGCGGATGATGGCGAGCACCCGGCCGCGCGAGGAAAGGATTTCCAGATAATCGCGGATCGCCTCACTCAGCTTGGCCGCTTCGTCGCCGATCTCGTCGCGGCCGAGCGCCGTGAGCCGCTGCAGGCGCAGGTCCAGGATCGCCCTCGCCTGCTCCTCTGTCAGGCGCATGCTGCCGTCTTCCAGCACCATGTGGCGTGGATCGGCGATCAGCGCCACCAGCGGCGCCACGTCCCGCGCCGGCCAGGCCCGCGCCATCAAGCCGTCGCGCGCCGCCGCGGCATCCGGCGCCCCGCGAATGAGTTTGATCACCTCGTCTATATTGGCGACGGCGATGGCCAGCCCCACCAGGGTGTGGCCCCGCTCCCGCGCCTTGGCGAGCTCGTGCTTGGTGCGGCGGGTGACGACGTCCTCGCGAAACGCCACGAAAGCGGCAAGGAAATCCTTCAGATTCATCTGGGCCGGCCGGCCCTCGTTCAGCGCCAGCATATTGACGCCAAAGCTGGTCTGAAGCTGGGAGAAGCGGTAGAGCTGGTTGAGTACAACCTCGCTGGAGGCATCGCGCTTCAACTCGATCACGACGCGCATGCCATGGCGGTCGCTCTCGTCGCGGATATCGGCGATACCTTCGACCCGCTTGTCGCGCA
>DATATP010000368.1:0-2704 GCA_036268715.1 Rhizomicrobium sp. | reverse complement strand
ACCTCTTGGACTCAAGATAGGTGGTCCACGCGGCGCTGGCTAATGTCTGCGACGATTGCTGAGCGCATGTCTTTTCGACTTGAGCCACTATCGCCGCCACGTCAATTTTCGCCTGTGTTTGATCACTTGCTGCAGCAACATAATTGAGTCCCGTCCAGAAACCGTAGACCCAGATGGTACCTTCTAATCGATGCGCTTGCGTAGACCGCCAGTGGGCGCAACTCATGCGCCCTATTCCGATCATATCGACCGAAACCTTGGTATCCTGCGCTGAGACCGGGCAGACCGAAGCGGCAAAGACCAATGCCGCAATCATAACTCGTCTCATCATGCGCCAAGTCTCATGCGCCAAGCCTCATGCACCAAGTCCGGGTTCCCCTCTACAGCATCACTACAAATCAGACCGCAGCGTGACGGCTGATCGCGGGCTGGAAACGACCGTCATCCGATCCGATCCCCCTGCCGAGCGGTCGCCAGCTCATCACGCTGAAGGATGCCGGCACCTATATCACCATTGATGATGGAGACGCCGCGCAATCGCCGAGCGTGCCCATCGCGGCCGCATTGGTTTCAATGAAAGGCCACATGAAAATCAGACGTTTGCCAAATTTCGTGGATAATTGCCTTATTGGTTTGTTTTTAAACTGGAAAGGAATGACCCATGCGCATCTTTGCGGCATCCGTCATTATTGCGGCCCTTTCCCTCGGTGCGCCTGCTTTTGTGCAGGCATGAGGATCATTGGCCTCCGACAGGGCCCGGCGTCCGCATCGGGTCCAATGCGTCCGCATCGGGTCCAATGGCATCAGCCCCAAACGATCACGCCGCGCTAGCCCCCAAGAGTTTGGCAACGCGCCGATCCCTTTCGGTTTTCTGTCATGAACAGACGTCGGCAGCATCGGCCGGCCGGTCTCACAAATGCCGATGAGAACAGAAACCTGTAAGAAATACAGGACTGCGGTCGACACTTCAGAACTGTTTTGCCAAGAGGGTGAAACTCTGACGGAGGTAATAAGCCAAAGGATGGGCCGCGTCGTTCAGTTTCCACTTGTCCAGGGCCAGACGCAGCGTACCCATCGCCACCATTGCGACCAGCCGAAACCCGTCCCGTCGTCCCGGGGGCGGCCAAAGCTCGCACATTGCTTCGAACAAGATCTGCTCCGTCTCGACGAAAACGGCTTCCTTGCGGGCGCGGAGCGCTTCGGTTGACTCCATCAGGCGGTCGAAGACGATGGACTGCTTCGTCTCGTAACGTGAAGCGAGCTTGATCAGGCACTTTTGGACGGCTTCGAGAGGAGCCAAATCGGGAGATTCGTCGAGCATCGCGGGCCTTAGCGCCTGCCGGAAGCCGCTATCGTGCGCCGCCAGCAGCACGTCCTCCTTGGACTTGAAATAGTAGAAGAAGGTCCGCCGGGAGATACCGGCTGCCTCCGCGATGGCATCGAGCGTCGTGGCTTCGTAGCCGTTCCTCACGAACAACTTCAAACCCTTCTCGACGATACGCTCGGAGGTCTCACGCCGCTTGCGTTCCCTCAGGCCCTGCGGCCTTTCTGAAGCGCCTTTCATACAACCGTCTCCGCCACTTGCGAACTTACACTGAGTGTAATAAATAATCGCACTGGGTGCGATTTTTATAATGGGATCGACGACATGCCTCAAGCGAAGACTTGGTCCGTTACGGCGCCTTTCGGCGGGGCAAACTGGCCGCGGATGATGGCGCTGACGACAGCGATGGGGGATTTGTCTTTTGCTCTATGACGTCACGATTGCCGGTGGGGGGCCCGTCGGCCTGTTTCTCGCGTGTGAACTGCGGCTCGCGGGGCTCTCAGTGTTGGTGCTGGAGCAAGCCGAGAACCCGCACTCCTCCCTGAAACGGCTTCCATTCGGCATGCGCGGGCTATCGGTGCCCACCATCGAAGCCTTCTACCGTCGCGGATGGCTGGACGACATCGCGACGCCGCAACGGGCGAAAGATGACGCAGGCAGCAGCACTCCGGCCGCGGCGCATTGGATGCAGCAGCCGCGCCGCCCGGGCGGCCATTTCGCCGGCATCCAGTTTTTCCACGACAACATCGATACCTCGAAGTGGCAATATCGCTTGCCAAGTCCCGCCGGCGTCAGCATTGCGGTCGCGATGGAAGATCTCGAATCCGCCCTGGCCGCCCGCGCCAGCGCGATGGGAGCCGAGATCAGGCGCGGCGTCGGCGTCGAGGACGTCGAACAATCGGGCGAAGAAGTGATCAGCCGCGCTGGCGGTGAGACTTTTCGCGGGCGCTGGCTCGTTGGGTGCGATGGCGGACGCAGCACGGTGCGCAAGGCTTGCGGCCTCGAGCTTGTTGGCACCGATCCCGAGTTCACCGGCTATTCCGTGGAAGTCGATATGGCCGATCCAGACAAACTGCGGTTGGGCCGCCACTACACGCCGACGGGGATGTATACCTACGCGCGCCCCGGGACGATCGCGATGGTCGATTTCGACGGGGGCGCTTTCCACCGAAGCCAGCCCATCACGCGTGAGCATGTGCAGGCGGTATTGCGCCGTATTTCCGGTGCCGAGGTCACCCTGACGGCCCTCAAGCTTGCCACGACCTGGACGGATCGCGCCTATCAAGCGGCCGCATACCGCAACGGACGGGTACTGCTCGCGGGCGATGCCGCGCATATCCATTCGCCCCTCGGCGGCCAAGGGCTCAATCTCGGGCTTGG
>DATATP010000367.1:0-1822 GCA_036268715.1 Rhizomicrobium sp. | reverse complement strand
ATTGATGCTGGTAAACATCCGCTTGATCTCGTCGGAGCTACGCGTGGTGGTGCGTGTGGGGCCGACCAGCGACGATGGAATCCGAATGGAGTTGTAAGCTTTGCGAATCACGCCGAAGTATTGCCCGGGGGTAAAGCCGGTGCAGGTGCCGTGGGTGGTCCACTCATGCTGAATGAGGCGCGGATCGGGCATGATATCGAGCATGCTGGAGGGATTCGATAATCCCCGCTCGCTGGAACAGGCCGAGGGCCACTGGCCGTTGTTGAACTGGGGCCACAAGCCGTGCACCACAAATCCCGGATGATCTCCGCCGCATTGCTGGGCGTTCGGATGGCTGTGACAATACTCCGGAGACCAGGACAGCGTGAACAGGTAGTAGTCAAATTGGCCGGTTGGCACAGCGGTGTTGACGGCATCGGCAGTAACACTTCGAGCGCGGGACATTGTTTCTGCGGGAAATCTTCTCGGCTGTTTACAGCCGGAAGTGATCAACAACGCAACCGCGCAAAGCGAGAGCAGGGTTCGACGTAGCATGTTTCTTTCCTCCTGGGGATGAGGCGGAACATCTGCGAAGCTTGGGGCACAACTTACGGGAAAATCGGAAAGGCTATTTTGACGTGGACGAAAGAACATGCGCAAAAGACGCAAACAATTCGCGCGAGGCAGAATCTGCGATCACACTGCGACTACTTTCAGGATGCGCGAACCGGTGACGAGTCAAGAGTTCTTCGCTCCGGCGTTAATGCACTAAGTCGAGGACGGATTTCCAGGGCTTGCCCTGCGATTCCGCGACTGGCTTGCAGGTGAGCACTCCGTCGTAGGTGTTGACGCCATCCTGCAGGCCGGGGTCGGCTTGAATGGCCGTCTTGGCGCCCAGCGTTGCAAGCCGCAGCACGTACGGGAAGGTGGCGTTGGTTAGGCCCATGGTCGAAGTATGCGGCACCGCTGCCGGCATATTGGTGACGCAATAATGCACCACACCATCCAGCACATACGAAGGATCGCTATGCGTTGTGGGGCGAGCCGTCTCAATGCAGCCGCCTTGATCGATGGCGACGTCGACGATCACGGCGCCTTTCTTCATGGTAGAGACCATCGCCCGGGTGACAATTCTGGGAGCGGCAGCACCGGGAATCAACACTCCGCCAATGAGCAGATCGGCCTCGCGGGCGGCGCGACTGACGTTATAGGAATTGGAGGCAAGAGTGTAGACGCGGCCGTTGAAGATGTCGTCCAGTTCGCGCAGGCGATTCAGGTTCATGTCGATGATGGTGACTTTCGCGCCCATGCCGAGCGCAACTTTGGCGGCGTTGGTGCCGACGATGCCGCCGCCGAGGATGCAGACATCTCCGGGAGGCACGCCGGGGATACCGCCGAGAAGAACGCCGCGACCGCCTTTTTCTTTTTCGAGATGAGCAGCGCCGACCTGCACCGACATGCGGCCCGCGACTTCTGACATTGGGGTCAGCAGCGGAAGCGTGCCGGCTTTATCGCGGATGGTTTCATAGGCGATGCCGATGACTTTCTTCTCCAGCAACTTTGCGGTGAGCGCCGGGACGGGCGCGAGATGCAGATAGGTGAATAGCACCAGGCCTTCGCGGAAATGACCATACTCTTTCTCGATAGGCTCTTTGACCTTGACGATCATGTCGGCGAGACGCCAGACGTCGTAAGCGGAGCCGACAATTTCCGCGCCGGCAGATTGATATTCATCATCGGGAAGCGAGGAGAGAGCCCCCGCATTGGTCTCGACAAGGACCTCTTGGCCCGCTTCCACCAGCGCTTTGACGCCGGCAGGGGTGATGCCGACACGGCTTTCGTG
>DATATP010000366.1:0-3669 GCA_036268715.1 Rhizomicrobium sp. | reverse complement strand
CGCGGCGATCGAGAGCGTGATGGCGGAAATCCGCGGCTACTTGAAGCGCGCCAACATTGATCAAGCCGTGCTCGATATTGAGACGCTGGCGAAGACCATTCCTAGCAAGGCCAAAGCAGGTATCGGTGATGCCAAGCGTGAGGAAGTTCGATTCCTCATCTTATCCGGGCTACCGCACAAGGAGGTGGTGAAACGCGCGCGGGTCTCGGCAGGCACCGTGAGCCTCATCCGGCAGGAAATCCGGGCCGCCGTTCCGCTCTACCGCAATTCCGAGTCGGACCTTCTCGTGTCTCGCTCGTGTCTGTCTGGTGTAAACTTCACGGAGGAGGGTTCTCAAACCCCAGAGAAAGATTGGTGGGCCCGGCAGGACTCGAACCTGCGACCTAACCGTTATGAGCGGTCAGCTCTAACCAACTGAGCTACAGGCCCTTCCCGCCATGGGGTATAACAGCCGGGCGGATTCGGCAATCGTCCTGGAATGGCCGCCCACAAACCGGTGCGGGACCGACTAAACTGCCCCAGTTCGGCCTTGGCGCAGCGTCATGATGGCGGCGAACAGAAGGAGGCTGCCGTGAAGATCTGGCTTTCCATGGGGTTCGCGCTTGCCCTGCTCGCACCTGGATGGGCGGCGGCGCAGGAACAGCAGCACATTATTACCATGAGCGGTCATGGCGAGACCCATGGCCAACCCGATACCGCGATGTTGTCCGCAGGCGTGAGCGTGGATGCGCCCACAGCCGCGGCGGCGCTGGCCGATGCCAACAAGAACATGCAGGCAGTGTTGGCGGCGCTGAAGAAACTGGGCGTGGCAGACAGGGATATCCAGACCCGGAATTTCTCGGTCAATCCCCAATATGCCAACGGCAACGGCGAAGCGCCGCGCATGACCGGATATCAGGTGACCAATCAAGTCCAAGTGCGGCTGCAAGACATCAGCAAGCTGGGCCCTGCCTTGGACGCGCTGGTGACGGCCGGCGCCAACCAGATCAATGGCGTGAATTTCTCGATCCACGATCCGGCGGCGCTTTTGGCGGAGGCCCGCACGGAAGCCGTGACCGACGCACGCACCAAGGCCGAGACCTTCGCCAAGGCGGGCGGCGTGACCCTGGGATCCATCCTTTCCATCACCGAAAACGGCAATAGCGGACCGCGTCCTGTCGTCTTTGCCGCGCCCATGATGCGGGCTGCGTCGGTTCCCGTTGCCTTAGGAGAAGAAGCAGTCGGCGCCGACGTCACCATCACCTGGGAGATCAAGTGAATCCACTTTTGGAGGAATGGCGTGCACCATTCGGCGCGCCGCCGCTGGATCGCATCCGGCCTGAGTATTTTCCCGCTGCCTATGTCCAGGCTTTCGCGGACCATGACGCCGAGATCGCCCGGATCACCGAAGACCCTGCGCCGCCCGATTTCGCCAACACCATCATCGCTTTCGAGAAAAGCGGGAGGTTGTTGACCCAGGTGGATGCAATTTTCTTCGTCTTGTCCGGCGCGGCCACCAACGAGGCTTTGCAGAAGATCGAGCGCGAATTGGCGCCCCGCGTCTCTGCCCATCACAATGCCATCTACCTGAATGCCAAATTGTTCGCTCGCATTGATGCCGTCTGGCGGCATCGCCCCCCACATCCTATGGATGCCGAAGATCGCAAGGTGCTGGAGCGCATCCATCTGGATTTCGTGCGCGCGGGCGCGCGCCTGGCGCCTGAAGGCCGGGCGCGCATGGATCAAATCAACCAACGCCTGGCGACTCTGACCACAGAATTCTCGCTGAATGTCCTGGCGGACGAAGAAGAATATGTCGAACCGCTGAGCGAGGAGCAGGCCACCGGCCTGTCGCCCTCCTTGCGCGAAGCGTTGGCCACGACCGCGAGGGAGCGGAATGTGGCCGCACCCTATGCCGCGACTTTGGCGCGCTCCAGTGTCGAACCATTCCTGCAATCGTCGCCGGACCGCGCGCTGCGCGAGAAACTCTTCAAGGCCTGGGTGGCACGGGGCGACAATCCCAATGCGCACAACAATCGCGCCATCATCGCCGAAACGCTCAAACTCCGCGCCGAAAAAGCCGCGCTGATGGGCTATGATAATTATGCCGCCTACAAACTGGCCGACACGATGGCGGAAACGCCCGATCGGGCCCGCGCGCTGCTGGAGAAAGTCTGGTCCCCCGCCCGCAAACGCGCCGAGGAAGAGCGCGGCGCCCTGCAGGCGCAGGTGGCCGAGGAAGGCGGCAATTTCAAGCTGGCGCCCTGGGACTGGCGCTTCTATGCCGAACGGCTCCGCCAGCGCCGCTATGAGTTCGACGAGGAAGCGCTCAAGCCTTACCTTAGCCTGGACAATGTGATCGCCGCCGCATTCGACACAGCCTCGAAGCTGTTCGGGCTTTCTTTCCAGGAGCGTCATGACATTCCCGTCTATCACCCCGATGTGCGGGTTTGGGAAGTCACACGCCATGAAAAGGCGGTGGGGCTTTTCTATGGCGATTATTTTTCCCGGACCGGCAAGCAGGAAGGCGCCTGGATGTCTTCACTGCGCGATCAGCAGAAGCTTGACGGCGATGTGCTGCCGCTGATCTTCAACACCTGCAATTTCGCGAAAGCCGAGCCGGCGCTGATCTCATTCGACGATGCCCGCACTGTCTTCCACGAATTCGGCCATGCCCTGCATGGGCTTCTGTCGAATGTGCGTTACCCGCGCCTCTCGGGCACCAATGTGGCACAGGATTTCGTCGAACTGCCGTCACAGCTTTTCGAGCATTGGCTGGAAGAGCCCGCGGTGCTGGCGAAGTTCGCGCGGCACTACGAGACTGGCGCGCCCATGCCGCAAAGCCTTCGCGACAAGCTGATCGCCGCGCGTCATTTCAACCAGGGCTTCACCACGGTGGAATTCCTGGCCTCGGCGATCATCGACATGGATTTCCACAGTGGGGCCTGGGAGAATTCCGACCCGATAACCATGCAAACCGCCTCATTGGCGGCCATCGGCATGCCGGACGAGATCGTGCCGCGCCACGGGTCCACCCATTTCGGGCATGTCTTTGCCGGGGAAGGCTATAGCGCGGGTTACTATTCTTATTTATGGTCCGAAGTGCTGGATGCGGACGGCTTTGGCGCTTTCAAGGAAGCGGAAGACCCGTTCGCTCCCGAGGTTGCAAAACGGCTTTACGACCATATTTATTCCAGTGGCGGCACACGGAATTTCGCGGAAGCCTATCGCGATTTCCGGGGCCGCGATCCGGAGATAAAGGCCCTGCTCAACGGCCGGGGATTGGAGAGTGAATGATGCGCAAATTGCCCCTGACGATTGCAGCGGGACTGATCGGAGCGATGGGCCTGGCGGGAGCCGCCTTGGCCGATCCGGCCCCCAAGCTGCCCTATACCAAGATGGCCGACCTGCCGATCGTGAGCATGCAGGTCTATGACGAGAAGGCCAACGCCGACCAAGTGGTGGATGACGCCATGGCCAAGGCCAGGAAGACCCACAAGCTGCTCCTGATCGACGAAGGCGGCAATTGGTGCCCCGACTGCGTGGTGCTGCACAATCTGATGCTGGTGCCGGCGATGCAGAAATTCATGGATGCGCATTATGTCGTCGCCATGGTGGATGTCGGCAAATTCGACCGCAATCCGCAGATCGCCGCCCGCTATGGCTATACGGAAAGGCTCAAGGGCGTGC
>DATATP010000365.1:0-4820 GCA_036268715.1 Rhizomicrobium sp. | reverse complement strand
AATCCGCCACCGCCAATGTCTTCTGAAACACCGTCTCGTTAGGCTCTCGCATGAGGGCCATCAAAATGGACTGATTGTGCCGCATATAGTTGCGGCCAAGCTGTCCGGAGCCGTTCGCGAGGCCTTCGGGATGGCGGTCATTCGCCGAGCGGATCAAAAGAAGCGCGGATGAAAGGGCGCCGCAGGCCACCACAATGATGTTACCGTGATATCGCTCCTCTTCTCCGTTTCGGCTGACAAGCACTTCGCTTATGCGCCTGCCGGAGGGGTCGGTTTCGAGTCTCGACACATAGGCGCCGGTCAACAAAGTGAGATTTGGGTGGGCCGCCAAGGCGGGATCGACGCACATAACCTGTGCATCCGCTTTACCGTTCAGTGGGCAGGGAAAGCCGTCGAAAGTATCGCAGCGGATGCAGATGCTAGTAGGCGTCGGAATTCCATCTTTTTCTCGGAGCCGAATGCCAAGAGGCAGATGAAACGGATGCAGGCCTTGCCGCTTGAGATCGTCATGCAACCTTTGAATGCGCGGTTCGTGCGTGACTGCCGGATAAGGGTAAGGTCCACTGGTGGGCGGTTCGGTAGGATCCTCACCGCGCTGGCCGTGCACCTCGAACAATTTTTCCGCTTCACCATAGTAAGGCTCAAACACGTCATATTTGACCGGCCACGCAGGCGAGACGCCGTCCTTGTGGATGACCTCGTCAAAGTCGCGCTGGCGCAGTCGCAGTAGCGCAGCACCGTAAACCTTCGAATTGCCGCCCACATAATAGTGCAGACCCGGATGAAATTCGCGTCCATCTTTTCCATACCAAGTCTCCTTGGCCTGATACGCGCCATCTACAAAGACTGTCTGGGAGTCCCAATTTTCGCGGCTGCGCGGGAGATAGCCGCCCCGTTCGAGCAACAAGATGCGCTTGCCCGTCGGTGCCAATCTGTGTGCAACCGAAGCGCCGCCGGGGCCGCTACCTATCACAATGATATCAAATTCTTCGGCCATTCTATCCGCCGGTTGCAAAGCCGGGGAAAAGCGTCATGCCTCCGTCGACAAACAGCGTCGTCCCGACCACGTAATCGGCGTCATCCGATGCAAGCCAAGCCGCGACCCGCGCAATGTCACCCGGTAGGCCGATGCGGCCATAAGGTATGAGAGTCAGGAGGCTGCTGAGAGCCTCAGGCGTGTCCCAAGCCGCCTTATTGATGGGCGTGCGAATTGCCCCCGGGGCGATGGCATTTACACGAATGCGGTGCGGCGCCAATTCCTGCGCAATACTTTCCATCAACAATCTGATCCCCCCTTTGGAAGTCGCATAATTGGCGTGCCGGCCCCAGGGGATTTTCTGATGCACCGAACTCATGCAGATTATTTTCCCGGCGGCGCATGAAGTCGCGAGTACCACTCCGCGACGCAGAAACTCACGAATTGCAGCTCGGGCGCAGAGAAACTGTCCGGTCAAATTGACCCCCAGGACCTTATTCCACTCTTCCAGTGTCATGTCCTGAATGGCGGCATCCCGTTGCAAACCGGCATTGGCCACGAGGATGTCGATGGTGCCGAATGCCTTGATGGCCTGATCGAACATCTGCTCGACCTCGTCCTCGCGGGACACATCGGCCTTGATGGCAATGGCCTTCGTTCCGGCCGACTGGATATCTTGAACAACTTGGTTCGCCGCCTCCTCGCGCTCAACGAAGTTAACAACTACGTCAGCACCGGCCCGCCCAAGCGCCAATGCCACCGCCTGGCCGATGCCCGAATTGGCGCCAGTCACAAGCGCCTTTTGTCCTGTCAGATTACCTTGCAATACCACGGGCTTATGGCCTCGATAAGGGGCGCCATTCCGTAAACGCACAAGTCAACCGCCGGCTGCGCCCTGGATTGCATAGCCAACCATGCCGTTTTTCAAATATGGGAGGGCATCTTTGTGCAAAGGCCCGCGTTGCCGCATAGAGGTGTGTGCTGTGGAGCCGGTCCTAACAAGGCGTTCATCCGAATGGAAACTCGCGTCGTGGTCGTTGGTGCCGGTTTTGCAGGGGCTGAGGTCGCCCACGGACTCGGGTCTGCTGCCGCCCGCGTTATTCTAATTGATCAGCACAATTATCAGTTGTTCCAGCCTTTGCTCTACCAAGCGGCCACCGCCGCGCTCTCTCCTGCCGATATTGCAGAGCCAGTACGCCGGCTGATGCGCGGCCTCCCGAACGTAGAGGTGTTGCTTGGGGAGGTGACCGAGATATCAGCCGACGAGCGAACCCTTGTGCTCGCCGATGGATCGAGGATTGCCTACGACATATTGGTCATTGCCACTGGTGCTACCGCGGCCTATTTCGGGCATGACGAGTGGGCAGCTTTCGCCCCGAGCCTTAAATCGATATCCGATGCCAGGAAGGTTCGATCGCGCTTGCTGCGAGCTTTCGAGCAGGCCGAAATGACGGACGACGCTTCGGAGCGCAGTCGCTTGATGACCTTTGTTGTCGTTGGCGGTGGACCAAGCGGCCTGGAATTGGCCGGCTCGATCGCAGAACTTGCCCGATATTCGCTGGCCAAGGATTTCCATAAAATAGACCCCAAGTCCGCCGTCGTACTTTTGGTTGAAAAGGGCCCCCGAATCTTATCGAGCTTTCCAAAAGAGCTTTCCGACTACGGCGCGCACAAGCTGAAGGCACTTGGTGTCACGGTGCAAGAGAATTGCGCTGTGAAGCGCATATCCGAAACCTGCGTCGAGACTGAGAGGGCGACAATTCCAGTCGCATTTGCGATTTGGACAGCCGGCGTGAAGGCCTCTCCAGTTGCGAAGATGCTCGGAGCCCCCACTGACAAGGCGGGACGTGTCGAAACAAACCGCGATCTTTCGGTCCCCGGGTTTGCCGCTGTTTATGCTTTGGGAGACGCTGCTTTGGTTCATGACGACAATGGCAATCCCCTCCCCGGCTTGGCTCAGGTGGCCAAGCAGCAAGGGAAATATCTCGGCAATGCGCTAGCGCGAAGACTTCAATCTGACGCTGCCACGGGTCCATTTGTCTTTCACAATCGCGGAAATGTGGCCGTTATTGGTCGGCATGCTGCGGTGATCGACTTCGGTTGGCTCCGGTTAACAGGGATCGCCGCCTGGTTGCTATGGGCGCTGATCCATATCTATCTCCTAGCGGGCTTGCAGCACAGGCTGCTGGTGGCGGTCCAATGGCTGTGGCGCTATCTGACCTATGATCGTGGCGCACGCATCATCGTCGAGCCAACGGCCGAGGGTAGAGATTCGTCGTGCTGAACGTCATAGCGGTTCTCCTGGCTCGTTGCTTACTGGTAGCGTTGTTCCTGCCGTTCAGCGCCCTGGATAAGGTTCTGAACTTCGGCGCTGCGACCGATCAAGCGCGTCAAGCAGTTTCCAGCGCAGTTTTTGCGCGGCTCCTTATTTTGGCAGGCTTATGTGTTGAGATCATCTGCTCGATAGCTGTTCTGACTGGTATTGCCGACCGTCTTGCTGCTTTTATCCTTGGCCTTTATTGCCTGGTCACGGCCCTGCTGTGGAAACAATTCTGGGCTATTCCGGGCTTTCATTTTCGGGGACCGGACGGTCATCGTGAGCTGTTCTGGGATTTCCTGAAAAACTTCGCGCTCGGTGGCAGCTTCTTGTTGCTTGCGCTCGGCGGCCAGGCCGCAGGCGCCGCGCAGTTCTTTGCGCATCCTCTTCTCTCGTCCCACCCTTATTCGCAGGGGACATTGTGACCAAGAAACCGAAGATAGCGTATTGGCATTTGTGGGCGGACGAAAAGGGCATGAGCCATCAAGCCCGCTGCACGATCGAAGAATTCGAACTCAAATCAATCCAGCCCGGCACAGCTCCACAGTGGCAAGGAAAAAAGTCCACTGGCGCCATGACTACCCTCGTAACAGTGCTACCCGTCGGGTGGATTGGAACGTGGCACGAAAATCCTAGGCCACAGTGGATCATCCCTTTAACGGGACGCTGGTTCGTTGAAGCGATGGACGGCAGTCGAACTGAAATGGGTCCGGGCGAACTGGCCTTTGGCGGTGATCAGAACTGCATCGAGGTCGATGGAAAGCGCGGACACCAATCCGGCACAGTCGGTAGTGAGCCGGCCGTCCTGATGATAGTCCAGTTCGATGACGGTGCCGTGGCCGACCCATGCGAATTCCGGTGAACGCATGAACGGCTTTGAGATTATCGATTCCCGTTTCGCGCATTATCTTTTGGGGAACACTTGCCTCGAGACGCTCGCGGGCGGCTTTCGCTGGATCGAAGGCCTGGTATGGATGGGAGACGCAGACTGCCTACTTTTTCAGGATTTGCCTCGCAACCGAACTATGCGTTGGATCGAAGGTGTCGGTGTCTCGGTCTACCGGGCTCCCTCGGCCAATGCCAATGGCCAGGCCCGAGACAGGGAGGGCCGGCTGATCGCCTGCTCGCATCTCGAACGCTGTCTTTTTCGCACCGAGCTGGATGGCACCATCACCCGCTTGGTTGACCGGCATGGCGGCAAGCGCCTGAACGCGCCTAACGATGTCGTGGTCAAATCCGACGGCACCATCTGGTTCACCGATCCCCTATATGGGATTCAAAACGATTATGAAGGCACACGCCAGCCGTCAGAGCAGCCTCCGGCGCTTTACCGCTTCGACCCGATAACGGGCGAAACCCGGATCGCAGCGGGGGACTTTGACGGTCCTAACGGCCTGGTCTTCTCGCCGGATGAAACCAGGCTCTATGTCGCAGAAACCGGCGATCAGACGGGCGACGACCCCAAACAGTTCATTCGGGTTTTCGATGTCGCGCCCGGCGGTCATCTCACCGGGGGGGACATATTCC
>DATATP010000364.1:0-16280 GCA_036268715.1 Rhizomicrobium sp. | reverse complement strand
CGGCAGCAGGCGGGCGGCAAGCCCTGACGGCTTTTTTGTTTGCGGCGAATTTGCATCAGCCCCGCGCCGATCGTTGCGCATCGCGTTACCGCGATTGACTCACGGCAGGCGCGGGCGTACCCAACGCCCCCCTACGATAGGGAGGTGACCTTCATGTTCGAACATATTTCGTGCATCCGTGACGCGGCCTCCCGCCTTGGCGGCACTGCGTTCATTGCCCGTGTGGGGAAACGCTAGGCTTTTCGCCTTTGTGAACCTTCCGGGCCCGCCTTTGGCGGGTTTTTTATTGCCTGATCGATAAAACCATGACCGACGTGACGCAAATGGACTTCACCGAACCCGGCCCCCGCATCGCCGGCCGGCGCCACGGCGCCTGGCTGCTGGAGGCGCGCGAGCTGCTGCGCCTGGCACTTCCCCTGGCTGCCACGCAGTTGGCGCAGATGGCGATCCTCGCCACCGATACGTTGATGCTGGGCCATTTGAGTCCCACCGCGCTTGCCGCGGCGGCGCTGGGCAACACGGTGTTCTTTTTCACCTGGCTCTTGGGCACGGGTCCCGCCAATGCGGTGTCGGCGCTGGTTGCGCACGCGGTCGGCGAGCGGCGCGCGCATCATGCGGGCGTGCGCGCCGCCACCCGGATGGGGCTGTGGTCGGCGGCACTGATGACGCCGCCGCTACTCCTGCTGCTGGTCTTCACCCGGCCGATCCTGCTGTTCTTCGGGCAGCAGCCCGCGCTGGCGGCGGATGCGGGACGTTACATGTCCGCCCTGTGCCTTGCATTGCCCTTCGCGTTGACGTTTCAGGTGCTGCGCAACTTCGCCACCTCGGTTAGCCGTCCGGCAGCGCCGATGATCGTGATGGGGCTTGCCGTGCTGTTCAATGCGGCAGGCGATTATGCGCTGATCTTCGGGCATTTTGGGCTGCCCCGGCTGGGACTTCCGGGCGCGGGAGTGTCGAGCGCCTGCTCCAACCTGTTCAGTGTGTTGGCGATGTCGGTCATCATCCTGGCAACGCCGGGCCTGCGCCGCTTCCGCATCACAAAGCGGCTGCTGCGGCCCGATTGGACGCGGCTGAAGGAAATCTTTCACCTGGGCGTGCCGATCGGGCTCACCACCATCTTCGAGGTGATGCTGTTCAACAGCGCCACCCTCGCGATGGGCCTGTTCGGTACCGCCAGCCTGGCGGCGCACCAGATCGCCATTACCATTCCGTCCATCACCTTCATGGTGCCGCTGGGCATTGGGCTGGCGGCGACGGTGCGGGTCGGTCTGGCGGCCGGGGCGGGCGACCGGATCGCGGCGCGGCGGGCCGGCTTCACCGCCATGGCGATGGCGACCGTCTTCATGGCGTTCAGTTCCGTGCTGCTGCTCTCGTTTCCGCGCGTCATCGCGCAAGCCTGGCTGCCGGGCGGGAATGCACAGATCATCGCCCTGGCGGTCGTCTTCCTGCATGTCGCCGCCGCCTTCCAGATCGTGGACGGCATTCAGGTGACGGCGGCGATGGCGCTGCGCGGCCTCAAGGATGCGCGGGCGCCGATGTGGATCGCGGGCGCCAGCTATTGGCTGGCAGGCTTTCCGGTATGCATCGCGCTGGGCTTCGGCTTGCACTGGGCGGGACTGGGCATCTGGATCGGGCTGGCGTTCGGCCTGTTGGTCGCAGCCATCACCTTGGGCTGGCGCTTTGCCTGGCTATCGCGGATCAGGCTGGCGCCCGCAGCACCATGATCGCCACCAGGACGGCGAGGATTCCCAGCAACACAAAAGCGGTGCGCCAGGGCCGGTTGCGGCGGTCCTGCTCGAAGGCGATGGCGCGCGCCGTGTCGGGATGAAGCTTCATGCCGCCCTCCGCCACCATCTGGGAGAGATGCTCGGCATTGCGGACCAGTTGCGGCAGATCCTGGGCCAGTTTGCCCAGCGCGGTAAGCCCTTCGGCGGCGCGGGCCAGCCGCGCTTCGGGCGAGAGATTGTCCGAAACCCAGCGCTCGGCAACCGGGCGCGCCGCCTCCCAGATGTCGAAATCCGGATCGAGACTGCGGCACACGCCCTCCACCACCACCATCGTCTTTTGCAGCAGCACCAATTGCGGCTGAGCCTGCATGTCGAAGCGGCGTGTGGTCTCGAACAATTGTCCCAGCAGGCGCGCGATGGAGACGTTGCGGGCGCTGCGGCCGAAGATCGGCTCGCCGATGGCGCGCAGAGCCTGAGCGAAGGTCTCCGGCGGATGATGCGGCGGCACGAAGCCGTGCTCGTAATGGATTTCGGCCACCCGCGCATAATCGCGCCGCAGGAATCCGGCCAGCGTTCCCGCCATGAAGCGGCGCATGGCTTCGTCCAGCCGCCCCATGATGCCGAAATCCACCGCCACCAACCGGCCCCGCGCATCCACGAACAGATTGCCCGGATGCATGTCGGCATGAAAAAAACCATCGCGCAGCGCTTGGGTCAGGAAACTGCGCATCAGGACGATAGCGATCCTTACGGGATCATGGCCGGCGGCGATCAGAGCATCGCGATCCGCCACCCGCACCCCCTCGATCCACTCGCTGGTCAGCACCCGCGCGGCGGTGCGGGTCCAGTCGATATGCGGCACCCGGAAATCGGGATCCGTGCGGGTGCGCTCGTACAGCTCGGAGGCCGCCGCGGCTTCCATGCGCAGGTCCAGCTCCAGCGCCACCGACGCGACCAAGGTCTCGACCAGCGCGACAAAGCGAAGCCGCCGCGCCTCGGCGGAGAAACGCTCCGCCAGCCGCGCGAACAACGCCAGCGCTTCCAGGTCGCGGCGGAACAGCGCTTCAATACCCGGCCGCAGAACCTTCACTGCCGCCTCGGCGGGTGGATCGTCGGCCGTGGTAGCGCGATGCACCTGCGCGATAGATGCGGCCGCGATGGGATTGTCGAAGGACGAGAACAGCTCGTCGGCGGGCCGTCCAAAGGCAGCGGCGATCTCGGCCTTGGCCTCGCCCTTGGCGAAAGGCGGCAGCCGGTCCTGAAGATGCTGCAACGCCAAGGCGACCGGCTCGCCGACAATGTCGGGCCGGGTCGCAAGTATCTGGCCCAGCTTGATATAGGCGGGGCCGAGGCTTTCCAACGCATGCGCCAGGCGCACCCCATAGGGCGCGTCCTCTCGGCCGCCGCCGGCCAGCAGGAACAGCCGTATCCACCCCGGCGTGTGCGATTGCACAATTTCCGCCGTGTACGGAAGATTTCCAGGCAGCCGCGAAAGTGGGGCGACATCGTGGCGCGCCAGCACCCGCCCGACATGAATGAGGCGCAGCAGGCTGGAAACCAGGCGCATCACAGCCGCCAGGCTGAATGCAGCGCGGCAATGCCGCCCGACAGGTTGCGCACCTTGACCCGCTCCAGTCCCGCGCGCCCGATCATCGACGCGAATTTGGCTTGCGGCGGGAAGCGGCGGATGCTTTCGGCGAGATAGCGATAGGATTCTCCGTCTCCTGCCACCGCTGCGCCGATCCTGGGCAGCAGCTTGAAGGAATAGGCGTCGTACAGCGCATCCAGCCCAGGCACTTCGACCTTGGAAAATTCCAGGCACAGGAAGCGGCCGCCGGGCTTCAGCACCCGGCGCGCCTCTTCCAGCGCGCGTTCGATATGGGTGACGTTGCGGATGCCGAAGGCGATGGTATAGGCGTCCATGCTGGCGCTTTGGACTGGCAGCTTCTCGGCGTCCCCGGCGATCCAGTCAATCGCGCGTTCGCCTTTCTCCCGGGCGCGGCGCATGCCTTCGCCCAGCATCTTCTCGTTGATGTCGCAGACCGTGACCTCGATATTGCCCCGCACCTCGCCGGCCCTGGCGCGGACCATTTCGACGATGCGAAAGGCGACGTCGCCGGTGCCTCCCGCCACATCCAGCACCTTCCATCCCGGCTGGGGGTTCAGCCATTCCACCATCGCGTCCTTCCAGATGCGGTGGACACCGGCGCTCATCAGGTCATTCATCAGATCGTATCGGGCCGCGACCGAGGAAAACACATTGCGCACAAGCCCCTCTTTTTCGGCTTCGGGCACATCGCGGAAGCCGAAACTGGCCTTGCTGTCATTGCTGTCGGACATGGGCGGAACATAGCCGGGCAAGACGCGATGGGCTACGGTCCGCCGCCTCGCAAATCCGAACCTGTCCCCATGCCCGAATTGCCCGAAGTCGAGACCGTCCGCATGGGGCTTGCTCCGGCGCTGGAGGGCCATACGCTGACCCATGTCGAGACACGGCGGGGGGATCTGCGCCGGCCCTTTCCGAAGGATTTCGTCGGCCGCACCGAGGGGCGCAAGGTGTACCGGCTGCGGCGGCGGGCCAAATACCTGCTGGCCGACCTGGACAGCGGCGAGACCCTGGTCATCCATCTGGGCATGTCGGGTCGGATGAGCGTGTATGCGGGCAATCGTCAACGCAGACTGGGCAATTACCTCTATCAGGCCCCGCCGGCCGGCGCGGGCTCCGGCAAGCATGACCATGTCGTGTTCGAAACCGATGCACCGGCCCGCATCGTGTTCAGCGACCATCGTCGTTTCGGGCTGATGACCCTGGTCGATACCGGGCACCTCGAAGAGGACAAGTTGTTTGCGGGACTGGGGATCGAGCCGCTGTCGGACCGCTTCAACACGGCCTATCTGGCAAATGTGTTGAATGGCAAGAAGACACCGATCAAATCCGCACTTCTGGATCAGAGGATGGTCGCCGGGCTGGGCAATATCTATGTCTGCGAGGCGTTGTTCCGCGCCGGCATTTCGCCCAAAAGCCTGGCGGGCGCGATCAAACGCGAACGCCTCGGCCCGTTGGTCGCGGCGATCAGGAAAGTGCTAAAGGATGCCATTGCGGCGGGAGGCTCGACCTTGCGCGACCACGCCCAGGCCACCGGCGATCCGGGAAACTTCCAGCACCATTTCCTGGTCTATGGCCGCGAGGGACTGCCGTGCAAGTCCGGTTGCAAGGGCGTGGTGAAGCGTATTGTTCAGGCGGGGCGATCCACTTTTTACTGCCCCAAATGCCAGAGGTGAAACCATGAACGTGCTCAGCAAAGTCGAAGGTCCGGTCGGGATCGCCACCCTCAACCGGCCCGAAGCGCTCAACGCCCTGAACACCGCCTTGCTGAACGAATTGGCCGATCTGCTGGAAGCCTGGGACAAAGGCGACGTGCGGGCGATAATCGTCACCGGCTCCGACCGCGCCTTTGCCGCGGGCGCGGACATCAACGAAATGGCGCCCAAGAGCTTTCCGGAGATGCATCGCGAGAACCTGTTCGGGGCGCAATTCGACCGCATTGCCCGCCTGAAGAAGCCCCTGATCGCGGCGGTAGCGGGCCATGCCCTGGGCGGGGGCTGCGAGCTGGCGATGGCATGCGACTTCATCATCGCCGCCGATACCGCCCGATTTGGCCAGCCCGAAATCACTTTGGGGATCATGCCGGGCCTGGGCGGCACCCAGCGTCTCACACGTCTGGTCGGCAAGGCCAAAGCGATGGATTTGGTGCTGACCGGGCGGACGATGGACGCGGCCGAGGCGCTGGCGTCGGGGCTGGTCGCGCGGGTTGTGCCCGCGTCCGAGCTGTTAGCCGAAGCGTTGAAAGCGGCGAACCGGATCGCCGCCCAGTCCCTGCCTGCCATCGAGATGGCGAAGGAAGCCGTCAATCAGGCGTTGGAGACCAGCCTGGCCGGGGGCTTGCGTTTCGAGCGGCGGGCCTTCCACGCCATGTTTGCGACCGCCGACCAGAAAGAAGGCATGGCCGCCTTTACCGGGAAGCGCAAGCCGCAATTCCGGGACAGTTAAGCGGGAAAGCTGTCTTAGAGCGGTTCCAGGAAAAGTGTGCGGTGGTTTTCCGTCCGGAACCGCGACAAAATTAAGGAGATAGAGCCTTTTCGTGATTCAACGAAACACCGAAAGGCTCTAGCGACGGGATTTGTTGACCCCAAAGGGCCGGCGCGCTATACGCCCGCCTCTTCGGCAGCTCAAGGAACGCCCATGCCCAATATCGCCTCGTCGCGCAAGCGCGTCCGCACCACCGCCAAGCGCACCGCCATTAATACAGCGCGCCGCAGCCGGGTGCGCGGCTTCATCCGCAAGGTCGAGGAAGCCATCGTCTCGGGCGACAAGGCTGCCGCGTTGGCCGCCCTCAAGGCCGCCGAACCGGAAATCATGCGCGGCGTATCCAAGGGCATCCTGCACAAGAACACGGGCGCCCGCAAAGTGTCGCGCCTCAGCAAGCGGGTCGCAAAATTGTCGAAATAGGCCGCTACCAAGGAATTCTTGGGCAATTCCAGTGCAGAGCAGGCCCGATTAGGATTTCGGGCCTTTTTTATTTGTCAGTATGCTGACAGTTTTATGACAGGTGCGTCATCGACTGGGCAATTGAAGTACCCGACATAAGTCACTGATATGGAAGAGGTTCGCATTTCTGCCCGTGCCGAATTGGTATTTTCCGTATGCGGTACAATTGCTTAGCAATGGTCATAAAAGTGAAAAAACTTTCGAATCAGGCTTTGTTCCTCTTGTCCGCAGCACCGGAGTGATCTTAACTTTAAATATGACCGGGGGCGGATGCGCGCGATGCTGAATATAAGTACAAGAAAAAGAACAACATACCGAAGCATTGCGCGGCGCGTGGGCACTTCGAGTAAGCTTAGAACCCCCTGATCTCTGTACGAATTAGTGTTTTTGTGCTGGGCACGTTCCCGGCAATGCTCGGATTTTCGCTGGCGGCAATCAATGGTTTCATCTTCATCAGCAGGCTATGCAGGCGATATCGCCGCAGCCGAGGCCTGGGACCGGCTCCGGGCCGATCCCCGCGCACAGCTGATCGATGTGCGGACCATGGCGGAATGGAATTTCGTCGGCCTGCCGGATCTCTCCCCCATGGATCGCCACGTCCACTGCATCGAGTGGCAGATGTTCCCCAGCATGTCCGTCAATCCCGATTTTACGCGGGAAGCAGCCGAAGCTCTGAAACAGGCGGGCGCGGATCGCGACACGCCGATCTTCCTGCTGTGCCGTTCGGGCGGACGCAGCCGCGCCGCGGCGATGGCGCTGACAGCTGAAGGATTTACCGCCGCATTCAATTTGGTGGGGGGATTCGAGGGCGACCTCGATGGCGAACGGCATCGCGGCCAACGCGGTGGATGGAAAGCCGCCGGCCTGCCATGGCGGCAAAGCTAAAGGGGAAACGCATGGGCCGACGAGGAACCCGCTAAGCACGGGACAATGAAGCATCCGGAGGTTTTTGGGTGCGGGCCGAGAATGGCTTCCGTCAAGGAAGCGAAATTTGGATAGCGACATGGGACAGATGACGGGCAAACCGGTGCGTTGCGATTGGCAGACGGCATGGGCGGCAGTACGCGAGCGCCTGCGCCGCGAACTCGGAGGGCCGGTGTTCGATGCCTGGATCGGGCCGCTGTCGCTGGAAGCGTGGCATGGCGACGAACTCAAGATCGGCGCCGCCAAGCCCTTCGTGCGCAATTGGGTGGCCAACCATTATGTCGCGCGCATCGAACGCGCCTTCCGCGCCGAAGGCCATTCGCCCGCCTCGATCAGCGTCGTGACGGCCGTCACGCCGCCCACGATCGGCGGCGCAGCCGCCCGCCAAGCCCGGGAGCCGCAAACGGCCCCCGCCACCTTGTCCTATCTGCCTGCGCGCACTCCGGAGGAAACCGATGCATCCAAGGGCCTGTGGAACCGCATGCTGCATCCTCAGCAGACCTTCGTCAGCTTCATTCCCGGTCCCGCGAACGAATTCGGCCATGGCGCCGCGAAGAGTTTCGCAGAGGGCCAGCAGCCGGACATTCCCCATCTCTACATTCATGGCGGCTTTGGCTTCGGCAAGACCCATCTGTTGAATGCCGCGGCGCTGGAATTCCGCAAGCGCGGGCGCCGCACCCTGTTCCTGAGGGCGGAGGATTTTATGCGCCATTTCCTCGGCGCGCTTTATCGCAAGGACACCTTGACCTTCAAGGAGGAGTTGCGCACCGCCGAGGTTCTTATTCTCGACGATCTGCAGCATATCTGCCGCTCCGCCGCGACGGCGTCGGAATTTCTCTACACCGTCAACGCATTCGCCGATCTGCGCCGCCGGGTGGTGATCGCTGCCGACCGGGCGCCGCAGGCGCTGGAAGGGCTGGGCGCCGATGTGCGCTCGCGCCTGGCGGGTGGGCTGGTGATCGCCCTGGACAAGCCCGACCACGATACACGGCTGGCCATTCTCAAGGCGCGGGCTGCAGAATTCAGCCGGCACAAGCCGGACGTGGTGTTGCCCGAGACGGTTCTGAAGCGCATCGCGGACATGGACGACGCCTCGCCGCGCGACCTGATCGGCATATTCACCAAGCTGGCCACTTATGCCGACCTCACCAAGAAACCGGTGACCCTGGAAACCGCCGAGGAAGCGGTCGGCATGCGCGGCGGGCCGGCAGCGAAGACCTCGATCGAGGATATCCAGCGCAAGACGGCGGAGTTCTACAAGCTGGAGGTGAAGGATTTCCATTCGCCGCAACGGGCGCGCAAGGTGGCCCGACCGCGCCAGGTGGCGATGTATCTCGCCCGCAAGCTGACCTCGCGCTCCCTGCCCGAGATCGGGCGGCGTTTCGGCGGCCGCGACCATACCACGGTGCTGCATGCCTGCCGCCGGGTCGAGGCGCTGATCGGCGAGGACGAAATGTTCAAGCAGGAAGTGGAATTCCTCAGCCAGATGCTGCGGCAGCGGCCGGAGATTTAGCAGTCAAGGACCTTCACTTGCATGCCGGAATGGAAGGTCCCATGTCCCGCGTCCGCGGAATATGCAGAGGCTTGCCGTCGGCCTTGCCGTCGAAGGCGTCGCCGGTCAACGTGCCCGTGACCTGGACGACCACTTCGGGATTGTCGGCGTCGGGCATATAGCGGAACGCGATTTTGCCGTCTGCGCCGATGGCAAGCTGATCCAGCGGCGCGGTGGCGGCGGCCGTATCGCCCCATTGATAAACCCCACTGTCGCCATGCGGATCGCGCGTCAGTGTCAAGCGGCTGCCGGAGAAGCTGCCCCCACTGCGGCAGAGGTTGGAAAACATGCTGCCGTCCTCAGATAGCGGCGCTGCCGTTGCGCCGATCGCCAAAACCGAGACTGCAAGCAGCGCGAATGCAACGCGGGAATGAGCCATTCAGAACCTGCTGGGGGCGGGGTCGCGAGCCACCTTCTAGCATCCCGGAAAGCACCGGAAAACCTGCCAAAATCAACCGAAAAAAGCGGATTCCCCGGGGCTGTTTTTCTGTTCAATTCCACCCCCGTCTGATATGGTCCGGCTCTTGAGTCTTGGGGCCGTTTGCGGCCTTCCCAAACCAAGAAAATCGGGCTTTCCGGCAGGGGTTTCGTTTCCTCGAAATTCGCCGGAACCGGGCTTCTGTCAGCAGGCGGATCGGATATGAAGATTAATGTCGAACGCGGTGCCTTCTTGAAGGCGCTCAATCATGTGCAAAGCGTGGTGGAACGACGCAATACCATTCCGATCCTGTCCAATGTGCTGATCGAGGCGGGCAAGAGCGCGCTCAAGCTCACGGCAACCGATCTCGACATCGAAATCGTGGAGTCGATCCCGGCGGACGTGTTGCGGGGCGGGGCGGCCACCGCTCCGGCCCATATGCTCTACGATATCGTGCGCAAGCTGCCCGACGGCGCCCAGGTTCAGGCCGAATTGCTATCCAGCGAAGGTGGCCGGCTAGCGGTGTCGGCGGGTTCCTCGCGCTTCGAACTGGCCTGCCTGCCGCGGGAGGATTATCCGCAAATGACCGCCGGCACCTTGCCGCACCGTTTCCGGCTCGCGGCGGACGACTTGAAGCGCATCATCGACAAGACCCGCTTTGCCATCTCGACCGAGGAAACGCGCTATTACCTCAATGGCATTTATCTGCATGCCGCCAAGGACGCCAAGCCCGCCGTGCTGCGCGCCGTGGCGACCGACGGCCACCGCCTTGCGCGCTACGAACTGGAACTGCCGGACGGCGCGGGTGAGATGCCGGGCGTGATCGTGCCGCGCAAGACGGTGGGCGAGTTGCGCAAGTTGCTGGACGATGCCGATGGGGCGATCGACATCGCGCTGTCGGACACCAAGATCCAGTTCGGATTCAATGGCGTGGAACTGACCTCCAAGCTGATCGACGGCAATTTCCCGCCTTACGAGCGGGTGATCCCCAGCGGCAACGACAAGGCCCTGGCGCTGGAGTCCAGAGAATTCGCGCAAAGCGTGGACCGGGTGTCCACCATCAGCGCAGACAAGACGCGGGCGGTGAAGCTCAATCTGGGCAAGGACAAGGTCACGCTTTCGGTGGTCAATCCCGAATCCGGCACGGCCACTGAAGATGTGGGTGCAACATACAACGCCAGCGCGCTGGAGATCGGGTTCAACGCTCGCTATCTGCTCGACATCACCAGCCAGATCGAAGGCAAGGAAGTGCGCTTTTTGCTGTCGGACGCGGGCTCTCCCGCCATCATCGAAGACGCCGAGGACACGCGCACCTTGTATGTCCTCATGCCGCTCAGGGTGTAGGCTTGACGGAATGCAGCACGATGCAGGATGGGCTTCGATGCGTCGCCAAGCGAAACCTCGGGGATAAGAAAGATATTCACACGCCCAAGCTCGCCCTGACCCGCCTGCGCCTCAGCAATTTCCGCTCCTATGGCGAGGCAGAGCTTACCGTATCCGCCGAGCCCGTGGTGCTGGCCGGACCAAACGGCGCAGGAAAGACCAATCTTTTGGAGGCGGTCTCGCTGCTCTCTCCGGGGCGCGGCCTGCGCGGGGCTCGCTTGAGCGAGCATGCGCGCAAGGGGCCCGCCGCGCCCGGCAACGCATTATGGGCGGTGGCGGCGACGGTGACGCGCGGAGCGGCCGAGCATGACATCGGCACCGGCGTGATGCTGGCTTCGGAAGGCGGTGCGCGCCGGCCGGAAAAAAGACAGGTTCGGCTCAATGGCGCCGATGCGAAATCCTCCGCCGACCTGGGCGACATCGTGCAGATGATCTGGCTGACCCCTGCGATGGACCGTCTGTTCACCGAAGGCGCAAGCGGGCGGCGGCGCTTTCTCGACCGGCTGGTGCTGGGCTTCGATGCCGCTCATGCCCGCAGCGCCACCCGCTACGAGACCGCGATGCGCGAGCGGGCGCGCCTGCTCAAATTTGGTCCGCGCGATCCGGCCTGGCTGGATGGGCTGGAGAACGAGATGGCAGAGGCGGGCCTGGCTATCGCCAAGGCGCGCGCGGCGACGGTGGAGCGGCTGTCTCTTGCCCTGGCGGAACGGAGCGGCGCCTTTCCCGCGGCGGCGCTGGCCGTGTCGGACAATATCCATGACCTTTCGATGGATGCCCTGCGCGGCCTGCTGGCCGGCGCGCGGCTGCGCGATGCCGAAAGCGGCCGCACGACGGAGGGACCGCATCTCACCGACCTTCTGGTTCGCCATACGGCAAAGCGCGCCGAAGCATGCGACTGTTCCACCGGCGAGCAGAAGGCGCTTTTGATCTCCATCATGCTGGCCGACGCGCGTGAATTGTCGCGCCAGAGAGACGGTATCGCGCCTCTGCTGCTGCTGGACGAGATCGCCGCCCACCTGGATGCCAGCCGCCGGGCGGCGTTGTTCGAGGAAATCCATGCCCTCTGTGCCCAGGCCTGGATGACGGGCACCGATCTGTCCCTGTTCGAAAGCTGGGGAACGCGAGCGCAGATTTTCCTGGTCGATAACGGCCGGTTCCAACAGCAGGCTTGAATAATGTCCGAACCCCAGCGCGTAACCCATGAATATGGTGCCGACAGCATCAAGGTGCTGAAGGGCCTGGATGCCGTGCGCAAGCGCCCGGGCATGTATATCGGCGATACCGATGACGGCTCGGGTCTGCACCATATGGTCTACGAAGTGGTGGACAATGCGGTGGACGAGGCGTTGGCCGGTCATGCCGACCGCATCGACGTGATCTTGAATCCCGACGGCTCATGCACCGTGCGCGACAATGGCCGCGGCATCCCCACCGGCATCCATGAAGGCGAAGGCATTTCTGCCGCCGAAGTGATCATGACCCAGCTTCATGCCGGCGGGAAGTTCGACGAGAATTCCTACAAAGTGTCGGGCGGACTCCATGGCGTCGGTGTGTCGGTGGTCAATGCCTTGAGCGAATTCCTCGACCTGCGCATCTGGCGCGACGGCAAGGAGCATTATATGCGCTTCGTCCATGGCGACGCGGCGGCGCCGCTGTCCATGGTGGGCGATGCGCCGGTCGAGAATGGCAAGGCGCGCCGCGGCACCGAGGTGACGTTCCTGCCTTCCTCGCAGACCTTCACGAAAACCGAATTCGATTACGCCACATTGGAGCACCGGCTGCGGGAACTGGCCTTCCTCAATTCCGGCGTCATCATCTTCCTGGCCGACAAGCGCGGCGTGGAGTCTCGGGAAACCGTGCTGCATTATGAAGGAGGCCTGAAGGCGTTCGTGCAATATCTCGACCGCGCGAAAAACCCACTGATCCCATCGCCGGTGATGATCCTGTCGGAGCGCGAAGGCGTGACGGTGGAGATCGCGCTCACCTGGAACGACTCTTATCACGAATCCACCCTCGCCTTCACCAACAACATTCCCCAGCGCGACGGCGGCACGCATCTGGCGGGTTTCCGCGCCGGGCTGACCCGGGTGGTCACCAAATATGCCGAGGACATGACCGCGGCAAAAAAGGACAAGGTGGCGCTGACCGGCGACGACTGCCGCGAGGGCCTCACCTGTGTCCTGTCGATCAAGGTGCCGGATCCGAAATTTTCCTCCCAGACCAAGGACAAGCTGGTGTCCTCGGAAGTGCGCCCGATCGTCGAAGGCGCGATGATCGACCAGTTGGGAGCGTGGTTCGAACAGCATCCCGCCGAGGCCCGGGTGATCGTCGGCAAGGTGATCGAGGCGGCGGGAGCGCGCGAGGCGGCCCGCAAGGCGCGCGAATTGACGCGCCGCAAAGGCGTGTTGGACGGCTCGTCCTTGCCCGGCAAGCTGGCCGACTGCCAGGAGCGCGATCCCGCGAGGTGCGAGATTTTCATCGTCGAGGGCGACAGCGCGGGCGGCAGCGCCAAACAGGGCCGCAACCGCGCCAATCAGGCGGTTCTGCCCCTGCGCGGCAAAATTTTGAACATCGAGCGGGCGCGCTTCGACAAGATGCTGTCGAGCGACTCCATTGTGTCGCTGATCACCGCGCTGGGCACCGGCATCGGGCGGGAGGAATTCAATCCCGACAAGCTGCGCTACCACAAGATCATCATCATGACCGACGCCGATGTGGACGGCGCGCATATTCGCACTCTTCTTCTGACATTTTTCTACCGCCAGATGCCCGAGCTGATCGACCGCGGCCATATCTTCATCGCCCAGCCGCCCCTTTACAAGGCGACGCGCGGCAGATCGGAGCGCTACCTCAAGGACGAAACCGAGCTGCAGAATTACCTGATCGCGGAGGGCGCGGCGGGCGCGGTACTGACCTCTCATACCGGCGAGACCATTGCGGGTCCGCATCTGGACGAGATCATTGCCCATGCGCGGGCAGCAGTCGGGGCGCTGGGCGGTTTTCCCCGCCATTATCCGCGCTTCCTGCTGGAACAGGCGGCGATTGCCGGTGCGCTCAACCCGGAAATCCTGTCCGATGCCGCCAAAGCGACGGAGGCGGCGCGCTATATTGCCCAGCGGCTCGACACGCTGAGCGAGGAATATGAGCGCGGCTGGCATGGCGAGCCCACCGGCGACGGCGGCCTAAAATTCTGGCGCGAGGTGCGCGGCGTGCGCGAGGCGGTGGCCATCGACGGCGCCCTGATCGCCTCGGCCGATGCGCGGCGGCTCGACCGGATGGCGAGCGAATTGCAGGCCAGCTATCTCAAATCCGGTACCCTTCGGCGCAAGGATGAAATGCGGGAGGTGCGCAGCCCCAGCGAATTGCTGAACGCGATCCTCGATTGGGGCCGCAAGGGCCTGACGCTGCAGCGCTATAAGGGCCTTGGCGAAATGAATCCCGAGCAATTGTGGGAGACCACTCTGGACGAGAATGCGCGCTCGCTGTTGATGGTGAAGGTGCAGCATGCCGACGAGGCCGGGGAATTGTTCGCCAAGCTGATGGGCGATGTGGTCGAGCCGCGGCGGGAATTCATCCAGGACAATGCGCTGTACGCGGCGGTGGATGTGTGATGGGTTTTCGCTTTCAGAAGCGGATTTCCATTCTGCCGGGCCTGCGGATCAACCTGTCCAAGACCGGCGCCTCGGCCAGCATCGGGCCGCGCGGCGCGGATCTGAATATCGGGCGTGGCGGGATCACCACCAATGCGGGGCTTCCTGGCACGGGCCTCTCGTACCGTTCCAGGCTGGGCACGCATGGAAGCTGGCTGGGCGTGGCGTTGCTGGTGGGGGCGCTCGCTTTCTGGGCGGGCCGCCATGCCGGAAACACGGCCGCGCCGCCGGCCGCGATGGCTCCAACGGCAGCAGCCGGGACGGCATCCGCAAAACCGCCCGCCCCTCACGCGCCGCGGGCCGAGAAAGCGGCGCTGGCGCCGGGTCCGGTCTATGTGCATCGCGGGCGCTCGGTGCTGCGCGATGCGCCCAAATCCTCGGGCGAAAGCGTGAAGAGAGAAGCCAAAGGCGCGCGCATCACCCTGATTGAACTGCAAGACGGCGGCTGGGCAAAGGTCAGCGACGGACCGCTCACCGGCTATATGCGCGCCAGCGTCCTGGGAATGGCGCCGCCTTGAACGCTATTTGCGTTTTCGGTTGCGCATCGCGAGCGTCCGCAGCCTAAGCGCATTCAGCTTGATGAAGCCCGCCGCGTCCTTCTGGTCATAGGCGCCCCGGTCGTCCTCGAACGTGACGAGGTCCTGCGAATAAAGCGACCAGGGCGAGGTGCGGCCGACTACGCTTACATTGCCCTTGTAGAGCTTGAGCCGCACCGTGCCGCTGACGAATTGCTGGCTGTGGTCGATCGCGGCCTGGAGCATCTCGCGTTCCGGGCTAAACCAGAATCCATTATAGATCAGCTCGGCATAACGGGGCATCAACTCGTCTTTCAGATGCGCCGCGCCGCGATCCAGGGTGATGCTTTCGATGCCGCGATGGGCCGCCAGCAACGTGGTGCCGCCCGGTGTCTCATAGACGCCCCGCGACTTCATGCCGACAAAGCGGTTCTCCACCAGGTCGATGCGGCCGATGCCATTGGCTTTGCCAAGCCCGTTCAGCCTGGCGAGCAGGGTCGCGGGCGACAGGCTTTCTCCATCGACGCTGACGGCATCGCCCTTCTCGAAACCGATCTCGATAGTCGTCGCTTTGTCGGGCGCATCCTCAGGGGCGATGGTGCGCTGATAGACGATGTCGTCTGCCTCGACCGCCGGGTCTTCCAGCACCTTGCCTTCTGATGACGAGTGCAGAAGATTTGCATCCACCGAAAAGGGCGGCTCGTTGCGCTTGTCTTTCGCAATCGGAATCTGGTGCGCTTGCGCGAACTCCAGCAGCCTGGTGCGGCTGGCCAAATTCCATTCCCGCCACGGCGCGATGATCTTGATGTCGGGCTTGAGCGCATAATAGCCCAGCTCGAAGCGCACCTGGTCGTTGCCCTTACCGGTGGCGCCATGCGCCACGGCATCGGCGCCAACCTTTTCGGCGATCTCGATCTGCTTCTTGGCAATCAGGGGCCGCGCGATGGAGGTGCCCAAGAGATAGACGCCCTCATACAGCGCATTGGCGCGGAACATGGGGAACACAAAATCGCGCACGAACTCCTCGCGCACATCCTCGATGAAGATATTCTCCTGCTTGATGCCCAGCAGCAGCGCCTTCTGGCGGGCGGGCTCGATCTCCTCGCCCTGGCCGAGATCGGCGGTAAAGGTGACGACCTCCGCGCCATATTCAATCTGCAGCCATTTGAGAATGACCGAAGTATCCAGCCCCCCGGAATAGGCCAGCACCACTTTTTTCACGCCGGATACCGCCACGTCCAACTCCGTCTTCCTTTGGCGGGGCCTTGATAGCGGGCGCGCGGGAAAGGTCAAGCGCGCTCAGGAATGCTCTTCGATCCAGGCCGCGCCCCTGCGGAGCAGCGCGGGCGGCAGGTCGGTTCCGAGCGATTTCAGCAGGTCGGACAGACTGACCGCGCGGAGCCTGTCCCGCCAGGCACGGTCGGCTTCCCACATCACCCTGGCGATGGCGCAAGGATGGGCATCGGTGCAAAGACTCCTGACCTCGGCAGACGACAGGCAGGGATTGTTGCGGCGGATATTGGTGCAGACGAAAGTTGGCCCCCTGCCCTCCACCGCCTCCA
>DATATP010000363.1:0-13088 GCA_036268715.1 Rhizomicrobium sp. | reverse complement strand
TCCAAACCCGGAGGCGCCGCCGCTTAGTCCGCGTAATAATTGCAATAGCCGGTGGGGCTGACGGGTCCCTCGACGATCTCGCAATCATCGGGGTCGATATAGAAATGGCAGCCTACGCAAGTCTGGGCCGCAAAAGGCGTCTTCTCGACATAGCCGGCGACTTGCTTGCTGGCTTTGGTGATCTTCGCCGTCTGCTGCGCGTGGACGGCGGCACTCCCCGCCGCCAGCGCCGACAGGCACACCACACCGCGGCGGGTGACGCGCAATCCATTTGGGCCTTTTGCCACCGCCATGCCTCATCTTGCCTCGCGGGCCCGATCTCGCCCGATCTTATCGAAAATCCGCAATCAGGTGGCTCTGGCGAAAAATCGCCGCCCGATCACGATGACCGACACCCCCGCCAACACCAGCATGCCGGCCAATAGCTCCATGCCCATTGTGTAACCGCCTGTGCGCTGCTTCAGCCAGCCCATCAGGCTCGGCCCGAAAAATCCGCCCAGATTGGAAAAGGAATTGAGCAGCGCCAGCCCGCCCGCCGCCGCGGTGCCGCGCAGCATCGCGGTCGGCAGGGTCCAGAACACTGCCAGCGCGGCATAGATGCCGCAGGACGCGAGGCACAAGGCGGCGATAATCGCGACCGGGCCGGCCAGCAGCGCCGCCGCCGCCATGCCCGCCGCGCCTGCGAAGGCCGCGAAGGCGACAGGACCGGCGCGCTTGCCGCTGCGGTCCGACGCGATGCCCAGTGCTACCATCGCGATCATCGCCAGCACATAAGGCAGCGCGACGATGAAGCCGGTTTGCAGATTGGTGTAGCCCATCGCCTTCACCATCTGGGGCAGCCAGAGATTGAGACCATAGAGCGCGATGACGATGGAGAAATCCGGGATGATCAAAATCCAGATGCGCTTGTCGGCCAGCATTTCCCAGAAGCCATGCAACGCTCCCGGCGGTTCTGCCGCGAGACGGGCGGCGATGATCCCCTTCTCGCGCGGGCTCAGCCATTTGGCGCTGGCGGGGCGGTCGGGCAGTACCCACAACGTCAGTGCACCGAACAGCAGCGAAGGAATGCCCTCCAGGATCAGCATCCATTGCCAGCCTTTGAGGCCCGCCGCGCTCAAACCCAGCAGCCAGCCTGACAGCGGCGCCCCGATCACATTGGCGGCAGGCACGGCGGCCAGGAACAGCGCGATGAACCGCGCCCGCGTCGCTTGCGGGAACCAATAGGTCATGTACAGCACCATGCCGGGATAAAGCCCCGCCTCCGCCGCGCCGAGCAGGAAACGCAGCACGCAGAACTGGGCGGGGCTGCGCGCGAAGGCGGTCAGCATCGAAAGCGCCCCCCAGGTGACGCAGATGCGGCACATCCAGGTCCGCGCCCCCACCTTTTCCAGCGCCAGGTTGGACGGCACCTCGAACAGGAAATAGCCGAAGAAGAAGATGCCCGAGGCGAAGCCATAGACCTGGGGCGAAAAGCCGAGGTCGCGGTTCATCGTCAGGGCCGCGAAACCGATATTCACCCGGTCCAGGAAGCTCGCCACATAGAGCAGGGCCATGAACGGGATCAGCCGCCAGGCCGCCCTGGCGAGAATCGCGTCCGCCCCCTCGATCATGTCCCCGCCCGCTTTGCCCCTAACCTACCGTCAACCGTAGGAGCGGTAGGCTGGAGGAGCAAGGATCGGAACCCGATCCCCTTCGTCACGTTGCCATTCCAATCACCCGATTTCGAGGACAGTCATGAAAAAGATCATTGCCGCTTTTGCATTGACCGCACTGGTTGCGGGGGCCGCCGACGCTGCCGTCGTGGTGCGGCTGGGGGGTCATCATCACCGCCATCGCGTCTGCACCTGGCACCATCATCACCGGGTCTGCCGCTGGGTGCGCTGAGCCCGCCTTTTCTCGGCCCTTGCCCTAGAGCAGCTTTTTCCCTATAGACCCGCCCCTTAGCGGCTGCGGTCGCCCGGAGGCCCTTTTGGGCTTGCGCATGGTGCGCGTTCCAGGCGAGCCGAAGCGGCGCCGGGTGTCCGCCCTCGCCGCTCCGCATGCCGAGGACAAGGACCGGATATGGCTCTTTACGAGCATCTCCTGATCGCGCGCCAGGACATCAGCGCGCAGGCGGTCGACGCACTCGCCACCCACCTGAAGACCATCGTCGAAGGCGAAGGCGGCAAGATCGAAAAGCAGGAATATTGGGGCCTCAGAGGTCTGGCTTACCGCATAAAAAAGAACCGCAAGGGCCATTATGTCCTGCTCAACATCAACGCCCCCGCTGCCGCGGTGATCGAGTTGGAGCGCCAACTCAAGATCAACGAGGATGTGCTGCGTTACATCACCGTCAAGGTCGATCAGTTCGACGTCTCGTCGAACAAGAACCGCCGCGATGACAATGCTTCAGGCCGCGCCGACAGCAAGCCGGAAGGCGAAGCTGTGACCCAGGAGACCGTGCAATGAGCTATGGCGGCAACAGGGAAGGCGGCCGTGACCGCGAGGGCGGCGGACGCGGGGGACGCGAGGACGGCGCACGCCGTCCCTTCTTCCGGCGCAAGAAGACCTGTCCTTTCTCGGGCGATAACGCGCCCAAGATCGATTACAAGGATGTGAAGCTGCTGCAGCGCTTCATCTCCGAACGGGGCAAGATCGTGCCCAGCCGCATCACCGCGGTCTCGAACAAGAAGCAGCGTATCCTGTCGAACGCAATCAAGCGCGCCCGTTTCATGGCGCTGCTTCCCTATATCGTGAAGTGAGGAGGACGTCATGCAAGTGATCCTGCTCGAACGGGTAGAGAAGCTCGGCCAGATGGGCGACGAAGTACGGGTGAAGGACGGCTTCGCGCGCAACTTCCTGCTGCCCAAGAAAAAAGCCCTACGCGCCACCAAGGCGAACCGGGACTATTTCCAGACCCAGAAGCAACACCTGGAAGCGCATAATCTGGATCGCAAGAAGGACGCCGAGGCCATTGCCAAGAAATTGGGCGGAAAATCTTTCGTGCTGCTGCGTCAGGCCGGCGATCGGGGCCAGCTTTACGGCTCGGTCAGCACGCGCGATGTGGCGGATGCGGCGGAAAAAGGCGGCTTCACCATCAATCGCACCCAGGTACAGATCAGCCAGGCGATCAAGTCCATCGGCCTGTTCGCCATTCCGGTGGTGCTGCATCCGGAAGTGAGGGTCAACATCACCGTCAATGTCGCACGCAGTGAGGACGAAGCCGAGCGCCAGGCACGCGGTGAGAACGTGCTCGCCGAAAGGACCGAGGCGCAGGAGGCCCGGGTTGCCGCCGAGGAGTTATTTGACAATGGCGCCGGCCCCCAGGACGAGACCCAAGAGGGCGCACCCGAGCAAGCCTGAGCGGTGGACGCCGGAGCAGGATGAAGCACTGGATCGTCGGCGATACCAGCGGGGCCCTATCACCGCCTGTTTCGTCTTTTCTTTTGCGTGACCGCCTCGGCGCCTTCGCGTTCGGTTTTTCGAACGTCTATCCCGTGTTTGACCTTCAAGGTCGCCTCGACCATGAAAAGAGAGGCGTCGGCGTGCGTCCTGATCGCCTTGTAATCGTCGATCCATTTCTGGCGATCGGGCGGCGGTGTGTCCAGCAACGCCTTCAGCAAGGCAACTTGTAAAAATCCGGTCTGGGTGGACCGCGTCAGCGGACGGCTGGCGGCACGTTCCAATTGAACGCCCCGGCCCAGGCGCAATTGCGAGCGCCGCAGAAGCAATGCGTCCTTACTCTCATTGTCGTCGCCGCAATCCAAAGGATTGGGATTGATCGCCACGGGCGGCAGCATGGTCGGACAATCCGTCCTTGGTGCCGCCAGGGAAAGCAGCCCCCTTACGTCTTTGGCGGCCCTGTCCCGGTTGGTCATGGCGCCAAGACCGAACAGCCGCTCAACAGTCGCCAACATGGAGGTATGATCATAGACTGTATGGTCGATCACGCCGCGCGGGGTGAAGGGCGAGATAACCAGGGCCGGCACGCGAACACCCAATTGGTCGAACTTAAAATTGTTGTGAACATAGCTCGCCGTCTGGAGATCGCCGGGGGGAACCGCAGCGCAGGGCGCGACATGGTCGTAAAAGCCTCCATGCTCGTCGAAGGTGACGATCAACAAGCTTTTTTCCCAATGCGGCGAATTGCGGATCGTCTCATAGACTTTCTTGATTAGCGCCTCGCCGCGGGTGACATCGTCCAGCGGATGCATGGAGTTGCCGCAGGAAAAGTCGCCAGGGCCAGTCGCATCGAAGCCATGTGCGCCATATTTAGGCTCGATAAAAACGAATTTCGATCCGAAGGTAGGCTTGGCCAGTTCGGTAGCGAAATCATCGAACCCTTTGAACCGCCCTTCCAGCAAATTCAGGTTCATGCCCTTGAGCGAGAAGCTGACGGGAAAGTCATCCCCTTCGAAAATGGTCCAATCGACGCAATTTGCGTCCAGAAGATCGAATATATTGCCGTTTTCGAACTCGTAGCCGGCAACGGTTGTCGATGAAACAACATCGAGCGAACTCGGGCTGTCGTCGAGACCGCCAGAGGTCGCCGCCAGTTGGAAGAAGCGATTTGGCCAGGTCGGTCCTGGCAGCGAGGAGAACCACCGGTCGCAGATGGCGAATTCGCGGGCCAGCGCATTGAGAACCGGCAATTGCTTGGGATCGAAGCAATGCATGATGCGATCCGGTGTCGACGAGCCGCCATCCAGATAGTTCTGAATGAAGCCCGAATTGTTGATGGCCGGATAGCCACCAAGCGCCGGCGTGTACACCGCGCCCTCGCCGCACAGCGAAACCAAGGTATTCGCAAACTCGTGTCCCGGGTCTGCGTCGACATTCTTCAGTTGAAAATCCGCCGGTGTGCTGACAGTGACGGTCGCCGCCGTATTGGGATCGATATTGCTTGTCACGGCGGGATCGAAACCCTCGTTGAACACTGTCGGCGCTCCGCCGGGATCGACACCCGCAACACCGCTGAATCCGAACATGTGGTCGAAAGCTCGGTTTTCCAATGTCAGGACAAAGATATGTTCGATGTTGGAGGCGGGCTTGCCGCGCCCTCTGCCGCCGGCCAAAAACTTGATGATGGCCAGCAAAGCGCAATGGATCGTATCCCAGGCGACACAGACAAGTTCCAGCCCCCAGGAGAACACGACACAGATGGCCTTTACGATCCACGCATAGGCCTTGCACACCCATTTGGCGACCCAGTAATAGGCTTTGCACACCCATTTCGCGACCCAGTAATAGGCCTCGCAGAAAAAGCCCGCGATGCAATCCCAGGGCGTGTACCAGTGGCATTCGTCCCACGACGTGCACTGGCTCGAACCTTCGTCGGCCCATTGCGAGCACTGGTCCGATCCCTCATCGGCCCATGTCGTGCACGTATAATCGAGTTGCGTGCTCCAGTTCTTGCAGGAAATGACAATCTTATCGACCCATTTGGTGCAGGTGGACATGATCAGCCTCCATCGAGCGGGAAAAGATTTCGAAGATCGCGATACAGAAGCACCAGGCGAATGCGGGCGATGGAAATTCCAGCCAACTTGCCGACAAACCCGGCGCTAAGAACGAAGGCCGCGTATATGGCAACTTCGGTGATGAAGCCGGTCTGACCGGGGTTGCCCGAATAAACCCGATGGATAAAGGCAAGCAGCACTGCCGTGACCAGAAAGGCGCCGCTCATCGAGCAGCCGCACTCATTGTGGTATACCTTGGCGCGGCGGACATAGGGCTGAAGCCTGGTGCGCGCTTCGGGGCGCGAACGCAGCAACCGCTGGAGAACATTTTCCTCGCGGGCTAAAAGCGAGCTGCTCCTTGCCATCGGCGGCACCTCCTCAGCATGCTTGAATGCTTTATCGGCCGATTGCTAACAGTGCTTCTCGGAAGCTTTCGTCGCCCAAACTCCGGCGCACTAACGCCTGTGATCGCTCCCGCGCGTAAATTACCCAGGAAACAGAAAATTTTGCAATCGCAACTCAGATGTACCGCAAGCGATCCGGCCTTCCGGCGTCGCATGAGGCGCGTCGTGAAGTCGCCTGGGCCGGCTATTGCCGCTTTCGGAACAAGCGGTCGACCGACATCGGCCCGGCCCCGCCCAACAGCAGCGCAGCCAGGGCCGCCAGATACAAAAGGTCCGTCTCATAACCGGGCTGGCCAAAATGCGCTCCGCCGGCATCGACCGACAATAGCTTGATCGAACTGAACCCGTTCGGGAGGTGGACGGTGACGATCGCCACCAGCAGCACCAGCGCCATCGGCAGACTGGCAATAGCGACAAAGGCGCCGACCAGAATAGCGGCCCCGCCGGCGATCTCAACCAGGATGGTGGCCCAGGCAAGCAAACCCGGCACTGGCATGCCGAGTGCGGCCAGGATGTGGATAAAATTCGCAGGACCTCGCGCCAGTTTGGCATAGCCGTGGGCGATGAAGCCGTATCCGACGATCAGTCGCAAGGCGAGTGGCCACCAATGCGCCAGCGGCTCGAACTGATGTATCGCCATCCGGTGCATGCGCGTCCCTCCCTGGTTCTGGCGGAGATTCGTCGGCGCACGTTCACGGGTTACAGCGGCGCGCGAAATTTCAGCCGGCGCCGGATTGCACGGCGAATTCCCGGCGGCTGAGGCCACCCGGCGGATCGCCAAAAAACACTTCCACGCTTTTGAAGCGGCCATTTTCAAAAGTCAGCATTTCGGCATTGCGGAAATGCATGTCGGGATGGACCGCATTTGCCCGGTGCATTCGACATTCATACACGACCATCACGCGATCGCCGTCCTGGGATATCGCCACGAAATCGAATTTCTGGTGCAACGGCTCTTTCGGCCAGCAGCGGTGGAAATATTCATCGCGCCCGATATGGTCGTCGAAGGGGCTTGTGAAGGTGAACCCTTCGGCCATTTCGCGGCGGACGAAATCGGGATCGTGCCGCTCATAGGCGCGGTAATAGCTCTTGGCCTTTTCGGTCAGGTCCATGCGTCCCTCTCAATCAGCCGGCCGCTCGCCCAAGCTCGCGGCGTTCGTCACTCGGAATGGTCCACAGGACCATTCCGTCGCCTATGGCGACCGTTCCTCACCCAGCGATTTTTCCAATGCGTCCATCAAGAAATTGGTGCCATGCTCGCGCGACCCGGCATCGTCATAGCCGTCGAGATAATCGCCATATTCGGTGAGCACGAATTTGGTGCCGGCGCCGTCCGGCTTCAGCTCGATGGTGGCTTGAGAGACGGAAATTTTCCGCCCATCCAGATGCATCACATAGCTGTAGACAATGCGCCCCGATTCATTGGAATTGGGGGGAACGATGTCGCGATAGATGCAATCGAAGCTTGTAATTATCCCGTTGGGGTGGCGGCCGGTCAGGGTTTCACGCCCGCCCTCGCGGAAATCGAAGCTTCTCTCATGCTGCTGCGAGCCCGGTGGGCCGGCGAACCATTTGGCCTTCGCCTTCTCGTCGGCAAAAGCCTGGAACACGCGCGTGGGTGAATGCGGCCATTGGCGCGCAATGGTGAAGCTGGCATGGACGACCGAGTGTTTGGTCGCGGTCTCTACGGTCATGTCTTGTCTCCTTCTTGCAGCGATCGATCGAGATACGCACCCAGCCGGTCGAGATTGGCCTCCCACATAAGGCGGCGTTCGCCGATCCAGCGTTCCGCCTGGCTGAGCATGGACGGCTCAATGCGGCAGGTGCGGACCCGGCCGAGTTTTTCCGAGCGCACCAGGCCGCTTTCCTCCAGGACCTTCAGATGGAGCATCACCGCCGGCAGCGACATCGGCAGCGGCCGGGCCAATTCGCTCACCGAGGCCGGTCCGGCAGCCAGCTGTTCCACAATCGCGCGCCGGGTAGGATCGCCCAGGGCTTGAAAGGCTAGATCGAGAGGCACTTTATAGTTAAGCATGTACTTAAGTATAAGCTCCAGCCCTGATCGTCAAGTATGGCGGTTCCTTTATTTTTGTTCTCGCAGTGCGGTATAATCGTTCCGTTCGACGGAGGCCCCATGTCCGTTCACGGCGAAAGCCATCGCGTCACCGTTCCCGATATCCGCGGCCGAAAGGGTCAGGCGCCGGTGGTGTGCCTCACCTGCTATCATGCCCATACCGCGCGGCTACTGGACGATCATGTCGATCTGATGCTGGTGGGGGATAGTCTGGGCATGGTGATGCACGGACTGGAATCCACTCTGGGTGTCACGTTGGAGATGATGATCACCCACGGCAAGGCCGTGATGCGCGGAGCCAAGCGCGCGCTGGTCGTCGTCGACATGCCCTTCGGTTCTTATGAGGAAAGTCCGGCCGTCGCGTTCCGCAATGCGGCTCGGGTGATTCAGGAGACCGGCGCCACGGCGGTCAAGCTGGAAGGGGGCGCTCGCATGGCGGAAACCGTGCACTATCTGAGCGAGCGCGGCATTCCGGTCATGAGCCATGTCGGATTGACGCCGCAATCGGTCAATGTGAAAGGCGGCTTTCGCACCACCGGCCGGACACCGGAGGAGTGGCCGGCCATCGAGGCCGACGCCATGGCCGTTGCCGAGGCGGGTGCCTTCGCGGTGGTGCTGGAAGGCATGGCCGAACCGCTTGCCGCCAAGATCACCGCCGAGATCGCCATTCCCACCATCGGCATCGGCGCCTCGCCGGCCTGCGATGGCCAGATTCTGGTGATGGAAGACATGCTGGGCCTCAATCCCAGTCCGCCACGCTTTGTGCGCGAATATGCCAGCCTGGGTCCTGCCATCGAGGCGGCGGTCAAAGCCTATGCCGAAGATGTGCGCACACGCCGTTTCCCGGGCGCCGAAAACATCTATCCGATGAAACGGGTCAAGTCCTGAAAGGCGCAAAAAAGCCCGATCTTTCCGCCAAAACTTAATCCATGGCGCATTGCGCCGGACCCGCGCGCGGGCTAATTAACCCGGCTTGTCAAGGGCTTCGGGCCAGAAGGATCGTTCCGGTGAGTGACATCTTCCGCGAGGTCGAAGAGGACGTTCGCCGCGAACGCCTGGAAAAATTCTGGAAGGCCTATGGCGATTATGTGATCGCGGCGGGGATTTTGCTTCTGGCCGCGATCGGCGGCTTCGAGCTTTGGCAGCATCACCAAGCTGACCAGCGCGCTAAGGCGGCCACTGCCCTGATTGCCGCTCAACGCATTTCCAATCCTACCCAGGCTGCCGATGCATTGGACACGGTGGCCAAATCCGCCCCCGGGGGTTACGCGCTGGTGGCGCGTCTGGGCGAGGCCAATGCGATGGCGGCAAGCGGCCAGACCAAGAACGCCATCGACCTCTATAAACAGATTGCCGATCAGGACGACGGCGCGATCGGTGCGGTGGCGCGGCTGCGCGCGGCCTGGGCCCAGGCGGACACGGCTACCCGTGGCGACCTAACCACCCTTCTGGCCCCGATCGACAAACCGGGCAGCGCCTGGCATTCCCTGGCGCGAGAGGTGCTCGCCTATGCCGATTACCGCGCCTTGGACTTGAAGGCGGCGCAAACCAAATACCAGCTGCTGATGCTCGATCCCCAGGCACCGGAAGGGGTCCGCGCCCGTGCCCGTGCCATGGTACAGTTCATCAAACAGGGCGGCGCCGGCAACTCCGGCACTGTGCCACCGCCGGTCGCGTCCGCTGCGCCCACCGGCCAGCCCACTTTTGCTCCCGCGGCCCCGACGAAATGATGGCGCCTTCCCGCAAGCTTCGCGCGCTGGCCGCGCTCTCCGCATTGCTGCTTCTGGGCGGCTGCGCGGTGTTCGATACCATCGGAGGCTGGTTCTCCTCCAACGGCAAGAAATCCAACCTCAAGGGCGTACGCATCTCGGTGATGTCGCTTGACGAGACCTTGAGACCCGATCCGGCGCTGGCGAATATTCCGATCAAGCTGCCGCCTCCCTATCGCAACCCGGCGTGGCCGGAGCCTGGCGGCTATCCCTCCAATGCGATGTATCATCTGGAAGCCAATGGCCAGCTGCGCCAGGTCTGGGACGCCGACGCCGGCAAGGGCTCGGACACCGCTTCCCGCCTCACCGCTCCGCCGGTGGTGGCCGATGGCATGGTCTTCGCGCTGGATTCGGAGGCGCACATCTACGTCTTTCGCAGTTCTGACGGCAGTCCGGTGTGGAACCGGCGCCTCGCACCCAAGAACGGCACGGATTTTCCCACCCTGTGGGGACTGCTGGGCAAGCCCAACACGATCGACACCACGACCGGCATGGGGGGCGGCGTCGCCTATAACGCAGGCAAGATTTTCGTGACCTCGGGTTTCGGGGTCGTCATCGCCATGGACGCGCGCAACGGCCGGGAATTGTGGCGGCACGATCTTGGCATACCGATCATCAACGCGCCGGTCGTCGATGGCGGGCGGTTGTTCGTCTCCACGGACGACAATCACTTCTACTGTCTGGCTGAGTCCGATGGCCGGCAATTATGGGACCATCAGGGCATCACTGAATCCGCCGGCATCCTGACCTCCACCAGCGCGGCGGTCTCGGGCGAGTTCGTCGTGGTCCCCTATACCTCGGGCGAGGTCTATGCGTTGCGCGTGCAGAACGGTCAGCCGGCCTGGAGCGATGTCCTATCCCATTCCGGCCGCGTCACCGCCTTATCGGAGCTGGACGACATCGCCGGCCGGCCGGTGATCGATCGCAATGTGGTGTTCGCGATCAGCCAGTCGGGCGTGATGGCCGCGATCAATTTGCCCAGCGGCGAACGGTTATGGTCGCGCGACATCGGCGGCATCCAGACGCCCTGGGCTGCAGGCGACTATGTCTATGTGCTGGACAACCAGAACCGCCTGATCTGCCTCACCCGCCAGGAAGGCAAGGTGCGCTGGATTCATCAATTGCCGCAGTGGGACGACCCTGACAACAAGAGTGGACCGCTAACCTGGGCGGGCCCCGTGCTGGTGTCCAACAAGCTGATCGTCACTTCATCCAACGGTTATGCCGAGGCCGTCTCGCCCTATACCGGACGCTTGACGGGACGGGTAGAAATTCCCGCCGGCACGGTGATTGCGCCTGTCGTGGCGAATGACACGCTTTACCTCTATACCAGCGACGCGGATCTGGTCGCGTTGCGGTGAGGCAGCATGCCCTTCACTCTTGCCGTCGTAGGGCGGCCCAACGTTGGCAAGTCGCGGCTGTTTAATCGACTGGCCGGGCGGCCCGCTGCCATCGTGCATGACACGCCCGGCGTAACCCGCGACCGCCAAGTCGCCGAAGCCGCGTTCGCAGGGATGGACCTGCGCCTGATCGATACCGCCGGCTTTGAGGAGGCGGCGGACGGCTCCCTGGCGGCGCGCATGACGGAGCAGACCCGCGCCGCCATCGCCGAGGCCGATGCGCTGCTGTTGGTGATCGACGCACGTGCCGGAATCACGGCGGGCGACGAGATCATCGCGCGCGAGCTGCGCAAGAGCGGAAAGCCGGTGATCCTCGCCGCCAACAAATGCGAAGGCCAGGTCACGGCGGATGAAGGCTATGCGTTGGGCTTCGGCGAGCCGGTGCGAATTTCCGCCGAGCATGCAATCGGCATGGAGGCGCTGGCGGAAGCGCTGGAAGCTCTTGTCCCGGCGGGCGACACGGAAGAAGAAGTGGAAGAACCGTCCGGCGGCAGCGACGACGATGAGCAGGTCGACGAAGACTATACCGCTCGCCCCTTGCGGCTGGCGCTGGTGGGGCGGCCGAATGTCGGCAAGTCGAGCCTGTTCAACCGGCTGCTGGGGGAGGAACGCGCCCTGGTCGGTCCGGAAGCGGGCCTCACGCGCGATGCGGTTGCCGCGTCCTGGCAGGCGGACGGGCGAGAGGTCGTGCTGCACGACACGGCGGGGCTGCGCAAGAAGGCGCGCGTCGCAGGCGAAACCCTTGAGGAAATGTCGGTCGCGTCCACCCTTGAGGCGATTCGCTTTGCCGATTGCGTGATCGTGATGATCGACGCCACCGCGCCTTTCGAGAAACAGGACTTGACTATTGCCGACCTGATCGCGCGCGAAGGCCGCGCCATCGTGTTCGCGGTCAACAAATGGGACTTGCTTGACAACAAGACCGGCGCGATCTCGCGCATGCGCGAAAAGCTCGATCGGCTACTGCCCCAAATAGCGGGCGCGCCATTGGTCGCCACATCGGCGAGGACGGGAGAAGGCCTGGACCGGCTGATCCCGGCAATCGTGGAAGCCGATAAGGCATGGAACACGCGCGTCCCCACCGCGACCTTGAATCGCTTCCTCGAAGAGGCCTTGCAGCGCCACGCTCCACCCGCGATCAGCGGGCGGCGGGTACGCATCCGCTATATGACGCAAGTCAAGGCGCGGCCGCCCAGCTTTGCCCTGTTCGGCAACCAGCTAGACGCACTGCCGGAGGCATATTCGCGCTATCTGCAGAACGGTTTGCGTGAGGCGTTCGACCTCAAGGGCACGCCGCTGCGGTTTTCGTTGCGCAACAGCAGGAATCCGTACGATCCGAAGTGAACCATCACGTGGGGTGGCCAAAGCATGACGACTTCACCGTTCGACATACTCAGGGAAATGGTTAGTGGGCTTGGCTGCTCGCGGCGTTCGCAACCTCTCGCATGTCCGCCGGACATGCTCGCGCTGCGCGCGCCAGTTGCTCACTTCATGAAATTGATGATCGTCTCGTTCTTGTCGTAGCCGGGCGACAGCATCTCGACGATCTTGTAAGCCATATCTTCCGGCCGCGGCAGGTCCGACGGGTCCTCGCCCGGCATTGCCTTGGCGCGCATCAAGGTGCGCATTGGGCCCGGATTGATCAGGTTGGCCTTGACCTTGGTTCCTTCGCATTCCGCGGCATAAGTCAGGGCGACGATCTCAAGCGCCGACTTGCTCATCGCATAACCACCCCAGAAGGGCACATGCTTACGCGCCGCGCCGGAGGTGACGAACAGCGCCCGGCCGGCATCGGACAGCCGCAGCAAAGGATCGAGCGAGCGGATCAGCCGCCAATTGGCGGTGACATTGATGTCGAGCAATTCCTGGAACACTTTCGGGTCCATATGCGTGAGGGGCGTCAGCACACCCAAAGTGCCGGCATTGCCGAGAAACGCATCCAGCTTGCCCCAGCGCTCGAAGATCGAGGCGCCCAGCCGGTCGAGTGCGGCGAAGTCCTTCAA
>DATATP010000362.1:0-3481 GCA_036268715.1 Rhizomicrobium sp. | reverse complement strand
CCTCGCTGCGATAGACCAGGCCGGCCTTATAAAAAGCCAGGAACAGTTTCTGTTGCCGGGCATAATAGGCCGGGTCGCAAGTGGCGAATTCGCGTGACCAGTCGATCGCCAGCCCCAGCGCCTTCAACTCGCTGCGCATCGCGTCGATATTGGCGTAGGTCCAGTCACGCGGATTGACGCCGCCATCGCGCGCCGCATTTTCGGCCGGCAGCCCGAACGCATCCCAGCCCATCGGATGCAGCACCGCAAAACCTTGGGCGCGCTTGAAGCGGGCGATGCAGTCGCCCATCGTGTAATTGCGCACATGGCCCATATGGATGCGCCCCGACGGATAGGGGAACATCTCCAGCACATAGCATTTGGGCTTGTCCGAGTGCTCAGGGGCCGCAAACAGGCGGCGTTCTTCCCATTCCGCCTGCCAGTGCTTTTCGGATTGTTTGGCGTTGTACCGCGCCATGGCCGCGGCCCCGTCAGCCCTGGCCCAGGGTGGCGAGCCTTAGTTCGCGGGCGCGAGTCAGGATGGCATCCTCGAGCTTGTTGGCGGTGTCGGGATTGGGCTGGGCGTCGCTCCATGCGGTGCCGTTCTTCATTTGCCGGAACACGACCACCTTCAGCGCATCCGCACGCAGGGTGCGGTCGGAGATATAGATCGTCACCTTCAGCCGCTCGTTCGGACTGGACGGCGCGACATACCAGTCCGTGATAATGACACCGCCAAAAGGATCGGCCGAAACCAGCGGCATGAAGGACATCGTGTCCAGCGAGGCATGCCAGAGATAGGAATTGACCCCCAGGGTGACCCGCGTCGAGCCGCTGGTGATCGCCCCATTGTTCATGTCCACCTGCTGGGTGTCATCGGACGAGCCGCAGCCCGCCAGGATCAAGGCACAGCAGAGGCCAGGCAGAATTCGCTTCACGTCTTTGTCCTTGAAGGGGGCGCGAGGGCCGCGCGTCTGGCTTGGGCTTATAAAGGCCGGTGCCTTGCGGCGCAACGGCACATGGCTTGCGCGGGGTGGGCGGGTTCGGCTTATGCTGGAAGGACTTATTGCGGGTGTCCTTGGATTGCGATTTGGTAAGATTATCGCGGCGTCGGTGGCTTGCGCGATTGGCTTGGCCCTTCCGGCCAGGGCGGAGCTTTCCGACCTCACTCTGACCCCGCCCGATATTCCGGTGGGCGAGGCTGCGCTCAGGCTGGATGCGCTGGCCGGCGGCACCGTGATCGCGGGCGGCGCACCGGATGGCGGCGTGCCGGCAAGCGGCGTGGTCAAGCTGATGCCGCGACTGGAGCGCGACTATGACAGCGGCCTGTCGCTGGCCGTGGCCGGCACCTTCACCCTGGCCGATCCCTTGTCGCGCGGCCGCTATGATGGCGATGCGGTGGAGCAGCTTTACGGCGAGGCGCGTACCGGCGTCGGGCGGCTTCAAGTCGGCATGGTGGATGGTGCGGGCTATGCCCTGAAACTGCCCCTGCCCGCGGCGGACGACGAGATCGCGCTGGACGATCCGCAGACGACCTTCTTCCGCGATCCCCAGAGCCACCGCGCCACCATCGACATGTTCACCTTGCGCACCGAAGTGGGAGCCTCGTCGAATTACGGCAAGATCGCTTTTGTGAGCCCGCAATTGTTCGGGGTGCAGGTTGCCCTCTCCTTCACGCCCAGCGAGGGCAAGAACTTGCCCTTCGTTGATGCAGGCCCCGACGTGCCGGGGCGGCAGGCCGATATCTGGGAGGGCGCCCTGCGCTATTCCGACACGCTGGGACCGGTGTCGCTTAGCGCCTATCTGGCGGCGGCGGAAAGCCGGGCCGAGCACAAGCTGCCCGGGCAAGTCGGGGTGGGCGATTTGGGCTTGGGACTGCGGGCGGACTATCCCGTCAATGACGATGTCACGCTATCGCTGGGCGCGGCCTGGCGTCAATCTAACGCCTATGCGTTTGACATTGCGCGCAGCTATGACGGCGCCAAGACAAGGGTGACGCATGTCAGCGCCGGCGTGACCGATGATGCCTGGAGCGCGGCGCTGGAATATGGCAATGGCGTCGCGGGCTCGCCGCCGGACTCCGGCGCTGCTCGGCTGGGGCTGAACGGATTGGAAGCGTCGCTTGGCTATGCGCTGAGCCCCGGCATCCAAGTGAGCTGGGGCTGGCAGCATCTGAATTATGGCCGGGACCGGGGACAATTCTATAATAGCACAGCCAAGCTTTCGCTGGATGCGGCCTTTATGCATCTCACCTTGCACACAACAGGCTAGAAACAGCAGCAATCCCGCTGAAGGACCGGGCCAGCAGCGCCGCGTTGCGCGCCTCCATCCCGCCCAGCGCATAGACCGGGATTTTTTTTCTGGTCGCTGCGGCGGCGATCAAGGCGGCACGTACCGGCGTCAATGCCCGGGCGCGCGGATGACTGGCGCTGGCGAATACCGGCGACAGGAACACGGCATCGACTTCGCGCGCCGCCAGGAGCGCCCCCAGCGAATGGGCAGCAGCGGTGATGATCCAGCCGGGATGCTTGGCGCGCCAATGCGGCGCTTGCCTCAGATGCGCTTCCGGCAGGTGCAAGCCCTCGGCCTCCATTGCCAGTCGCGGATCGTCAGCCACCAGCAGACGCAGATAAGGGATGGGGCGCAATTGCCGCAGCAGATTTGTCCGCGAAGCCGCATCCCGCGCCCGGATAATGACGACGCTGCCGCGCGGCAGGGCCTTGGCGGCGCAAATCCAATCGGCCTTCCGCTCGTCGGTCATCAGCACCAGCGGCATCGCCACGTTGAGGCGCAAAGCCTGTCTTGCTAAAGCAGCATTCATGACAATCGCCGGAAATCTCGCCGATACCATGGCCCGCATCGATGCGGCACGGAAGGCCGCAGTCGCCCCCGCGCCTGCCACGCACCTGATCGCCGTCTCCAAAACGGTGCCTGAGGCCGGCATCCGCGAAGCGTTGGCGGGGGGTCAGCGCCTGTTCGGCGAGAACAGGGTGCAGGAGGCCGCGGCCAAATTTCCGTCCGTGCGATCGGACTTTCCGGACGTGGAACTGCATCTGATCGGACCGCTCCAGACCAACAAGGTGCGGGAGGCCGTGCCGCTGTTCGATTGCATCCAGACTTTGGACCGGATGAAGCTGGCCGATGCGCTGGCGGCGGAACGGGACAGAAGCGGGCACTGTCCCCGCCTGTTGGTGCAGATCAATACCGGCGAGGAGCCGCAAAAGGCGGGCGTGCCCCCGCGTGAAGCGGCCGCGTTGATAAGGCATGCGCGGGCTCGCGGGCTGCCGGTCGAGGGGCTGATGTGCATTCCGCCACTGGATGACGACACCGCGCCGCATTTCGCGCTGCTGCTGAAGCTGGCGCGGGAGCATGGCCTGGCAAATCTGAGCATGGGCATGAGCGCGGATTTCGAACTGGCGATCCGTTTCGGCGCGACCCATGTGCGGGTGGGCACGGCGATCTTCGGCGGCCGGAACTGAGGCCGCTTCAGCCGATCACCACT
>DATATP010000361.1:0-5437 GCA_036268715.1 Rhizomicrobium sp. | reverse complement strand
GGTCCAACAATGCATTTGGTTCGATCAATGCTCCGCGAGCAATGTTGATAAGGACAGTCCCCGGTCGTAGCCGGGCCAGCTCTGCCGCGCCCAGAAAGTGTCGGGTCGCGGGGGTAAGACCACGATGCAGAGAGACGATATCGGCGGCAAGCGCTTCATTGAGAGAGGCCGGGGCGACCCCTTCCAGTTCGGCAGTGGTGGTGTGCTCCGACCAGACAATGACGCGTGCGCCGGCGCCATGCAGCCGCCGGGCGAAGGCAGTTGCGTTCGCGCCCCAGCCGATCAGGCCCACGGTTGCTCCCTTCATATCCCGAGAAGCGAGTCCGACGCTTGATGCACCTGCCGAAGTGGCCGCTTTGCGCCAAAGCTGCAGCAAAACGGGCTCAAGGCCGGCCACACGGAAGGCCGGCCGAAGGCGGCGACCTGCCTGCCTAAGCATACCTTTTGGCCCTTTGGCAGGCGCCGTTGAACCCCAACCGCCATGACGCATAATCTCATGCGAGACAAACGCCCGTCGCCGTCCGAGAACGGCGAGCGCGAACGCGAAGTCCGCCACCGTCTGTGCATATGCGGCGCTGGCGTTGAATAAGATGATGCCCCGCCTGAGCAAATCGTCCGGCCGGTAGCGGGTGAGGGAGAGACCCGCGATGCCCACGGCGCCAAGACAAGGAAGCTTGTTCAGGATGTCATCGTCCAGCGGTGGCGCGCCGCGTCCCAGGACCGCGGCTTTCACATCGGGGAATGGCCCTGGCTTATCGCGAATGTCGGCCAAGCTCACCAACCGGTATCGTGGCAACAGCCGCGCCAAGGGGGACGACAAAGACTCAGCGTCCATAACCAGAACCGCACCCTTGGCCGGGGCACGGCCAGGAGGGACGCAAATATATGGTAATCGCAGCGTGCCCTGGAAATTGGCCTCGATCCGCTCGGCCAAAAACAGCGATGGTGCCAGCGCCGAGATCGCATGCGGCGGCTCAATACCTTCCCGGACGGATTTGAGGAACGCCAAATGCTCAGCCTCAAATCCATCTGAGATGATTGGAGCTGCAATCTTGGACATACGGCCCCTCCGATTGATGGTGAGGCCGTCCGATGTGACCGAGTAGCTTACGCCTGGCGCATGGAATGCGTATTCCTCGCGCCGTGTGCCCGCATTGTTGTCGCAAAGAAAGACACCTTGAGCACCGTTTTTCCAGCACATGATTGCGGAGAAGGTACCAGGCGGATCACCGCCGCCCGCAAATGCAGCTACGGTTTCCGGGAACCCGCCCATCATGTATAGAAGCACATCCAAGGCGTGGATGCCATTGGCCGTGAGCCAGGTGCGCGCGCCGAAAGGAGGGGTTTTTCCGAACCCTGGCTTATGCGCTATCGCTTCCGCGTAACGCCAACCGGCCTTCCCTGCCTCCTCCCGCGCAACTTCGAGAGCCTTATAGAAGCGCCGATTATGCCCACCGACCGCGATCAAAGAGCGGGCTCGTGCGCTGGCCGCTAGTGCTTGCGCTTCGGCAAAGCTGGGCGCGATGGGCTTTTCGACAAAGATATGCTTGCCATTTTGCAGAGCTATGAGGCCATACTCGTAGTGCATCTGCGCGCTCCCGAACACGTAGACCACGTCGATGTCCGAGCGCGATGCGGCGGTCGCTGCGTCGCCGCCATGGGATTGAAAGCCGAACTTGCGCTGAGCTTCGACCGCGCATTTTTCGTTGAGATCGCAGACATGGACCAAAACCAGTGCTGCCTTCCTCTGCAGCCGGGCAAGGATCGGCAAATGGAGAAGGCATGCTGCCGGTCCCGCACCGATGACGGCTGCGCGCAGAGGATGAAGCGCCGTCATGGGTTATTTTTCGCACATTGCACGGCATAGCTGTGTGCCATAGCTTCGAGACGGCTTATTGTGTCCATGAGAGGTGGCGGCGCTTTTCGGACAGGCTTCTGCGTTCGCGGGGGAAGAGCCGCGATCTCGGCTATGAGATTCTCGACAGCGACTACGCGTGCCGCATGGTTCGCGATGAGAGAGCCAAAGGAACTAGCGGCCTCGGGGCTGAGGAACAGCGCGGGCACGGCGAACCATGATGCCTCAACCGCCGCGCCCGATGTGAAGGACACGAGCACCGTCATATGGCGCAGCAGCGCGGGAAGCGCCAGCGTCGAACCTACGACGATGTTTGGTTGGCTGAGCGCCAAGAGGCTGCCAAAGGCCGCGTCCTGCTCGGGACGCATCGCCGGATGGCGCCGAATCCACCAGCGCCAAGCTGTGGGAGCCGCCGCGATAACATCCGCAAGCGCATTCCAGATCTCGAGGCTGCCCACCGGCTGCAAAGCTACCAGGATCTCACGTTCATACTCCACATTGCCCGAGCCATACACCGCCGCGTCCCAGGCGGGAGTGGCAGGGCTAATATCATCGAGAAAGGCAAGAAGCTGGGTGTGGCCACCATGGAGATCGCAATGCCAGGGTGATGGAGGCAAGCGGGGCGGCTCGTCCGCATCCCATGTCCAAAAGACGGAGGGCACGGTGGCGTAGCCGCCGGGCGGTAGCTTGAACCAGCTATGGGACATGGGTGCGCCGGCACGCGGGCAACGCTGCAAATCGACGGAAAGTATGCCACGGCGGCGGCACGCCAGGACAAAGGCCGGTCCCAAACCCGCCGCCGCGTTGACCACAAACCCGATAACCGGGTTCACACGAGATAATATCCGCTCAAAAATCTCTGCCGCCGCCGCAACATACCTTGCTCGCTGCGCCAGCGCCTGGATACGCAGAGACGGTGCCTCGACACCGCTTCCAGCGATATGAGCGATCACCTCGGCATGCTGCGGCAGGTCCGCCCGTTCCGTCTGGAAAACACTTTTCAACAAGGCCTTTGAATCAACTGCGCTGGCGGCGAAAGTTGCGCGCGCCCAAGGAAGCCGGCTGAAATCGCCTGGCTGTATCAGGAACGCTGACTTCCTGTTCTTCTCCAACGCGGTGACGATGGGCTCGCCGAAACGGTCCTGATAGGCACCATCGACCTTATCGAGAGATACGCCGTCACCCAGCACTGCTGCGTGGGAGGCTATGGGTTTGTAAAGTTGGTGCAGCTTGTCGCGGCGGCCACGCCAACGGTTGATCAGCGGACGGCCCAGAGCCGCGCCCAGCCGCAACAGCAGACGCCGTTCCTGGGGCACGGATCCGCCGAAGGCCGCGCGATGCATGTCCACAAAGAGATCAAACCGCGCCAGTGGCCATATGGGTACGTCTCCAAGACGCCAATGATCGACGGCAAAGCGGCTTTCGATTTCTTTGATCAGCGATGCATAGCGATGATGGAAAGACTTCCCCACGCCACCAAAACGACGAAGCAAAAGATCAATCGCTTCGCTGGGATCGGCTGACAAAGTCATCCGCCAGCAGCCGCCCTGGGCAAGCGCGCGCACCGCCTCCGCCGCGCGTTGTCCATAAAGTTCATAGCCTGGTTCTGGCGCGGCCGTCAGGATTGCAATGGCCTCTTCAACGTCAAGGGGCTGCAGGTCTGCATCTGTCCCGCATTCCAACACGCACAGCACAGCGCGCTCCGCCTTCATGCAGGAAGCCGTAATCGGCAGCGCACGCTTCCAGCGTCCAGAGCGATAACGCAACGGCCCCGAACTGCCCTGGGGGATATCCTTCTCGAACACGTGGATCGCATGTGGACGCGCCCAGACGGTTAAATGCGGCTCGATTTGGACATAGATCGTGTCATCGGAAAGGATTCGCAGCCCTGCACGATCGGCCGCTAAGGCTAGTGAGCTTTTTCCAGAACCACTTCGCCCCGCCAGCACAAAGGCCGTGTCGCCCATCATGATCGCCGAGGCGTGGAGAGGTGTGCGCCCGGCCTGGGCGACCAGAAACAATGCGACGGTGCTCAGCATTTCGCCGAAGGGACCTTCGGCATCTGGCGTCATAGAAGCCGGCAGAAGAATTTCTCCTTCACCTAGCCCACCATCGGCGTGACACCGTATGCCAGAGTGCATCCAGGTGAAGCGCCTGCCCTCGACCGCCGGACGGTCAGGGGTTACGATTTCATTCGCGTTGGACCTGAAAGCGATAAATACCGCCGGATCCACTCCCGACTGGGATTCGGGCTGGCTCGGGTAAAGCGCCAGCGCCGCATCCAGGACATCCTGCCGGTCCGAGGCAAAGCGTATATCCACACCGAACAGGCGGGTGTTATCAAATTTCGTACCGCACCCGCCCATCGAGTCGCCACCTGTCGCACTTCCAAAGACGAGGCAAAAGACTTGATTATTCCATGGATTTTTCCGGGATTTCGGGAGGGACTCAACATGGTGGTTTGACAGTCGGTTCCGCTCGGACGAATGCGTGCCGCACGTGTCACCCGAAAATGGGCTCCCAACCTCAAGCGGCGGTCCCAAGCCAGGACATGGCCGCTTTTGCAATAAAGAAAACGCCTAGGAGCGCAAACAGGATCGAAGCGATGCGATGGATGATTTTCAACGGAAGGCGTGAAGCAAAAGCATTGCCAAGAAGAACTGCTGGGACATTTGCCGCCAACATGCCCACCGTGGTTCCGGCCACGATGGCAGGCAAGTTCGAGTATCCGGCGGCCAGAGCGGCAGTCGCGATCTGGGTCTTGTCGCCCATCTCTGCAACAAAGAAAGCGACCAAGGTTCCAAAAAAAACGCTTCGTCCGCCCGTTTGTGTGCCGGCGTGCAGCTTGTCAGGTATCAGCGTCCAGACCGCCATCGCCAGCATGCTGACGCCCACCGTAACATTCAGTATGGCGGGAGACAGGTAGTGGCCAAACCAAACGCCGATGATTCCGGCGATGGCGTGGTTGGCAAGCGTGGCTACGAAGATGCCGGCGATGATGGGCCAGGGTTTGCGATATTGAGCAGATAGAACGAGCGACAAGAGTTGGGTGCGATCACCCATCTCCGCGACAGCAATTGTCGCAAATGCAATGAGAAACACTTCCATGGTAAGTCCAGGCCGAACGAAGAGCACAACGGATCAATTCCGGGCGTTCGGCATCGCCCGAAAAGAACCGCTGGTCTCGCCAATGCCCCGAAGGCCCCGCGTGCCATGGCGTCGCCGCCAAGTATGTTGACACGCGGCCCGGTCGATAAACGCCGGGCGGCTACTCCCCAATCGAAGCCAATGGACTAGCACGCTTTCGACTTGGCTGCCAGATCCATCGCGCGATGTCCGCGGTATGGCGGAAGCCCTGTGAAGGTTTGTCAGCCTTTCCCAGCGCAGGTTATGACAACGCCTGGCGCGGCCACATCCGGTCGCTGATCATCTTCTCGACCGGCAAAGTGAAGCGGTTTTTCTCGACACGCCAGCGCGCAAGCATCTGAAGCGGCTTGCCCCAGAAGCCCGGCGTGGCATAAGCGGCGTCCTGGTAATATTTGTAGCGCTCGATCAGACGGGCACGGCCGGGTGTCACCCAGG
>DATATP010000360.1:0-4339 GCA_036268715.1 Rhizomicrobium sp. | reverse complement strand
ATTTCAGTGTGTCCGGCGGGACCGCGAAATGGGCCATTGCGCCATCGGCCGGAAACAGCGAACCGAGCAGGGAAATCGTCACCGCCCCAACGAAGAAAAGCAGGATAAAATCCGCCGCCGCGACAAGGTCGCCGGCGACACGATCGCCAGGAAAGCCAGACAGGAAACCATCGTCAGGCTGCTGTAGCACTGGGCCAGCGCGCGGGCGAACAGATGCGTGCCATCGATCCATCGCGCATAACCGAGCCAGTCGAGTCCGAGCGCCGCGTCCCAGCGAGCGAGCAGCGCGTCCTGCATGGGCAATGCGGTCGTCATCACCAGGTGATTGAACAGGCGCAGCACCGGCCAGGAGATCGCTACGAACGTCGCTCCCATCGCCGTCACACGCAGGCGCTCGTCCCGTATCACGCGCATGGCGGCGCACGCCAACGCCAGAGCCAGCCCGATCATGCAGGCAAACGGCACGCCGAGCAGAAGCTTGCGCCGAGGATCGCCAGCAGGGCCAGATCGATCGCCGCGACGGCAGCAAGCGCGAGCCAAAGAGGCAAACCGGGCCATGGCTCCAGATTGCGCATGTTCCGATTCCGGTGAGGATCGGCGCAGATTGGCCCCGGGGGTGTAAAAATAGCGTTGCGGAAACCGTCCTTATTGCGGAGGCTTTTCACGGCCTCGCCAACCGGCGGGCGGTTCAGCCCAGATAACCGCGCTCCCGCAGCCAGGCCACGATCCTCTGGGCGTGGAGCTCGGCGCCCGCCGATACTGTCTTTACGATCAGCTCGGCCTGCTCCGGCGTCTCATAGGGGCTGTCGATGCCGGTGAAATTCTTGATCGCGCCGGCCCTGGCTTTCTCATACAGGCCCTTGGGATCGCGCTGCATGCAGACTTCGATGGGGGTATCGATGAACACTTCGATGAACTCGCCGGGCGACAGCAGGTCGCGCGCCATCCGGCGCTCCGAGCGGAAGGGCGAGATGAAGGACACCAGCACGATCAGGCCGGCGTCGGCGAACAGTTTGGCGGTTTCCCCGACCCGGCGGATATTCTCGACCCGGTCCGCGTCGGTGAAGCCGAGATCGCGGTTGAGGCCGTGGCGCACATTGTCGCCGTCCAGCAGATAGGTGTGCTTGCCCTCCGCCGCCAGGCTTTTCTCCACCAGATTGGCGATGGTCGATTTGCCCGACCCGGACAGGCCGGTGAACCACAGCACTGCCGGCCTCTGGCCCTTCATCGTCGCGCGCGCAGCCTTGTTCACGTCCAGCGCCTGCCAATGAACATTGGTGGCGCGGCGCAAGCCGAAATCGATCATGCCGGCGCCCACCGTGGCATTGGAGAACCGGTCGATCAGGATGAAGCCGCCCGTGTCGTGATTTTCCGTATACGGATCGAATGCCAGCGGCTGGGCGAGGGCGAAATTGGCATAGCCGACCTCGTTCAGCGCCAATGTCTTGCCCGCCAGATGCTCCAGCGTGTTGACGTCGACCTTGTGCTTCAACTCCGAGACCGAGGCCGGTACCATAGCGGTGCCGAGCTTGAGCAGGTATTGCCGCCCGGGCAGCAATTCCTCCTCGGCCATCCAGAGAAGATGGGCCGCGAACTGATCGGAGAGGTCGGGGCACGCGTCCGGCGCCGCCAGCACATCGCCGCGGGAAATATCGATTTCGTCGGCGAGCGTCAGTGTCACCGCATCGCCCGCGACCGCGCCGGGCAGGTCGCCGTCCAGGGTGACGATGCGCACGACCTTCGATTCCCGCCCCGACTTGGCAACCGCGACAGGATCGCCCGGCCTGATGTGGCCGCCGGAAATGGTTCCGGAAAAGCCCCGAAAATCCAGATCGGGCCGGTTCACCCACTGCACCGCCATGCGGAACGGCCGGTCCGTCTGGGCGGTATCCACATCCACATTTTCCAGGTGGTGCAGCAATGACGGCCCCTTGTACCAGGGGGTTTCCTCGCTGCGGGACATCACATTGACCCCGAAACGGGCCGACAGGGGAATCGGGGTCAGTGTGGCGAAGCCCAACTGCGCCGCAAAGGCGGTGAAATCGGAAACGATGCTGTCGAAGACACTCTGGGAAAAATCGACCAGGTCGATCTTGTTGACCGCCAGCACGACATGACGAATGCCGAGCAGCGAGGCGATAAAGGCATGCCGCCGCGTCTGGGTCAGCACACCCTTGCGCGCGTCGATCAGGATGACGGCGAGCTCGCTGTTGGAGGCGCCTGTCGCCATGTTGCGCGTATATTGCTCATGGCCCGGCGTATCGGCGACGATGAATTTGCGCTTGTCGGTGGCAAAGAAGCGGTAGGCGACATCGATGGTGATGCCCTGCTCCCGTTCCGCCTCCAGCCCATCCACCAGCAGCGCGAAATCGATATCCTCGCCGGTGGTGCCGTATTTGCGGGAATCCTTCTCCAGCGCGGAAAGCTGATCCTCGAACAGCAGCTTGGTGTCGTACAACAGCCGCCCGATCAGGGTGGATTTGCCGTCATCGACACTGCCGCAGGTGAGGAAGCGCAGCAGCGACTTTTTTTCCTGCGCGGCGAGATAGGATTTGAGATCGGCGGCGGGGGCGTTCATGCAGCATCCTTGTCATGGCGGCCCTTGGCGCATAGCGACAGTGTGTGCGCGCCATCCATGGATGGCCAGGTCAGGCCCGGCCATGACATCAAGGCAGCTGGAAGGATGTGCATCAAAAGTACCCCTCCTTCTTCTTTTTCTCCATCGAGGCTTTCTCGTCGCTGTCGATCAGCCGGCCCTGGCGCTCGGAGGTGCGGGCGGTGAACATTTCGGTGACGATGCCCTCCAGCGTATCGGCATCGCTTTCGATGGCGCCGGTCAGGGGATAGCAGCCCAGGGTCCGGAACCGCACCAGCCGGTCTTCCACCGTCTCGCCCGGCTTCAGCTTCATGCGCTCATCGTCGCGCATGATCAGCGCGCCGTCGCGCTCCACCACTGGCCGCTTGGCCGCGAAGTAAAGCGGCACGATGGGAATGTTCTCGGCCAGGATATATTGCCAGATATCCAGCTCGGTCCAGTTGGACAAGGGAAACACCCGGATCGACTCGCCCTTGTTGATGCGGGTGTTGTAGACCCGCCAAAGCTCCGGCCGCTGGTTCTTCGGATCCCAGGCATGGGACGCGGTACGGAAAGAGAAGATGCGCTCCTTGGCGCGGGATTTCTCCTCGTCGCGGCGCGCGCCGCCGAACGCCGCATCGAAGCCGTATTTGTCCAGCGCCTGCTTCAGGCTTTCCGTCTTCATCACCTGGGTGTGCAGCGCCGAGCCGGAATCGAACGGATTGATGCCGCGACGGATGCCATCCTCGTTGATGTGCACGATGAGGTTCAGCCCGAGCCGTTTCGCCGTCTCGTCGCGAAACCGGATCATTTCGCGGAATTTCCATGTCGTGTCGACATGCAGCAGCGGGAAAGGCGGCTTGGACGGATAGAAGGCCTTCATCGCCAGATGCAGCATCACCGACGAATCCTTGCCGATGGAATAGAGCATCACCGGCTTGTCGAAAGCCGCCGCCACCTCGCGCATGATATGGATGCTTTCGGATTCCAGCCGGCGCAGGTGAGAAATAACAGGCCTATCAGTGGACAATTTTGGCAATCCCAAATCCGGGCTGTGAAATAGGGCGAAATCCTGTTTGTTGCAATGCCCTGTGGCGATCAATCCTATTTCAGGATCTTGGTAATCACGGCGGGCGGCACCGCCTGTTCTTCCACCGAAAAACGCACCCGGCCAATGGCGCGGCCATCGGCGGTCTCGATGTTGACGCGCCACTCGCCCGGCCCGGGCGCGCTTTTGACGGAATAGGAGCGAAAGCCGCTTTCCCGCCCGCCGCGAATGCCGAGATCGACCCGCTGTTGAGTGATCCAGTCGCGCCCCGCCGGATTAAGCCATTGCCACTCATGGAGGATATGTGTGGTCAGGCCGCGCGGCGCGAACACGGCACTGAAGAGATACAGCTTGCCGCCATGCTGAATATGCATCACCGGATAGGTGCCGAACAGATTGCGCCAGCGGGCGGGGACCTCCTCCTGCGACACCTGGAAATCGCCGTCCATCCGCTCGACATGGTGATAGACCCCGGCTTGCGTCAGCACCAGCGGCAAGGGCGGAAACACTTTCAGGAAATAAAAGGCGTTGGTGACAATTGTGATAACCGCCATGCCGATCGCGATCTGCCGGCGTGCCCCGGCGTAGCGGTCATGGCCGAGCCGCGCCAGCGCCTGCATGTAGCAAAAGAAAATCCCCAGCGCGACGCCGCCGCTGGCCAGGAACGGAATCGTGCCGATGCGGGCGACGACCATCGGCACCAGCATGATGGCGTA
>DATATP010000359.1:0-7225 GCA_036268715.1 Rhizomicrobium sp. | reverse complement strand
CGTCTCGTTGAGACAGTCGCGCTGGGCGTCCGACAGCGCGATCAGGCGGGGGATATCCGACCACAGGAAAGGGGCATAGCAAGAAGAAGCGGCCGCGAGGATGGCATCGGTCCGGCTTCCGGCCCGCGGCATCCGCCAATTGGGCGGCAGGTCCGCCAGCCAGATTGCGCCATCCACGCCGTGCAACACGACATAATCGAAGCCGAGCGCAACAACCGTCTCGACCAGGCTGGCGCGCAATTGGACCAAATTGCCGACACCGCGAACCGCGCGCCCGAACTCCTGCACGATCCGGGTGCGATTGCCGGCGCGGGCCTGCTCCTCACCGGGTGCACCCGGATAATCAAGCATTCCGCTCACCAAGTTTTATTCCGCCGCAACATGCAGCGGCGAAAGGGACGGGACGCGATAAGTCGCATTGTCGCCCGCCGGTGTTCCGCGATAGCGCACAATGCTGTCATGCAGGTGGAAATAATCGCGCACATTGGCGAGCGAAGTCTCGTCGGTGATAAAAGCGACGGCTGCCTGCTTTTCCTCGTCGATTTTCCTGGGCAGCCCAAGCGGCTTTACCTCGACCCCCGCCATCAGACAGTGGTAGAGGGTGTGCAGCGGCGTAAGCAGGGTGAGCTTCTCGATCCCGGCGCGATAGCTGAATTCCATCAGTCCGACCAGAAGCAGCCGCATGCCCTGAAGCTGGCGATCGCGCGGCAGCAATGGGTCAGTGCCGGTTCGGTTGAGCTCATAGACCTTGGGTCCGGTCTGGCGGCCCTTCTGCTCGCACATGTCTGGGAACACTTCCGAAAAAAGATGCGGGCCCGTGGTCGGCAGCAAGCGATGACTTCCGGTCACCACCCCGTCCTCCCGCAGCAGCAGATAAACCGCACTATCGTTGTCGAATTGGTCGATCTCGCGTCCGTCGGGCTTGCGCAAACCTTCCCATTTCATATGATCGACAAACAACCGATGCCGGAGACGATACATCTGTTCGAGTGCATCGCCATAAAGATGCCTATTCTCACGTGTAACAACTTCCAACATTGACCCAGCTCCACCGTTTATTATTAAGCCCATAGTAACGATCCGTGGGCAGACAGGTTTTTGCATCCCCCCGATTTGCGGGGGATGCGCCTCAACTCGGTGCCCGATAGCATTAGTCATGCTTACTTAGTAGTGCTAACGCCTATTCTGTTATTGCAGAATTTGCCGGGTCAGCATAGCAACCGCGACGGCCTGCGCGCGTGTGGTCGCGTTGAGCTTGGAGATCGCATTCTGCACATATTCATGCGCTGTCTGTTCCGAGATATTGAGAATCTGCGAGATCTCCCAGTCGGTTTTGCCTGACGCGACCCAGGACAGACATTCTCTCTCGCGGGGCGTGAGCTTGGACACTTTGGGAGCTGGCGGGTTGCGCATGCGAAACCTTGCAAATTTGGCGTGAAAATAAATCGCCGCCATGTGCAGGGCGGCCTCATCGCGCTTATCCAAATCATAGTGTTCAGCGGCAATCGTAATTCCGATCATGGCTCCTTCGGCGCCATAAATCGGCAGGGCAAAGCCGTCCTTCATGCCGAATTCTTTGGCTTCGTCCAAAACTTTGCGGGCGGCAGGTCCGGCGGTTGGGCGGGTGTCGCTCCAGCGGAAGGGCTCGCTGGTCACGCTCATCTGTCGGATCAGGGGATCGATGAGCTGATAGCGCTGGTCGGCGAACCGCTTGAGCCAGCCCTCCGGCCAGGTCACGCCCCAAACCCGGTCTTTGCGGTAGACATGCGGATTGGATGGATCGCCAATGCAATAGCCCTCGAAACCATATTTGGTGATCAATGTCTGAAAGGAATTGAGCAGCGAGGCCGTATCGCCCTGCTGCTCTAAATCCTCGATAAATTCAAATGCCGTGTCGGTAAGCAACATAACAACAAATCACCCTGTCTTGCCTTTTAGCACGGATCGCCCGGTACGGAATCGATCCGGCTCGGTTCTGCCGCAGGATAGCCGGGTTATTGGCCAGGGCGCGTCATAAAAAACGCTGTTTCGGACTTTCAAATCCGCTAAGGAAGCGTCTGCAGGGAGCCAATAAAGGGCCATTTTCATGTTTGCTAAGAGTTTCATCATGCTGGCGCTGCTGGCCGGCACGGTTTCGGCCGCTCAGGCGGATGGAGATGCCATAAAGGGCAAGGAGGTCTTTAAACGGTGCGCGGTCTGCCATACCGATGCCAGGGGAGGGGGCAATGGCCTGGGCCCCAACCTGTTCGGGGTTGTCGGCCGTAAAGCCGCCAGCCTGCCCAATTTCTCCTATTCCGGACCATTGAAGAATTCCCACCTGGTCTGGACCGAGGCCAATTTGACCCGATGGGTCGCCGGTCCCGGACGCGTGGTGCCCGGCACCAAAATGGCTTTTCCCGGCATTACCAGCACAAGGCAGCAAGCGGATGTCGTGGCTTATCTCAAGACCCTTAAATAGGGTATGCCATACTGCGTCCTGATGACGCAGTATGGCATACGGTTGCAGTGCAGCGACAAACTGGTGGCTGCTGGTTGTCCTTCGTTGACAGCACGCCGGGGGGGCGCCTAGTTTTTGCGCAGCACAAAAATTCGGGGACGGCAGAGAGTGCCGCTCGCGGGGTTCACCAGCGCCGCCATCAGGGGATCAGGCAACGCCATGAAGGTCTTGGTGCCCGTCAAGCGGGTGATTGATTACAATGTGAAAGTCCGGGTGAAGGCGGACCAGAGCGGCGTGGACCTCGCCAATGTCAAAATGTCCATGAATCCGTTCGACGAGATCGCCATAGAAGAAGCGGTTCGGCTCAAAGAGCAGGGCAAGGCCAGCGAAGTGATCGCCGTCTCGATCGGTCCCCAGCAAGCCTCCGAAACCATCCGCACCGCCCTGGCCATGGGTGCGGATCGCGGCATTCTGGTAAAATGCGATGGACAGGTGGAACCGCTCGCGATCGCCAAGATTCTGAAGGCGATCGTCGAGCAGGAACAGCCACGGCTCGTCATCACCGGCAAGCAGGCGATCGACAGCGACGCCGGCCAGACGGGACAGATGCTGGCCGCGCTGTTGGGCTGGGGCCAGGGCACTTATGCCCACAAGCTGGAATTGAGCGAGGCGAGCGCCAGGATCGAGCGAGAAGTCGATGGCGGATTGCAGACGGTCGAGGTGAAGCTGCCGGCCGTGATGACCACCGACCTGCGCCTTAACGAACCCCGCTATGCTTCGCTGCCCAATATCATGAAGGCCAAGAAGAAGCCGATCGTGGAAAAAACCCCGGCCGATTACGGCGTGGATGTCACGCCGCGGTTCAAGGTGCTGAAAGTGGCCGAACCTCCCAAGCGTGCCGGCGGCGTGAAGGTCAAGACCGTCGCCGAATTCGTGGCCAAGCTCAAAGAATTGGGAGCGCTGTAATGGCCGCGCTCGTCGTCGCCGATCATGACAACAAGACCCTGAATGACGCCACCGCCAGGACGGTCACGGCGGCAGCGGCAGTTTCGACGCCGGTGCATGTTCTGGTGGCGGGCCAGGGTTGTGCCGGCGTCGCCGATCGGGCGGCGAAGCTTGCCGGTGTGGAAAAGGTGCTTCTGGCCGACGATCCGCTTTATGCCCACAGAATGGCAGAGACGATGGAGACTCTCATCCTTTCCATCGCTTCCGGCTATGACGCGATCCTCGCGCCCGCAACCACGGCAGGAAAAAACGATCTGCCGCGGGTCGCGGCGAAGCTGGACGTGCCGCAGGTTTCGGAAATCCTCAAAGTGGTTTCGCCCGACACGTTCGAGCGTCCGATCTATGCCGGCAATGCGGTCGAGACACTTCAGGCTCCCGCAGGTAAGAAGGTCATCACGGTGCGGACCACTGCTTTCGAACCGACCTCCGGCGGCGGCAACGCCGCGGTGGAAAAAATCCCCGCCGCTGCCGATCCCGGCCTGTCGAAATTCATCGGCGAGCAATTGTCCAAGTCCGAACGGCCGGAACTCACCGCCGCGAAAATCGTGATCTCCGGGGGACGGGGGCTGGGCTCGGCCGAAAATTTCAAGCTGCTCGATGCCATCGCCGACAAGCTGCATGCCGCAGTGGGTGCGAGCCGCGCCGCGGTCGATGCGGGTTTCGTGCCCAATGAGTATCAGGTCGGCCAGACCGGCAAGGTGGTCGCGCCCGACCTTTATCTCGCGGTCGGCATTTCCGGCGCCATTCAGCACCTTGCCGGCATGAAGGATTCCAAAGTGATCGCGGCGATCAACAAGGACGAAGAGGCGCCGATCTTCCAGGTCGCCGATGTCGGGCTGGTCGCCGACCTGTTCCAGGCGTTGGCGGAATTGAACGAGGAGCTGGGCAAGCTCGGCTATTGAAAAGGCACTGTCATGGCAATCGAACGGATCGGCGTCATCGGCGCGGGGCAGATGGGCACCGGCATCTCTCATGTGCTGGCTTTGGCCGGCTATGACGTCATGCTGGATGATGTGAACAAGGAGGCACTGGGCAAGGCGCTGGAGCGCATCGAAAGGAACATGCAGCGCCAGGTCGCCAAGGGCGCCATCCAGGAGGAGGCCGTTTCGCGGGCCTTGAAGCACATCCGCACCACCCAGTCGCTGGACGATTTGAGAGACCGCGAGGTGGTGATCGAAGCTGCGACCGAGGACGAGACGGTCAAGAAGAAAATTTTCCAGGACCTTTGCTCGCGTATCTCCGACAAGGCGATCATCGCCACCAACACCTCGTCGATCTCGGTGACCAGGCTGGCCGCAGCGACGGACCGGCCGGAAAGCTTCATCGGCCTGCATTTCATGAATCCGGTGCCGGTGATGCAGTTGGTGGAGGTGGTCCGCGGCATCGCCACCAACGATGCGACCTTCCAGGCGGCCTTGGAAATCGTCAAGAAGACCGGCAAGACCGCCGCCTATGCCGAGGATTTTCCGGCCTTCATCGTCAACCGAATCCTGCTGCCGATGATCAATGAGGCGGTCTATACGCTGTATGAGGGGGTCGGCAATGTCGATGCCATCGACACGGCGATGCGGCTGGGCGCCAACCATCCGATGGGGCCGCTGCAATTGGCCGATTTCATCGGCTTGGACACCTGCCTGTCGGTGATGCAGGTGCTTTATGAGGGCCTGGCCGATTCCAAATACCGCCCCTGTCCACTGCTGGTGAAATATGTCGAGGCGGGTTGGCTCGGCCGCAAGACCGGCCGCGGTTTCTATGACTACCGGGGCGAGCATCCGGTGCCGACGAGATAGGTCTGGCGCCCTAGCCTTTTTGTGTTTCGCTGATGATTTCGGCAAGACGCGCTTCCACCTCCGCGAATAGGCCTGCCCAATTGCCGTCTACGGGCTGACGGAAGAGGGTGAGTGTCGGATACCAGGGCGAGTCGGAGCGGTCGAGCAGCCAGCGCCAGTCTGGTACATGTTTCAGCGCTACCCAGCACGGCTGCCCCAACGCGCCTGCGAGATGAGCGATCGCCGTATCCGCGGTGATGACAAGATCGAGACTATCCATAACGGCTGCCGTATCGATGAAGGCATCGGGGCCGGAGTCGAAATCCTCTCCCAGTGTTTCGACCGCCATACCGGCCGGCAAATCGCGCAGCTGCTCGGTGCCGCCGCCTTTTTGCAGGCTGATCAGGCGCAAGTTCGGAATGCGCGCGATGTTGCGGAATTCCGCCACGGAAAAGGACCTGTCCATCGCCCCAGCCAGCCGACTTCCCTGCCAGCAGATGCCGATTTTGAAGCCGCGGTGTCCGATCCGGGTCCGCCATTTTCGCACCAATTCCGGTTCGGCTCGCAGATAGGGCACACGGCCCGGAATGGTATCTGCATCATTCTTGAACGCCAGCGGCATACTGAGCAACGCAATCCGAAAGTCGCATGATGCCGACAAGGCATCGGCACCGACGATTTCGATGGATGGTATTAGGCCTTCCATCAACCTTACGAGCCGGCCAGGCGTGGCGAGAACCACTTTCGCGCCGAGGTCCTGGGCCAGATGGGCGTAGCGGGCGAACTGGATGATATCGCCCAGTCCCCGTTCGGATTCGACCAGCAGGGTTTTACCCCGAATGTCTAGATCGCCCAGCCACGGCGTCGCGGCTGGCGCTTCTGACAGGATGGGCTCGACCAGCTTCTTTCGGTACTCGTAAAGTGGCCAGCCCTCGCCGAACCGGCCCGAAAGGAGGAGCACCTGACTCTTGTTCAAATAGGGCACAGCCATTCCAGGATTCAGTGCGATGGCCCGGTCATAGCCCGCCAACGCTTCGTCAAGCCGCTTCAATTCCGTGAGCGCCTGTGCGCGGTTGACATGCGTCTCGCAGGAGGCGGGTTCGAGCGCTATGGCCCGGTCAAAACTGGCCACTGCCTCCTCCCATCGTTTGAGGTCCGACAGGGTGTTGCCCCGGTTGTAATGGACCTGGGCTGAGCCTGGATTCAAGCCGACGGCTCTTTCGTAGCTGGCCAATGCGTCATCGAATCTCTTGAGCATTCGCTGCGCCAATCCACGATTACACCATGCTTCCGCGAAGTTGGGCCTGAGAGCGATAGCCCGGTCGAAGGCAAGCACCGCATCCGCGGCGCGGCCGAGATCGATCAGCACACTTCCCCGGTTGAGGTACGCTTCCGCGTGGCCAGGGTTGAGCGCGACGGCGTGGTCGAAACCTGCCAGCGCCTCGGCGGCGCGGTCCAGCCGGAGCAGAGCCAAGGCACGGTTATAATGGGCATTGGCGTTCCGGGGGTCGAGCGTGATGGCCCGGTTGAAACTGGCCAGCGCCTCCGCCAGCTGTCCGAGCGTGAGCAGCGCGCTGCCGAGGCTGACATGTGCCTGCGCGAAGTGCGGCGCGATGGCCACGGCCCTGCCGATCAGCGCGGCGCCGTGCTGCGGCCGTCCACTCTGGACCGCAAGGATACCGAGGCTATGCAATGCATCTACGTTGTCGGGCTGTGTCTCCAGCAAGCGCACATAAAGCCGTTCCGCGTCGGCAAGCTTTCCCTGCCGGTGTAATGCGTATCCTTTCTCGAGCAGGTCCCGCGGCATGATGTCGAGTAGCGGCGTCTTTCTGTTTGCCACGAGCTTTGCAGGAGGCGATCTCCGTGCCAAGTGCGACTGTCACGCTTTGGATGCGTCGGGATTCGCGCAGGGTCTAGATTTAGCCACCCGCCAGCCGTTGAAGATAGGCGACAGCATCCGGCGCATCCCACTTTGCGGCTCCTTCCGCCTTGGCGACGACATTGCCTTTGGGAT
>DATATP010000358.1:0-18759 GCA_036268715.1 Rhizomicrobium sp. | reverse complement strand
TCGCCGCAACGGTCGATCGCCCAGATCTCGCCATGCGGGCCGATCTCGATTCCGGCCGTGGTGCCCCAGGGCTTGCCGTCCGCGAGCTTGGCCCATTGCCGCTGCGGCGGACCGAAAGGATCGGGCAGGCCGACCGGCGATGGAGACATCTGCGCGGCGGCGGGAAAAGCCAGTGCCATCAGCGCCAGCGCCAAACGGATTTTCATGAACGTTCCCCTGCGGAGTTTTGCCGGAGCCTAGTCGGTGCCGCCGCAAACAAAAAGCCCGGCGGGTTTGCCGCCGGGCTTTGTGCATTTCAAGTTGGGTGGCCGGGTCGCGCTTCGCTGCCCGGCCATGACAGGACTTAGAAGTCCATGTCACCCATGCCGCCGCCCATGCCGCCGCCGCCACCGGGCATCGGGGCCGCGTCCTTCTTGGGACGGTCGGTGATCATGGCTTCGGTGGTGATCAGCAGGCTCGCCACCGAGGCGGCGTTCTGCAGCGCCACGCGCACCACCTTGGTCGGATCGACGATACCGGCCTCGATGAAGTCGCAATACTTCTCGCTCTGGGCGTCATAGCCATAGGTGCTGGACTTCTGCTCCAGCAGCTTGCCGACGATGATCGAGGCTTCCTGGCCGGCATTGGCGACGATGATCCGGGTCGGGTACTGGATCGCGCGGCGCACGATCGCAACACCCTGGGTCTGGTCGTCATTGTCGCCGGTCAGGTCCTTCAGCGCCTTGGTGGCATAGAGCAGGGCGACACCGCCGCCCGGAACGATGCCTTCCTCGACCGCCGCCTTGGTGGCGTTGAGCGCGTCGTCGACGCGATCCTTCTTTTCCTTCACCTCGACTTCGGTGGCGCCACCGACGCGGATCACCGCAACTCCGCCCGCCAGCTTGGCGAGACGTTCCTGCAGCTTCTCCTTGTCGTAATCGCTGGTGGTCTCCTCGACCTGCACCTTGATCTGGCCGACCCGGGCCTGGATGTCGCTTTTCTTGCCGGCGCCATCGATGATGGTGGTGTTGTCCTTGTCGATACGCACCTTCTTGGCGCTGCCCAGCATGTTGATCTTCACATTCTCCAGCTTGATGCCGAGATCTTCGCTGATCACCTGGCCGCCGGTGAGGACGGCGAGGTCCTCCAGCATGGCCTTGCGGCGGTCGCCGAAGCCGGGAGCCTTGACGGCGGCGACCTTCAGTCCGCCGCGCAGCTTGTTGACCACCAGGGTGGCCAGCGCCTCGCCTTCGATCTCCTCGGCGATGATCAGGAGGGGACGGCCCGCCTGCACCACCGCTTCCAACACCGGCAGCATCGCCTGCAGGCTGGTGAGCTTCTTCTCATGGATGAGGATCAGCGCGTCGTCCAGCTCGGCGACCATCTTGTCGGCATTGGTGATGAAATAGGGGCTGATATAGCCGCGGTCGAACTGCATGCCTTCCACGACATCCAGCTCGGTGGCGAGAGACTTCGCCTCTTCCACGGTGATGACGCCCTCGTTGCCGACCTTCTGCATCGCCTCGGCGATCATCTTGCCGACTTCGGTGTCGCCATTGGCGGAGATGGTGCCGACCTGGGCGATCTCCTCATTGGCCTTCACCTTCTTGGAGCGCTTCTTGAGATCGGCGACGATGGCTTCCACCGCCTTCTCGATGCCGCGCTTCAGGTCCATCGGGTTCATCCCCGCCGCAACCGACTTGGCACCTTCGCGCACGATGGCGCGAGCCAGAACGGTGGCGGTGGTGGTGCCGTCGCCGGCCACGTCATTGGTCTTGGAGGCGACTTCGCGCACCATCTGGGCGCCCATATTCTCGAACTTGTCGCCAAGCTCGATCTCCTTGGCCACGGTCACGCCGTCCTTGGTCGTGCGCGGGGCGCCGAAGCTCTTGTCGATCACGACATTGCGGCCCTTGGGGCCCAAGGTCACCTGCACCGCGTCGGCGAGAATGTCGATGCCGCGCAGCATCTTCTCGCGCGCATCGGCGCCGAATTTTACGTCTTTGGCTGCCATAAATTTATTCTCCTGAATTCAGTTGATTAGGCGGCTTTCTTGCCGGTGGTGGCGGGCTTGCGGCCTTCCAGAATGCCCATGATGTCGCTCTCCTTCATGATCAGGAGTTCTTCGCCATCGAGCTTGACCTCGGTGCCCGACCATTTGCCGAACAGCACATGATCGCCGGCCTTCACTTCCGGGGCGATGCGCTTGCCCGATTCGTCGAGGGCCCCCGGACCGACGGAGACCACTTCGCCTTCCTGCGGCTTCTCCTGGGCGGTGTCGGGGATGATGATGCCGCCGGCGGTCTTCTGATCTTCCTTGATGCGGCGCACGACCACGCGGTCGCCTAGGGGACGGAATTTCATGAGGCTCCTCTTTCTAAGTCATTGTAAATAAATATGAAATTCTGCATCGCAGCACTCACGTCCAGCGAGTGCCAAACGGCATTGTGCGGTATCTATGTAAGCTCTGCGTCCCGGTCAAGGCTTTGGAGCAAAGAAGCCGGATTCGGGCCGTTTCATGGCTTCGCCCCGGGAAGGGGAGCGCCTGGCACGCTGAACACGTTGTTCATGCTGGGTTCAGCCGCTCTCCGTCAGATTGTGCGTGATGGACGGGGGTGGCAGGAACGATGGAGATCAAGATGAAAAAGTTCACAAAACTCGCGTTGGGCGCCTTGATGCTGGCCGGGACTGCAACCGCCGTGGCAGCCCCCGCCCAGGCGCGGATCGGGTTCGGAATTGGCGTCGGGGTGCCGTCTTATGGCTATGGCTATGGCTATGGCCCGGGCCGGGGCAGTTGCGATCCCCGTAGCCGCTGGTACGACCCGCGCTACTGCGGCTACGAAGGCTATTATGGCTACGGCTACGGTCCCGATTACTACGACTACAGTTCCAACTACTATGGCTACAGTCCTTTCGTTGGATTCGGTGGTTTTTATGGTAGCGGGTTCCGCGGTGGCTTTCGTGGCGGCAGCGGATTTCGCGGTGGCTTTCATGGCGGCGGCGGCTTCCACGGCGGTGGCCATGCCGGCTTCCACGGCGGTGGTCATGGCGGCGGCGGCGGACATCGCCGCTGATCATTGACCCAAAGGAAAGAACGGCCCCGAATTTCGGGGCCGTTTTTGTTTTGGCTTCGCGGGCCAACGTCAAATGACAGGGCCGCCCACAATCCCGCCATTTTCGGTTCAGGCCCGGTTCAGCCGACAAGTCTCATTTTGATCCGCATGACGCGAATCCCTCGCGCAACAAGATGGAGCCCAGGATGAGGATCTTCTGGAAAGCGGCGGCAGCGGCGATAGCGCTGAGCGCCTTTGCGGCTGTTACCCCGGCCGGCGCACAGGACTATGGCTATGGAAATCCCCAGGCGCCGGCGTATGGCAACGCACCGCCACCGGGCTACGATAACGCTCCGCCTCCGGCCTATGGCAATGCACCACCGCCGGGCTATGGCAACACACCGCCGCCGAGCTACGGCAACCCGGGCTACGGCAATGCACCGCCTCCGGGCTACGATTATGGTCCGCCATCAGGCTATGGCGACCAAGTCTATGGAGGGCCGGACTGCAATCCGGCCGATTACGCTCCCGACCAGCAGATGCCGCCCGAATGCTATTCCAATCAATATTCCGGCGGCTATTGCGACCAGTATGGCTGTCCGCAGGATTATTACGACATGCCGCTCTGGTACGGGCCGGTGTTCTATGATGGCGCCTGGTTCGATGGCCCGGCCTATTACCGCGATGGATTCGGCGGACGCGAATACTGGATCCATGGTGGTTGGCACAACGATCAGTGGCGCGGGCCGCATCCTTCCTGGTGGAATGCCAGCCGCTATCACACCGGACCGGCGCTGGGCCGGAGTGGGTATCGGAACCACAGTTTCGGACGCGGCTATGGCAATTGGACTGGCGGCAGCGGGCATCGTGATGCCTTCCGCGGTGGCCGGGAAAATGGGTTCACCAGTGGGCGAGGCGATCACGGCCATGCCAATGGCGGCAGCTTCCACAGCCAGGGCTTCGCCGCCGGCAATCGCAATTTCGGCGGCCGTGCCTTCAATGGCGCAGGAGGGCATAGCTTCTCGGGCGGCCATGCCTTCAGTGGTGGAGGCGGCCACAGCTCCAGGGGCGGTGGCGGTTCGCACGGCTCCGGCGGTGGTGGAGGCCACGGCGGTGGTGGCGGCGGTGGGAGCGGCCACGGCGGGGGTGGTGGCGGTGGGAGCGGCCACGGCGGCGGCGGCGGCCACGAGCATCACTGAGATTTAATGGTGGAGCACAGAAGGCCCCGGCACGTTGCCGGGGTTTTTTGTTTGAAATCCGCATTAAGCCGACTCATGAGGAAATTCACGGTTCGGGACGATGCCGTGACAACTGCGCGGGTTGAGGCAACCGCTCCGAGTTTGACGGGTCCCCCGCCCCTCGATCTTTCGGAAATTGCACGCCGCATGGAGGCCGACGAAAAAGCTGGCGGGACGAAGCCGGCGCAAATCGAGCTTCCGCAAACCAATCCTTAACCGAGCGCGGGCCGTGGTTAACGGCTTGGCAACCCTAAAGCGGCAATCTTTGCCGCGTGTCTGCCTGGGGCGTTCCGTGACCAAGCTGCTTCTGATTCTCTCCGCGCTGTTCGGCTGCGCCACATTGGGCGCGGCGCTGGCGCTGTTCGTCGGCTGGCCGCTGGCGATGACGACAGGCGCCCTGGCCTTCCTGTTCCTCCTTCAAGTCGCTGGCACCTACACGCGCAGAACCGACAAGCGCATCGTGGCGCGCGAAATGGCGTTGCTCCGCAAGCGCAATCTGGAATTCGAGCGCGAGCTTGGCGAAACCCAAAGCCGCGTCACCGATCTGGACGCCCAGTTCGCACAGGCTACCCGCATGCGGGAGAAGAAGATCGTCTCCGAATTGAAGGTGCTGGAAGGATTGATGCGCGAATTTGCCGGCCGTGTGGCCCTAAACGCAAAAGCCGTGCCGCACGAAGCGTTGCCGCTGCAACATGGCCCGGCCGCCGCTTATGTCGCGACCTTGGACGAGCGCGGCAGCTTGCTGGAAACCGTCCGCAACAGCCTGGAGCAGAACCGCATCGATCTCTGCCTTCAACCGATCGTCAGCCTGCCACAAAGAAAGCTGCGCTATTACGAAGCCTTGTCGCGGCTGCGCGCCGAGGACGGCACGGTGATCATGCCGGCACAATATATCGAGGTCGCCGCCGCCGCCGGGCTGATGTGCGTGGTGGATAATCTGCTGCTGTTCCGCTGCGTGCAGATCATCCGCCGCCTGACCCAGAAGAACAAGGAGATCGGCCTGTTCTGCAACATCTCCGGCGAGACCCTGGCCGATGCCGAATTCTTTCCCCAGTTCCTCGATTACATGCAGGCGAACAAGGATCTCGCAGGCCAGATCGTGTTCGAATTCCACCAGGAATCGGTTCTGCATGCCGGCCCTGCCGGGGAAGCCAATCTCGCAAAGCTGGCGGCGCTGGGTTTTGTCCTTTCGATGGACCATGTCGGGACGCTCGGGCTGGATTTCGCCCGGCTGCGCGCCATCGGCTTCCGCTATCTGAAGGTACGGGCGGACATCATCACCCGGGGCATGCGCGGGATCGGCGCCACGGTCGCCGCCGAGGACTTCACCCGGCTGCTTGCTCGTCATGGTCTCAATCTCATCGCCGAGCATGTCGAAGACGAGAGGACGGTGGTGCAGCTTCTGGATTACGCCGTTGACTTTGCCCAGGGCTATTTGTTCGGCGAACCCCGCGCCGTGCGCGATGACGGCCCGCGTGCCGGCGCCGCCCCCGATGCGGCCGCGATCCTTCCGTTCCGCAGGACGGCCTGACTATTCCGCCAGACCCATTGGGCCAATTGCGGCATTGACGGTCCCTTACGGGCATGTCACCCGTTCTGGCCGATGTCTGCCCCCCGCCTGATTTCCGGTCTTTGCGAAATCGCTGCCGATCACGATGCGCTGATCTGTGACGTCTGGGGCGTTTTGCACGATGGTCATCGCGTGTTTCCGGCCGCCGCCGAGGCGCTGACCCGCTTCCGCCAAGAGCGCGGGCCGGTGATTCTGCTCACCAATGCGCCCCGGGTGCCGGCCGAAGTGGCCGCCCAATGCGCCTCTTATGGGGTGCCGGAGGGCTGTTACGATGCGATCGTGAGTTCCGGCGGGGCGACTCGCGAGGAACTGGAGCGCCGGTCCCGAAAGGGCACCGTGCCGCTCTATTACATCGGCCCCGACCGGGACCTGCCGATGATCGCCGGTCTGGATATAAGCCGTACCGATATCGACGATGCGGAGGTGGCGCTGTGCATCGGCCTTGCGGACGACCTGAACCAGACCCCGGACGACTATGTCGATGTGCTGAAGGCGATGCGGGCGCGGAGTCTCACGATGCTGTGCGCCAATCCCGACATCAAGGTCTTGCGGGGATCGCGCATGGTATGGTGCGGCGGCTCCCTGGCGCGGGACTATGAGTTGCTGGGAGGCAGGGTGGTCTATTACGGCAAGCCCCATGGCGCGATTTATCAGGCGGCCCTGGGGGCGGCCGCCCGGGCCGCGGAAGCCGCTCACAGGCCATGTCCCCAGGCTCCGCTCGCCATCGGCGACGGGCTGTTCACCGATATCAAGGGCGCCAATGGCGCGGGCCTTCCGGCTCTGTTCATCGCCGACGGGATTCATGGCGATGAGGTCCAGCCTTATAACGCGGGTCACCTTGCCGATCTGTTCCGCAATAATAATGTGACCGCCGCAGTCGCGGCCCGCAGCCTGACATGGTGAGGCGATGACTTATTATCTCGACCAACTGATCCCCGGCCTTTCGGAAAGCGCCAGCCATACGGTCACAGAGCGGGATATCGAGCTTTTCGGCGAAGCGACCGGAGACCGAAACCCGGTGCATTTCGACGAGGCCTTCGCGCGCCGGACGATATTCCGCGGCCGGGTGGCGCATGGCGCGCTGTCCATTGGCTTTATTTCGGGCGTGATCGGCACGCAATTGCCGGGCAATGGCACCATCCTCAAATCCGCTTCCATCAGTTTCAAGGAGCCGGTGCGAATCGGCGAAACCGTCACGACCACCGTCACCGTCCAGGCCGTGGAAGGGCGGGAGGCGGTGCTGGATTGCGTCTGCAAGGTGGGCGAACGCGAAGTGATCGAAAGCCGGGTGCGGGTGCTGGCGCCCAAGCGGCCGTCTGCCAAAGCGCCGGCTTGATGCGTATTCTGCGTCATTTCCAGGATGTACCGGCGGAGCTGAAAGGCGCGGTGGTTGCCATCGGCAATTTCGACGGCGTGCATCGCGGTCATCAGGCCCTGATCGCCGAAGCCAGGCGCGAAGCGGAGGAACGCCGGTCCCCTCTCGCCGTGCTCGCCTTCGAGCCTCACCCGCAGGAATATTTCCGGCCCTCGCCGGAATCCTTCCGCCTGACGCCGCTGCGCAGCAAGGCGCGGCTGCTGGCCGGGCTGGGCGTAGACGTGTTGTTTGCACTGCCTTTCGATGCCGAGATGGCGCGGCGCGCGGCGCCCGATTTCGTCCATCAGGTGCTGTTGGACGGTCTGGGCGCATCCGGCGTGGTGGTGGGGCGGGATTTCGAGTTCGGCAAGGGACGGGCGGGCAATCTCGCGACACTTTCCTATATGGGCGAAGTGGAAGGTTTCTCCGTGGCTCCTTTCGACACGGTGATTGCCGATGGCGACCGCAAGATTTCCTCGACCAATATCCGCGCGGCGCTGAAGGCCTCCCATCCCGAAGAGGCGGCGCGCCTGCTGGGCCATTACTGGGCGATCGAGGCGCGGGTGGAGCATGGCGATGCGCGGGGACGGACTTTCGGGTTTCCGACCGCCAACATGCATCTGGGCCATTGGCTCGCGCCCGCCTTTGGTGTGTATGCGGTTCGGGTGGATATTCTCGATAACGACCGCGTCGTCGGCCGCCACGATGGCGTCGCCAATTTCGGGGTCAGGCCGATGTATCGCACGCCCGCGCCTTTGCTGGAGACTCATCTGTTCGATTTCGACGGCGACCTCTATGGCAAATATCTGTCGGTGGAACTGATCGCCTGGTTGCGGCCGGAGGCGAAATTCGAGGGCCGCGACGCCCTCATCGCCCAGATCCGGCAGGATGCCGGCAAGGCCCGGAAAATCCTCGCCGCGGCGCCCCAGCGGCTCGCGCTGGACGCCTGAAACCGCCGCTGTTAGAAGCCTGACATCATGTCAGATGCCCCTGCCGATTATCGCGCGACCCTGTTCCTGCCCGCGACGGATTTCCCCATGAAAGCGGGGCTGCCCGATGCCGAGCCGCGCTGGCTGGCGCGCTGGGCGGCGATCGACCTTTACGGCCGCTTGCGGGCGCGGGCCCAGGGGCGGCCTCTGTTCATCCTGCATGACGGCCCGATCTACGCCAATGGCGACATCCATTCCGGTACCGGGCTCAACCACATCCTGAAGGATTTCGTGGTGCGCTCGCAAGGAATGCTCGGCAAGGACGCGCCCTATGTGCCGGGTTGGGACTGCCACGGCTTGCCGATCGAATGGAAGGTCGAGGAGAAGTTTCGCGCCGAAGGGCGGACCAAGGACGAAATTCCGAAAGACGTGCTGCGCCGGGAATGCCGCGCCTTCGCCAATCACTGGCTGGGGGTGCAACGGGAGCAGATTCTGCGGCTGGGTCAGATCGGCGATTTCGAGCATCCCTACACCACCATGACCTTCAAGGCCGAGGCGACGATCGCGCGAGAGGCGATGAAGTTCGTGGAGAACGGGCTGCTCTATCGCGGCTTCCGCCCGGTGATGTGGTCGCCGGTGGAAAAGACCGCCCTGGCCGATGCCGAGGTCGAATATCGCGAAAAGACTTCGCCGACCATCTATGTGAAATTTCCGTTGCTGAAGGCGCCGTCTTTTGCCGCGGATTCCCTGGCGCACAGTTTCATCGTGATCTGGACGACCACGCCCTGGACCATTCCGGGCAACCGCGCCATCGCCTTTTCGCCAGAGATTTCCTACGGCCTCTATCAGGTCGCGGACGCCGCCGATGGTTCCCTGGCTCGGCCCGGCGAGCAGCTTTTGCTGGCGGACACGTTGGCGGAGCAGGTCGCAAAGCACGCGAAGCTCATGCTGAGCCGGGTGCGTACACTCCCCGCCGACGAACTCAAGTCTCTGGTGGCGGCGCATCCTTTCCGCAATCACGGTTACGGCTTCGAGGTGCCGGTGTTGCCGGCCGCCTTCGTCACCAACGACACCGGTACCGGCTTTGTCCACAATGCGCCGGGTCATGGCGAGGACGATTTCGAACTGATGGTCGGCGCCGACCGCGACTATCCCAAGAACAATCCCGACGCCTTCGGCCTGGTGCGGCCGGATGGTTCGTACGCGGACCATGTGCCGCTGTTCGCGGGCCGGCGAATCCTCACGCCCGAAGGAAAGGACGGCGACGCCAATGGCGCCGTCATCAAGGAACTGATCGAACGCGGCAAGCTGCTGGCGAAGGGCTCGCTGCGCCACCAATATCCCCATAGCTGGCGGTCGAAAGCGCCGGTAATCTTCCGCGCCACGCCGCAATGGTTCGTCGCCATCGACAAGCCGTTCCGCCAGGGCAGGACCTTGCGCGAACTGGCGCTGGCGGCGATCCAGCAGACCAAATGGTATCCGCCGCGCGGAGAAAACCGCATCGGCGCGATGGTGGAGGGCCGTCCCGACTGGGTGCTGTCGCGCCAGCGCGCCTGGGGCGTGCCGCTCGCCATCTTCGTGCACAAGCAGAGCGGCGAAGTGCTGAACGATCCGGCCGTGTTCCGGCGCATCGAGGCGGCGTTCGAAGCGGAAGGCGCCGATGTTTGGTTTACCGCGCCACCGTCGCGTTTCCTGGGCGAGGGCCGCGACGCGAGCGACTATGAGCAGATCACCGACATTCTCGATGTCTGGTTCGATTCCGGCTCGACCCATGTGTTCGTGGTGGAACATCCCATCGACCCGCACTGGCCGCGTGCGGAGCGTGCCGATCTCTATCTGGAAGGCTCGGACCAGCATCGGGGCTGGTTCCAGTCCTCGCTTTTGGAGAGCGTCGGTACCCAGGGCCATGCGCCCTATCGCGGTGTCTTGACCCATGGCTTCGTGCTGGACGAGCAGGGCCGCAAAATGTCCAAGTCGCTGGGCAACACCCTGGCGCCGCAAGTGATCGCGGAAAAGCACGGGGCGGAAATCCTGCGCCTGTGGGCGGCTTCATCGGATTTCACCGAAGACCTGCGGATCGGCCAGGACATCATCAAGGCCAATGTCGAAGCCTATCGGCGCTTGCGCAACACCATCCGCTTCATGCTGGCAAACCTCGCCGGCTTCGACGAGCGCGAGCGCATCGGCATCGAGCAGATGCCGGAGGTGGAGCGCTTCATGCTGGCGCGGCTGGCCGAATTGGACGAGATCGTGCGTCAGGCCTATGCCGGGTTTGATTTCGGCAAGGTCAACGCCACCCTGTTCAATTTCTGCACCAACGAATTGTCGGCCTTCTATTTCGACATCCGCAAGGACGCGCTGTATTGCGATGGCGCGTCCGATCCCCGCCGCCGTGCCGCCCGCACGGTGCTGGATGAAATCTTCCGGCGGATCGTTACCTGGTATGCGCCGATCCTGTGCTTCACCATGGAAGAGGCGTGGCTGGCGCGTTTCCCCGGCGAGGAAGAAAGCGTGCATCTGCAGGATTTTCCGTCCACTCCCAAAGGCTGGGCGGATGCGGCGCTGATCCGCAAATGGAATCGAATCCGCCAGCTTCGCCGCGTCATCACCGGGGCGCTGGAGCTGGCCCGCGCCGACAAGACGATCGGCGCCAGCCTGGAGGCGGCGCCGATTCTCGCGCTCGCCGATGCGGAGGATATGGCGCTGTTCAACAATGTCGATCTCGCCGAGATCGCCATCACCTCGGCCGCGAGTGTCGAATTGGGTGAGCCGGGGCAAAGCGCCTTCGCTCTCCCGGATGTGAAGGGCGCGGCCGTCCGTTTCCGCAAGGCCGAGGGAGAAAAATGCGACCGCTGCTGGCGGGTGCTTCCGGAGGTTGCGGAGAACGAACAGAAGCACCACAAGCATCTGTGCGATCGTTGCGTGGCGGTGGTCGACGCCCTGGAAAGCATTCCGGCATGAGACCAGGGTGGAACGACCTGGCCCCCCGCGAGGTCGGGCTGATCTTCGCCGGTCTGGCGCTGGTGGCGGATCAGGGCTCGAAGCTCTTCATGCTGTATGGCGCCGGCTTCGCCCATATGGTTCCGGGCGAGAGCGTATCCGTATTGCCGTTTTTTAACCTTGTGATGGTGTGGAATCCCGGCATCTCCTACGGCCTGTTTCCGGCTTCCGGCCGCGTCGGAACGGCAATCCTGGTAGCTGTTTCCCTGGCCGCGGTAGCCGGGCTGGGCTGGTGGCTATGGCGCTCGACCAGCCGCGCGCTGACATTGGGCTTCGGCCTGGTGATAGGCGGAGCGCTGGGGAACCTGATCGACCGGCTGCTTTATGGCAGGGTGGCTGACTTTTTCCACTTTTACGGCTTCGGGTATGACTGGTATGTCTTCAATGTCGCCGACCTGGCGATCACCCTTGGCGCGGTGGCGATCATTTACGACGTGCTGAAGCCCGAGCATCCGGCGGAGTTCGATCGATGAGTATGAGTAGAGCCGCAATTCTGGTCCTGGCGTGCGGCACGCTTGCCTTGGCGGGCTGCACTTCGCTGCGCGAAGCGGCGGGCCTGACCAAACGCTCGCCCGACGAATTCGCCGTCACCACCAAGGCGCCGCTGGTGGTTCCGCCCGATTTCAATCTGCGCCCCCCGATGCCGGGCGCGGCCCCCGTCAATCAACTCGATCCCGGCACCACGGCCGAGCAGGCCCTGTTCAACAGTTCCGATCCCCAGACCGTCGCCAACGGCATGCACGGCAATTACAGCATGGCCGAAAAGCTTCTGATGGCGAATGCGGGCGTGCAGAACACAGATCCCAATGTCCGCACCGAGCTGAAATCGGACCTGCACGCCATCCAGGGCGCCGACCAGAGTTTCACAGACCGGGTACTGGGCGCCAAGCCCTCGCCCTATACCGGCCAGCCGGTCAATGCCGACGCGGAAATCGAGCGGCGCAATCGCGCGACGGCCCAGCGGCAGCAGCCTGCGAAACCGAAAGACAGCGGCGGCTGGTTTGATTGGTTTTAGAGCGTTACTGACCGCGACGTTGCTGGCCTGTCTTGCGGCAGCGCCCACGCGCGCGGCGACTTCGCCGCAAATCTTCCAATTTGCGCTGCAGAACGGCATGCAGGTGCTGGTCATTCCGGATCATCGCGCGCCGGTGGTGACCCAGATGCTGTGGTTCAAGGTCGGCGCGGTGGACGATCCGCCCGGCATTTCCGGCCTCGCCCATTTCTTCGAGCATATGATGTTCCGCGGCACCAAGACGCTGCCGGGCGACGGCTATGCCACCACCATCGCCAAGAATGGCGGGGAGGACAATGCCTTCACCACCCACGACTACACCGCCTTTTTCGAGCAGATCGCCAAGGACAGGCTGCCGCTGGCGATGAGCCTGGAGGCCGACCGGCTTGCCAATCTCGACCTCTCCGACGCCAATGTCGCGACCGAGCGCGACGTGGTGCTGGAGGAGCGCCGGATGCGGGTGGACAACGATCCCCAGGCGCTGATGAACGAGCAGATGGAAGCGGCGCTGCATCTGTCCCATCCCTATGGCCGGCCGGTGATCGGCTGGCCTGAGGAAGTGCGCCATATCGATCGCGTCTCGGCGCAGGATTTCTACGATCATCATTACGCCCCCAACAATGCGATCCTGGTGATCGCGGGCGATGTCACTCCGGCCGAGATTCGCGATCTGGCGCAGAAGGAATATGGCAAGGTGCCGGCGCGCACCCTGCAGCCCCGCGCAGAGTTTGCCGAGCCGCCGCGGCTGGCGGAGACACGCATGACCATCGTGCGTCCGGACGCACGGGTGCCGATCTTTTCGCGCATCTACCGGGTGCCGAGCTATGCCCAGGCGCGGCCCGGCATCGCCGAGGCGCTGGAAACCTATGCCCAGGTGCTGGGCGGCGATCAGACCGCCGCCCTCTATCGCGTCCTGGTCGAACAGAAGAAGCTCGCCACCGATGCGGGCGCGTCCTATGACGGCTATGCGCGCGACGCCGGCGAGTTTTCGGTCTATGCCGTGCCGCGCCCCGGCGTGGCGCTGCCGGTGCTGGAGAAGGCGGTCGATCAAGTGATGGCCGGTTTCGCCGCCGCGCCGCCCCGCGCCTCCGATCTTGCCCGCGCCAAGACCGAGCTGGTCGCCGCCGTCACCTATCGGCGCGACCGGCAATATTCGCTGGCGTCGTCTTATGGTCAGGCGCTGGTGATCGGGCTGACCGTGCAGGACGTCAATGCCTGGCCTTCCCGCATCCGCGCAGTCATGGCCAATAACGTGAAGCGAGCCGCCGGCAGCTTGTCGCGCAAGGAAGCCGTCTCCGCCTATCTGGTTCCGGAGGGCGGCAAGTGAACAGATTCCTCGCCGCCCTTGCGCTCCTGTTCCTCGCCTTGGCGCCGGCGCAGGCCGCGGACATCAAGAGTATCGATCTCGGCAAGAAAGCCGAAGTGTGGTTCATGGAAGACCACACCGTGCCGATCGTTGCTTTCAACATCTCGCTGCCTGCCGGGTCGGCCTATGATCCGCCGGGCAAGGCGGGGCTGTCGGCCTTCACCGCCGCGATGATCGATGAAGGCGCGGGCAAACTGGATTCGCGGGCTTTCCATGAAGCGCTTGCGGACCGCGCCATTCGCTTCTCCGCCGATGCGGAGCGCGATTATCTGGTGATTTCGATCGAGACCCTCAGCGAAAACGCGCCACAGGCGCTGCATCTTCTGCAGCTCGCGCTGACCCATCCGCGCTTCGATGCCGAGGCGGTGACGCGGGTCCGGACGCAGATCATCCAATCGCTGGAGCAATCCCAGGCCGAGCCGCCGCAAGTGGCTGCCAGGGCCTTCATGCGCGCCTTTTTCGGCGGCCATGCTTATGCCCATCCCATCAATGGCGAGATCGGCACCATCGCCCATATCAACGCCGCCGACATGCGGGCCTTCGCTCGCGCCCATTGGGTCAAGGACGGCATCAAGATCGCTGTGACCGGCGATATCACGCCGGCCCAGGCGACCAAATTGCTGGCCGCGACCTTTACCCCGGTCTCGGGCGCTCAGCCGCCAGCCTTGCCCCAGATCGGGCGGTTGGGTGCGCCCGGGATGCATGTGATCGCGATGCCGGTGCCGCAGCCTACCGCCGTGTTCGGCCTGCCGGGCATCATGCGCGCCGATCCGGATTTCATTCCCGGCTATGTCGCCAACTATATTCTGGGGGGCGGGGGCTTTTCCTCCCGCCTCACCGACGAGGTGCGAGTCAAGCGCGGCCTTACCTATGGCATTTCCACCTCGCTCAATTCCTATCGCAAGGCCAGTGTGTGGGTAGGCGAGGTCGCCACCCGGGCCGACGCGATTCGCCAGACCATGCAGGTGGTGCGGACCACGATGGCCGATTACGCCGCCAACGGTCCGACCCAGGTCGAGCTGGACGACGCCAAGACCTATCTGACGGGATCGTTTCCGCTGGCCTTCGCGTCGGATGGCGGCGCGGCGGCACAGCTTGGAGTTTTCCAGCGGCAGAATCTGGACATGGGTTATGTGGCCAAGCGCAACGCCCTGATTCAGGCGGTCACCCTGGACCAGGTGAAGCGGGTGGCCAAGCGGCTGTTCGATCCGGCGCGGCTGACGGTGGTGATCGCCGGAACCCCCATGGAGGGCCGGGTGCGGGAGCGGCCCAAGCCACCGGTGCGCCCGGCATTGCCTCGAACCAATCCGGCAGCGCCCGCCCCGCTGCGGCCGTCTGTCCTTGGAACCAATCCTGAGCCTACGCACACCTCTCAGCCCGCCGCCAAGCCTGCGAACAAGCCGGTCAGCGGCGTCGTGACCGCACCCAAGCAGGTCAAAAAGCCATAGAGCATTTTCGTTGAATCACGAAAATGCTCTATCTCCCTGTTTTGTCGCGGTTCCGGACGAAAAACCGCGATGCACTTTTCCTGGAACCGCTCTAGGGTCTGTTGATCGATTGCCCTAGCTGGGGAGTAATAGATTGTCCCCTTGCTAGGATGTGCCATGCCCGAATCGAAACCCGCATTTTCAGTTTCTCTTCATCTCGCCCTATCGGGCGCCGGCGCGCCGCCCCGCGCTGCTTACGACGCCGCTTTGACGGGGGCAGAGGCGGCGCTTGGCTGGCTGCGCGAACAACACGCGGCCCGGTCGCTGGAACTGCTCGGCATCCCCGCGCGCAAGGACGATGTGAAAGCGGCCTCGGCGGTCGTGCCCGCCATCGCGAAGGGCATGAAGATGATTGCGGTGCTGGGCATCGGCGGCTCCAGCCTGGGGGGCCAGGCGCTGACCGCGCTGCGCAAAGTGACGACGCCCTATCTCGAATTCCACGACAATCCCGATCCGTTCAGTTGGAGCGCGGCGCTGAAGCGGTTCGACCTGAAGAAGACCCATTTCATCGGCATCTCCAAATCCGGCGGTACGGCCGAGACCTTGATGCAGGTGCTGACCGCCGCCGAGGCGCTGGAGAAGGCCGGGGTCAAATCGCTGAAGAAGCATTTCACGGTGATCACCGAACCGCATCAAAGCGCCCTGGCCGATTTCGCCGACAGCATCGGAGCGGTGAAGCTGGATCATCCCACCGGCATCGGCGGGCGTTATTCGGTGCTCTCGATGGTCGGCGTGCTGCCGGCACTGCTGATGGGGCTTGATGTGAAGGCGCTGCGCGCGGGCGCCGCGGCGGCGCTGGATCAGGTGCTGAACGCAAAGTCCGCTGCCGACGCGCCGGCCGCGACGGGGGCCGCGCTGCATCACGCCCTGGCGTCGGAAGACAGACTGCATACGACTGTGCTGTGGCCCTATGCCGACCAGCTTGCCGTGTTCGGCGGCTGGTGGCGGCAATTATGGGCCGAAAGTCTGGGCAAGGATGGCAAGGGCTCGACCCCCGTGTCGGTGCTGGGACCGGTGGATCAGCACAGCCAGTTGCAATTGTTCCGCGACGGGCCCGGCAATGCGCTGTTCACCTTGCTGAGCGTGGACACCAAGGGCAAAGGCCCTGCCGTGCCGCGCGCCCGCGCCAAGGCGTTGAAGCTGAACTATCTGGCAGGCAAGCGGCTGGGCGACCTGGTCGACGCCGAGGCGCGCGCCACTGCCCAGACCCTGTTCAAGAATGGCCGCTGCGTGCGGCAGATTCATCTGGCGAAGGTCGATGAATTCCACATGGGCGCGCTGATGATGCACTTCATGCTGGAGACCATCATCATGGGAAGGTTGATGGGCGTCGATCCGTTCAATCAGCCCGGCGTGGAGGAGGGCAAGGTGCTGGCGCGGCAGTATCTGGCGGAGGGGTAAGCGGGTGGCGGCAATGGCGTTTCATCCTCAAGGGGAGGGTGAAATCAAAGCATGACAATCCGTCGCCTTTCCGAAGGCACCGTCAATCGCATCGCGGCAGGCGAGGTGGTGGAACGTCCCGCGGCGGCGGTGAAGGAGCTGGTCGAGAACGCCATCGATGCCGGCGCCAGCCGCATCGATGTGACCGCGTCCAATGGCGGCGCCGATCTGCTGCTGGTGGAGGATGACGGCTGCGGCATGTCGGCGGCGGATTTGCGCCTCGCCATCGAGCGCCATGCCACCTCCAAGCTGCCGGAACGAAATGGCGAGGACGATCTTTCGCACATCGTCACCATGGGCTTTCGTGGCGAGGCGCTGCCTTCGATCGGCGCGGTGGCGCGGCTGTCGCTGACCAGCCGCACCGACGAGGGCGAGGCGGGGGAAATCAAAGTCGATGGCGGCGCGGTGAGCGGCCCGATGCCGGCCGCATTCGGCGCACGCGGTCAGCACGGCACCCGCGCCGAAGTGCGGGACTTGTTCTACGCCACGCCCGCGCGGCTGAAGTTCCTGAAAAGCGCGCGCTCGGAGGAATTGGCGATCCTCGATGTGGTCAAGCGCTGCGCCATGGCCCGCCCGGACATCGCGTTCACATTGACCCTGGATGGCCGCGCCGCTCTGAATCTCCCCGCGGAAATCGACTCAAATAGCGACGGCCGCTTGTCGCGGCTGGCGAAGATCATGGGACGTGATTTCGGCGACAATGCCGTCAAGGTCGATGCGGCGCGCGAAGACGTGACCCTGACCGGCTATGCGGGCCTGCCCACCTATAACCGTGCTAACGCCCAGATGCAGTTCCTGTTCGTGGGCGGCCGGCCGGTGCGCGACAAGTTGTTGATCGGGGCGGTGCGGGGCGCTTATGCCGATTTCCTGGCGCGTGACCGCCATCCCGCCCTGGCGCTATTCGTCGATTGCGATCCGGCGTTTGTGGATGTGAATGTGCATCCCGCCAAGACGGAAGTGCGATTCCGCGATGCCGGCCTGGTGCGGGGCCTGATCGTCGGCGCGTTGAAACATGCGCTGGGGCAGGCGGGCCATCGCGCCTCGACGACCGTCGCGGGCGCCGCCATCGCCGCGTTCCACAGACAGGCGCCGCCCGATTTCCGCGCTGCCTATGCTTCGGCGCAAACGGGCTTCGGCAGTATGCGTGAGGCGGTCCCATTATTTTCCAGCAATGCGGCGTCGGTCCTGTCGGTGCGGATGGAAGAGGCGGCGGCTGAGCCGCGACCGGAGATGCCGCTCGGTGTGGCGCGCGCGCAATTGCATGAGACCTATGTGGTGGCACAGACGGCGGACGGCATCGTCATCGTCGATCAACACGCCGCCCATGAGCGGCTGGTGTATGAACGGATGAAGAAGGCGTTGGCGTCCGGCGGCGTCGCGCGCCAGCCACTGCTGATCCCCGAAGTGGTTGATCTCGATCCCGCCGAGGTTACGCGGGTAGTGGCGCGGGCGGAGGAGTTGGCCGAACTGGGCCTGGTGCTGGAAGCGTTCGGTCCCGACGCGGTGATGGTGCGCGAAGTGCCCGCCATGCTGGGCAAGCTGGACGTGAAAGGCTTGGTGCGCGACCTTGCCGACGATATCGCCGAAAGCGGCAATGCGCTGTCGTTGAAAGAGCGGCTGGAAGATGTCTCCGGCACTTTGGCCTGCCATATGAGCGTGCGCGCCGGCCGTCGTCTCACCGCCGAGGAGATGAACGCGCTGTTGCGCGAGATGGAATCGACGCCCCACTCCGGCCAGTGCAATCACGGCCGCCCCACTTATGTGGAGCTGAAGCTGTCGGATATCGAGAAGCTGTTCGGGCGGCGCTGAGCGCGCCGCGTTTTCATTTTCTCCCGCCGCGGCTAGGATGCCCAAACAAACAGGGGAGAAACGCATGAGCCGCATAACGACAATCGCATTCGCTGCAAGCGTATTCATGGCATCCGCCGCGATGGCGCAGACGCCGATGCACGCCACGCCGCCTGAGCCGTTCAAATTCCTGTCCGCCAAGGACGTCACGGCCCTGACCGACAAGGCGGGGCCCGGCGCGAAGACCGCTTTTCTTGGCGATCACGAGAATCATTTTGTCGAATACGCTACCCGCAACGATACCGGCAATGAGGCCGAGGTTCATACCCATTGGACCCATTACATCCATATCCTGTCGGGCGAGGGCAGCTTGACCTATGGCGGCACCGTGTCCCACCCGCGGGAGACGGGGCCGGGCCAGGTCCGCGGCAGCGGCATCACCGGCGGCACAACCATTCCGGTGCATGCGGGCGACTATGTGCAGATTCCGGCGGGCATGCCGCATTTGTTCGGCATCGCCGCCGGACACAAGCTGCACTATCT
>DATATP010000357.1:0-6337 GCA_036268715.1 Rhizomicrobium sp. | reverse complement strand
AACCCAGCGCCTCGAACGCCCCGGCGGGGAAATTCTCGTCGATACATTTGATTTCCTGAAAGCAGACGATGTCGGGGGTGGCATCTTTCAGCCAAGCCAGCACCGGCTCCAGCCGCGCCTTGATCGAGTTGACATTCCAGGTGGCAATTTTCATCAAACGGCGAAGCTGGTGCCGCAGCCGCAGGAAGAGCTGGCGTTGGGATTGTTCACCTTAAAGGCCTGGCCGATCATGTCGTCGGTGAAATCGATCTCCGCCCCCGCCAGGAAATCCAGCGAAACCGGGTCGATCAGCACGGTCGCGCCGTCGCGCTCCACCACCAGATCGTCGTCCATGCGGGTTTCGTCCAGGGCGAAATTATACTGAAAGCCGGAGCAGCCGCCCCCCGTTACCGCCAGCCGCAGCATGAAAGGCTGCTTTTCACCCGCCAGGATGGCGGCAATGCGCCTGGCGGCCCGGGGAGATATGGTGACGGGAATTGCGGTCATGACTCTGGCATATTACGCGCTCAACCCTATGTAGTCATCGCGATGGCCCCGGCAAAGCCCCCCGAAACGTTAAAAAGCGCCCCCGTCGGGCATCTGCTGGGGCCCTCGATCGCGCCCCCCGGCAGCCCGATGCCCTATGCGACCCATCCGCGCGACAGCCGGGGACGCTTCCATCCGGAAACCGAAAGCGCCACCCGCACCTGCTACAGCCGCGACCGGGACCGCATCCTGCATTCCACCGCCTTCCGCCGCCTCAAGCACAAGACCCAAGTCTTCGTGCAGCATGAGGGAGATTATTACCGCACCCGTCTCACCCATTCGCTGGAAGTGGCGCAGCTTGCCCGTAGCCTGGCGCGCAGCCTGAAGGTCGATGAGGACCTCGCCGAGACGGTAGCGCTGGCGCACGATCTCGGCCACACGCCTTTCGGCCATGCCGGCGAGGAGGCACTGGACGCGGTGACCGCCGACATAGGCGGCTTCGACCATAATGCCCATGCACTGCGGCTGGTCACCAAGCTGGAACACCGCTACGCCGATTTCGACGGCCTCAACCTGACCTGGGAGACCTTGGAAGGCCTGGTCAAACATAACGGGCCTTTAATTGGTTCGCTCCGGCCTTCGCAGGCCCAAGAGCCTGCTACGGCGTTCGGTTCGCTTGGCCGCGAACCTCACCCCATCGCGTCGTTCGAGGCGCGCTGGTCGCTCGATCTCGCCTCCTGGCCGGGGATCGAGGCGCAGATCGCGGCGCTGTCCGACGACATCGCCTATGTCAATCACGACATGGACGACGGCCTGCGCGCCGACATCCTTACCGTCGCCGACCTGGCGCAGGCGCCGCTGGCAGGGCCGCATGTGCGCGGCGTGTTGGATCGTTATGGCGAGCTGGAGTTGTCGCGCTTCATCGGCGAACTAAGCCGCACCTTGATGAGCGCTTTGCTGGACGATGTGCTGGGCGAGACGCGCGCCCGCTTGGCCCGGACGCGGCCCACCGCGGCGGCGGAAATTCGCGCGGCAGGCGGGGCGACGGTCGGTTTCTCGCCGGGCATGGCGGAGTCCTTGTGCGCGCTGAAAGGCTTTCTGTTCGAGCACATGTACCGCCATCCCCGGGTGACCGCATCGATGGAGCGGGCCAAGGGCGTGGTGGCCGATCTTTATGGCGCGTTTCTCGCCGACCCGGGCCTCCTGCCGCCCGACTGGACGCGGGTTTGTGGCGCAGGCGACGACGCGGCGACCGGGCAGGTGGTGCGCGACTATATCGCGGGGATGACAGACAATTACGCGTTGCTCGAATATGGCCGCGTGTTCCACGCCGAAATCGCACTTTGACGCGGGGTTCCGGCGACCCATAATGGTGATTCGCAGCCCGGCAAATGCTAGTATCCCGGGCGAGATTCGGGGCGTGACCCATGGTGAATTACGAGCGCGGCGTCTATGAACCCAATGACGAAGTGCGCGTGTTTGACGGTTCGGAGGATGAGGAAGACATCGAGGGCTCGCGCCTGCCGCTGCTGATCGTGCTGGCCGTGCTGGTGGTCGCCGCCTTTGTCGGTATTGTCTATCTGGCTTATACCCAAGGCGTTGCGCGCGGTCGCGGCGAGACTCCCGTGCTGACGGCGGAAACCGGGCCCGAAAAGGTCGCGCCGCAAAATCCCGGCGGCGTCAAGGTGCCCTATCAGGGGTTCAAGATTTATGAGCAGCCTGCGCCGCCTGACGACCGGGTCGACAACGCCACGCCATCGGGCACACCGGCTGTAACGCCGCACGCTCCCGTGCCGCAAGCGGCAAAGTCCGCGCCCGCCGCGCTGGCGCAGAAACCGGCCATCGCGCCGTCCGCGCAAAAGGCTTCGGTTGCGTCGCTGCCCGCAGCCAAACCGGCCGCGCCAAAAAATGCCCCTGCTGCCGCCCCAAATGTCGCAACGGGTGCGCCGCGTCGGCTTGGCGTTTCCCCTCCTCAACCGGAAACTGCCGCCAGACCGACTCCGGGCGCGGTCGCTCCCTCGCGGGCGGCGCAAAACGCGGCCCCCCGCAGCAATATCGCCGAGGCCGGCGGGGGAAGCTATGTCTTGCAGATCGGTGCGTACAAGTCGCAAGGAGACGCCGATGCGGCATGGAGGACCTATCGCGCCAAGCATGCCGCGCTGTTGTCTGGCTTTTCGGAGAATGTGACCCAGGCCGATCTCGGCTCCAAAGGCATTTGGTACCGGCTGCGGGTCGCAGGCTTCGCCGACAAGGACGGCGCGGACGCGCTCTGTGATAGGCTGAAGGCGGACGGCGGCACCTGCTTTCTCAGCAAATAGCCGTCCGGCGGGGATTCATGCGCACACGCGCGATTTACGGATGTGGGGGTCTCGCCCTGTCGGCGGACGAACGCGACTTTTTCCGCGATTCGCAACCCTGGGGCTTCATTTTGTTCGGGCGCAATATCGAACATCCCGACCAGGTACGCGCACTGGTCGCCTCCTTGCGGGAGACCGTGGGCGATGAACGCGCGCCGGTGTTGATCGACCAGGAAGGCGGACGGGTGGCGCGGCTCGGCCCGCCCTGTTGGCGCGCCCGCCTGCCCGCGGCGCGTTTCGGCGCCGCCCATGCCGACAATCCCGAGAAGGCGCGGGAAGCGACGTATCTGAACGCACGGCTAATTGCCCACGACCTGTTCGGGCTCGGCATCAATGTCGATTGCCTGCCCGTGCTGGACGTGCCGGTTGCAGGCGCCGACGCGGTGATCGGGGACCGCGCTTTCGGCTCCGATCCCGGTACTATCATCGCGCTCGGTCGCGCCCAGATCGAAGGCCTGCTGGAAGGTGGGGTGCTCGCGGTGATGAAGCATATTCCCGGCCATGGGCGCGCCACCGCCGACAGCCACAAGGCGCTGCCCCGGATCTCCGCCACCGCCGAGGAACTCAGCGCCAGCGATTTCGTCACCTTCCGTAGCCTCGATACCTGCCCGATGGCGATGACGGCGCATGTGGTCTATGAGGCGATCGATCCACAGCGTCCTGCCACGACCAGCCCGAAAGTGGTTCGGCAGGTGATCCGCGGTGAGATAGGGTTCGACGGGTTGCTGCTGTCGGACGATCTGTCCATGCAGGCGCTGAACGGGCCCTTGTCGGTGCGCACCAAGGCGGCGTTGTTCGCGGGCTGCGACCTTGTACTTCACTGCAATGGCGACATGGAGGAGATGAAACAGGTGGCTTCGGAGGCCAAGGAATTGGCCGGCGCTTCGGCGCGGCGCAGCGAGCATGCGCTGTCGCATCTGCGGGCGCCCGATTCGCCTTTCGATGTGGAAGAAGCCGAGGTGCGGCTGGCCGAACTGTTGGCCGCCTCCACGGAGACTGTGGCATGAGCGAATCCGAAGTCTCGTTCGACGATTTTGAGGCTGCGCCTGTCCTTGCCGAGGAAGCGCTGGTGGTGGCGGTGGATGGCTTCGAAGGGCCGCTCGATCTTCTGCTGACTCTTGCGCGCAACCAAAAGGTGGATATCGCCCGCATCTCGGTACTCAAGCTGGCCGACCAATATCTGGAATTCATCGAGGCGGCGCGGCGGATCAATTTGGAGTTGGCGGCGGACTATCTGGTGATGGCGGCGTGGCTCGCCTACCTGAAGTCGCGCCTCATCCTGCCCCAGGAAAAAACGCCGGAAGACGAGCCCAGCGCCGACGAGATGGCGACCAGGCTGCGTTGGCGCCTGCAACGGCTCGATGCGATGCGCGCCGCCGCCACAAGGTTGATGGGGCGGGAGCGGCTGGACCGGGACGTGTTCGGACGCGGCGATCCGGAGCCGGTCAATGTCGTGAAACTGCGCACTTACAAGGATTCGCTTTACGATCTGCTGACCGCCTATGCCACCGAGCGGGTGCGCAAGCTGGGCGGCGCGAGCTATCGTCCGGTGCAACCGCCGGTGCTGCTGATCGAGGAAGCGCGGGAACGGCTGGAGCGGATGCTCGGCCGCATCCGGGACTGGAGCGGGCTGAACAGCCTGTTGCCGTTTGAATGGTCCGGTGGCCAACGGCGGCGCTCGGCCATGGCCAGCACCCTGCTGGCCTGTCTGGAACTGGCACGGGACGGGAAGATGGAAATCCAGCAGCTCGCGCCCTTTGCCGAAATCTATGTCCGTGACCGCGCTGTGGGTGAAACAGGGCCGGTCGTGGCGCAAGGCGGCGGAGCGTGACATGAACCGCGTGGCAAACCTGATTGCGGCAATCGAACACGAGATGCATGTCGAAACCGAAACGCTTTTGAACGCCGCCAATCCGGAGCATCTGAGGATGCTCGAGGCGCTGTTGTTCGCTGCTTCCGAGCCGCTGGATCAAAAGGCGCTGTCAACATCCTTGCCCGAAGGCGCCGATGTCGTCGGCCTGCTGGCAGCGCTTCAGGCACTTTATGAAAAGCGTGGCGTAAATCTTTGCAGCGTTGCGGGGAAATACCAGTTCCGTACTGCGGGTGACCTCGCCTTCCTGCTGCGCAAGGAACAGCCCGAACAGAAGCGCCTGTCCAAGGCGGCGATCGAGACCTTGGCGATCGTCGCCTATCACCAGCCCGTCACCCGCGCCGAGATCGAGGATATTCGCGGCGTCGCCTTGTCCAAGGGCACTATTGACGCCCTGATGGAAGTGGGCTGGGTCAAGATCCGGGGCCGCAAGCGCACTCCTGGCCGTCCCGTCACTTACGGCACCACCGAAGCTTTCCTGATTCAGTTCGGGCTGGAGAGCGTCGCCCATCTGCCCGGTGTGGACGAGCTCAAGGCCGCGGGTTTCCTGGAAGCCATCCCGCCTTCGGGCTTCGATGTGCCAAACCCTTCCGATGCGCTCGCTCCGGACGAGGACCCTTATACCGGAGAGGAAGAGCCGGAATTGGCGACGGGGTCAGTGAATTTGGACGAGGCCTAAGGCGCCCCTCGAGCGTTTGCCGCCGCCGGGAATGCCAAAGCACCTACATGCACCGCCGGCGCAGACCGGCATAAAGGCTCGCCGCCGTCAGGGCGTAGAGCAGCCAGTTCACGGCGTCATTGACTGTGTCCGGCAGCACCAGCGAGGCGATCCCGAAACACAGCGACGCCGTCAGCAATATCTGCCGCCAGGGCGGTTGCCAGCGGCGCGCGCGCTTCCAATCGTCCAGTTCCGGGTCATGGCCGGCGCATTGGACGTCCCGTGATGCGGGTGGCGCGGTTTCCGCCGGCGCGACAGCGACCGCTGGCGCATGCGCGGGGCTTGCACTGGCGCGGCGGCCAAATGCGGGATGATGCGAACCGGCTCCCATCGTGGCAGGGTGCCAGATCGGGGTTAGCCTTTGGCTAAGACGGAGGACGAAAACGGCCTACGGCGCATTCGCCGCTGCCGCCATCTTGTCCACTGCCGCCTGAAAGCGGCTGCGGCGCGAGGCGCGGGCATCCGCCTGCGCCTTGGCGTCGCCCACCGCCGTCTGATTCCAGATCAGGGTGTAGACGATCTTGGAATGCGTGGCGTTCACCGCCTCGACCGCAAGCGTGCCGTGATAGAAGATCGGCGTGAAGGGCTGGGCATAGGTGTAGGAATAGGGCGTGCGCGCCACGGCGATCTCGATCACGTTGCCGTTGATGGTGCGGATCGAGCCGACCTCGCCCTTGCCAGAGGTCATGTCGCAGCTTTTGACGTCCAGATATTTGGCGATGCCACACCAGTCGTTGCCGCCGATCTTCTCCCACGCGACATGGGCAGGCTTGCTCATATTGGCGGTCAAGGTGAGAGTGGTCCAATCCGCCGGCTGGGGTGTCTGGGCATGAGCGCTTACCGCGCCGAGCGCTGCCATCATTGTTGCCGCGATGAAAGTATGTTTCATGCCGTCCTCCCGTTTCATCCATATCTTCCGAGGCTTTC
>DATATP010000356.1:0-2032 GCA_036268715.1 Rhizomicrobium sp. | reverse complement strand
GGCCACAACGTCGCGGTGCGCGGCCGGGATGGCGAGCTGCATCTGATGCGCAGCGCCAAGAATGCGTTCCTGATCAAGGAATGGCTCGCCGCCGATGCCGACCCGCGGCTGCCGGCCGACGCATCGCTCGGCGAGGGCGTCTCCTGTGACGAGGCGGGTTGCGTGACGCCCATGGCGGACGGCGCGCTGGTCACCCTGGCGCTCCAGCCGGATGCGCTGGCGGACGATTGCGAGCGGGCCGCGCTGATCGTCACCGCGAAGCAGCCGCCAGCGAACTGCGCTGCGCCCGTGATCACGCTCGATCGCCTGCGCCGGCAGGGCACGCTGGCGCTGCGGCGAACCCGCGACGGTTTTGCCGCCACCGCCGTCAAGCCGAACGGATTTGACAGGCCGTGGGCGCCGGCGGCGGCCGGCGACGCCGAGGCTCAACCGGATTTCGTCCGGGGACGCCGCGCGCCGGTGGATGCAACTCCGCCGGAGACGGATTTGCAGTTCGAGGATTAGGCCGCGAGCGAGGCGCGTCCTGTCCGGAGATTTCTTCAACGCGAAGGAACGCATGTTTAAAACTCGCGAAAGAGTTCCGCGATATTGATCCTCGTCCCCCGTCTGCAACGAAGCAGCCCCTGATTGGAGACCTTCACGCGTGAGCCTGTTGGAACCTGCCGAAATCAACCATGACCGTTCGCTGCTCGCCGCGGGCAAATACTCCGTCTGGTTCAAGACCTCGATTGGCGAGGGCGCAGGCGTGGTGGAGCTCAGTTGCGACGGCGAGATTCGCGGCGGCGACTCGACGTTTTGCTATACGGGACACTGGCAGCAGGAGCGCCAGCGGGTTCAGGCCAGGGTCTGCGCCAAACGAACGCTGCCCGGTCCGCCCGGCGTGTTTGGCATGGATGAACTCGATCTCACCCTGACGGGATATACCGACGCGACGTCGGTTTCCTGTACCGGCTTTGCCAGGCAATCGCCGGGTTTGAGGCTCGATGTTACGTTGCTCCGCATCGGCGACGATTAGCACCGTCAGCCCGTCTGCCGTTTGAGGATCGTGGCACGAAAAAGCCCCGCATTGAGCGGGGCTTTCAGCCGTCAAATCAATGCGCTCAATACTTCCGGTACAGCCCGATCAGCTTGCCCTGAATTTTGACCCGGTTCGGCGGCAGGATGCGGACCTCGTAGGAGGTGTTGGCGGGCTCCAGCGCGATCGAGGCGCCGCGGCGGCGGAAACGCTTTAGAGTGGCTTCCTCCTCGTCGATCAGCGCCACCACGATGTCGCCGGTCTCGGCGGTCTCGTTGCGCTGGATCAGCGCCATGTCGCCGTCGAGGATGCCGGCATCGACCATCGAGTCGCCGCGTACTTCGAGCGCGTAGTGTTCGCCGGAGCCGAGCATGTCGGGCGGCACGCTGATGGTGTGGCTGCGGGTCTGCAACGCCTCGATCGGCGTTCCGGCCGCGATCCGGCCCATCACAGGCACCGACACCGGATGCTCGCCGTCATTCTCCGAACCGGTGTTGCCGCTGTTGCGGACCTTGCCGAGCGTGCCCTCGATGACGCTGGGGGTGAAACCGCGACGGCTGTTGCCGTTGCCGCCTCCGGAAAGCTCCGGCAGTTTGATCACCTCGATGGCGCGGGCGCGGTTGGGCAGGCGGCGAATGAAGCCGCGCTCTTCCAGCGCGGTGATCAGGCGGTGGATACCGGACTTCGAGCGCAAATCGAGCGCATCCTTCATCTCGTCGAAGGAGGGCGGTACGCCGGCTTCCTTCAGCCGCTCATTGATGAAACGCAGGAGTTCGTACTGTTTGCGCGTGAGCATCTCGACCAGTCCCCAATTTCGTCGCGTCGTATGTTGGTGTCGTTCAATTCCGAGAGATCGGAGCCGGAGGGCTCCAGGTTGCGAAGGTCCCGATCGAGAGCATCCGCAGGCGTCAACACTCGAAACAAATCATGAACGAACACTATATGTTCCATATGTGTTCCGCAACCACTTAATTTCTGGTGAACGCGATCAGCTTTGGCAGCGCGCGGCGCTTCGCG
>DATATP010000355.1:0-5806 GCA_036268715.1 Rhizomicrobium sp. | reverse complement strand
GCCCAGGCCGTCAGCGCCCGCGCCCCTTCCACAAAGGCCTTGGCATGCAGCAGCATCCTTTTCACGTCGGGATGCACGATTTCCAGGTCCGCAGGGCTGTCTGGCTCCTGCGGCCCGGTCAGGGCGCGGCCGACGCGCCGTTCATGGGCATAGGCATAGTCGTTCTGATAGGCGACCTCGCCAATCGCAATGCCCTGGATGCCGACTCCCAGCCGCGCGCCGTTCATCATGGCGAACATGCCGGCCATGCCCGCGGAGGACGAGCGTTTCTCGCCCGGCTTTGGCGGCTGCGGCTTCGGCCCCAGCCGCCACGCCACCGCATCGTCGAAATTGAGCACGCAGGTCGCCTGGCCCTTGATCCCCATCTTGTGCTCGATGCCGCCGGTATTGACGCCGTTGCGGACCCCCATCTTGCCATCCTCGCCGACCAGGAATTTGGGCACCATGAAGAAATTGACCGTGGAAAGGTCGTCATGGATCGCGCCGTTCTCGTCGGGAATCTTGGCGATCACCATATGGATGATGTTGGAGGTCAAATCCTGGTCGCCGCCGGAAATGAAAATCTTGGTGCCGCTCATGCGATAGGTGCCGTCCGGCTGCTCCACGGCGCGGGTCTTCATCAGCCGGAGATCGGTGCCGCAGCCGGATTCGGTCAGGCACATGGTGCCGGCCCATTCGCCGGAGACCATCTTGGGCACGATCTCCTTCTTCATCCATTCGGGACCAATGGCGAACAGCGCGCTATACGCCCCGGCGGTCAGCATCGGATACATGGCGAGCGACTGGTTGGCGCTCATCGCCATTTCGGATACGGCCATGGTGACGAGCAGCGGCAGATTCGCGCCGCCGGCCTCTTCCGGTGCGCCAAGGCCGCCCCAGCCAGCTTCGCAATAGGCCTTATAGGCTTCCTTGAAGCCCTGGGGCGTAGACACCGCACCGTTCTCGAAACGGCAGCCTTCCTCATCCCCGGGCTGGTTGAGGGGCTGCAGCACCTCTTCGCAGAACTTTCCGGCATTGGTCAGGATGTCGTCGATCAGGTCCGGCGACAGCTCGGTAAATTGCGGCAGGTCGCGGTGCTTTTCCACCTCCAGGAATTCCGTGAACAGGAAGCGGTAATCTTCGACCGGCGCGCGATAGATCGGCATGTGAAGTCCCGTTGCGGATGGCGCCGTCTTTTACGCCGGAACTGTCGGGGCTGTCGATGCCGTGCTGGGAATACGCATCGCAATGAAAACGGCCGGATGCTCGCGCATCCGGCCGCTGTTTGGATTAGCGCGATATTATTGCTGGGTCGAAGCGGAAGCCGAGCCCGTCCCATTCGCGGCGATGCTCGCCTGTTGCTGATTCAGCTGCTTGGTCGTCTCTTCCTCGGCGGAATTGGCATTGTTTTTCGCGTGGCGGGTGGCCCGGTTCGCAGTGCCGGTGGCGGTTGCGCCGGCCTGGTTGGCGCCATTGGTCGCCTCGGCGGTGTTACCGCTGGCCGAATAGCTCCGGCCCGCCGCGTTAGCCGATGCGCTGCCGCCCGCATTGGCGGTATTGTTGGCCGTGTCGGTGGCATTGTTCATGGTCGAACCGGCCTGGGATTCGGTATTGCCCGCCGCGTTATTCGCATTGGCCTCGGCATTGCCCGTGGCGCTGTTCGCCGCGCCGGTCGCCGGCGTTGTGGAAGGCGTCGTCGCGCTGCCGCCGATGCTCCCGGAGCTATTGGCCCCTGTGTTCGGATGCATGCTCGTCATGCCACCGCCCATGCTGCCATTGCCCGTGGTGCTGCCGGTCACGCCGCCGGCGGTGGCGCCGGCCGAGCCTCCAGCCTGGCCGCCACCCAAGAGCTGGGCGGACGCGGGAAAAGCAATAGCGACGGCGCCTACGAGAAGCGCGGCAGTGAAAGTCGTAGTATTTCTCATCTTTCTCTCCTGAACCAGAAATCGCGGACGCGATCCTCTATGACAAGCGGGTTACCCCTTATTGGAGGAAACGGATGGCGCGCGAAATTTCTCCCCGGTTCCCAACAAAAGATAAATGGGGCGCGTGGAACCGGGATTGCGGCGGAGTTGAAGCGGAAAGGCGGCCTGCTGAAGGCCTATCTTTCGGTGCCCGTCGCAATGGAGGAAGCGGGGAGGCGCGTATCCGCGCCCTCAACAGAAAGGGGAGATAAAGGTTGCACGGATTTCGGCCCCGGCCTGTGCTTGGGGAAACGCCCGGCAAGGTGCACGCGCTAGCCAGTTGGTTTGCGTGCGGGGGGATCGAGGTGATGTCCGGTTATGAACGAACGGAGCCGCCACGGGAAATCGCAATGCCATTGCCGCCGCTGCCGGCGAGCGCACGGCATCTGCGCATGAACATTGGAAATGTCTCGGAACTACTTCTTTTCCGCCGGCGTGCCGTCCAGCGGGCAATCCATGAAGATAGCGATCAGTGCGTCTCCCGTTTGAGGTTTGGCGCCGTCATAATGCACGCCGCGGGGCAGATCCGTCAGCACCGACCCTTTAGGATACGGCACGGTATTGGTGTCGGGATCGTAGACATCGCTGGTGCTGACCCACCAGGTCCCATCCAGCACCACCGCGTAACGGGCATGGGAGTGATAATGCGGATGGCTGAAATGGCCGGGATGCCAACGGATCAGTTCCATGCAGGCGCCGGGCTTGTGCTGGTCGCCGATCGGCCACGCCGTGTCGCTGGCCTCGCCCATGTGCCACTGGATCTGGTCGGGCATCAGGCCGGTCGCGTGGGTTGGATCGGTGGTGGCGGCAAAGGCGGGGACAACTCCGGCCAGGAATGTCGATGCCAAAAGCAGTTTGCGAATCATGATGCCTCCCGTTCTTTAAGGAGGGAGGATACCCGCCTGTCTCGCGCCTTTCCATATTGCAACCGCGTAACGTCGATCTTACAGGCATTCCTGCCGCCGATTTTGCGGAATGCGCAGACCCACAATTAACGTGTGGGGCAAATTGCATCGGGCCCTTCGCAGTCGCTCTGCTGGCGCAGACCGGCGAGATGTCTTACAGTACCGGGTACAACCGGTAGATGCGAGATCGACAGCGGGCATTGATGGCGATAGGCCCAGCAAGGTTAGGACGGTTTGACGGGGCGACCATGTTGCGATTGGTCGCCTCGCTCTTGCTGTTCGCCTTCAGCCTTCAATCCTATGTGGCGCAGACTCATATTCATGAGGCTGCCGCGAAGCCCGCCGCGCTGATCCATCAGCCGGGGCACAAATCCCCGGTGGGAAGTTCGCCATTCGACTGTCCCTTCTGTCAGGTGGTGACGCATGCCGGCAGCTTCCTCATGCCCGAGGCCACGATCCCGCTGCTCGCGGTGCAATGGGCAGAGATGGCGGCCCCACAGCTTTTCGCCGCCAAAAGTGCCACGGCGGTAAATCGCAACTGGCAAAGTCGCGCGCCCCCCTCCCTCTGACCGATAGAGCCGCTGCCTGTTTGCGGCATTCGAAATCGCCGGCGCGTTTCGCGCGGGCGAATCCTTTCCGTCAGCGAGGTCTCATCATGTTCGAGCGTGGATATGCGTAGCCCCGGCATCATCACGGCGGCATTGTTGCTGTCGGGTTGCGCCGTAGGTCCTGACTTCAAGAAACCCGCCCCGCCGACAGTCGGCGCCTATACGCCGGCGCCCCTGTCGTCTACCGAGGCGACGCCGGGCATAACAGGTGGCGAAGCACAACGCTTTGCCAATGGCGGCGACATCGCGGGCGACTGGTGGACGCTTTACCACTCACCGGCGCTCAACTCCCTGATCGCCCAGGCGCTCAAGAACAATTCCGACCTCAAGGCGGCCGAAGCTGCGCTCAAGGCGGCGCATGAAACCGCGCTGGCCGGGCGCGGGCCGTTCTTTCCTCAAGTCGGCCTCTCTGCCGGTGCTTTTCATTACCAGCAGCCGGGGACCTTGGCGCCCGTGCCCAGCAACAATGCCTTTCAGTACGACCTTTTCACGCCGCAATTGAACATTTCCTACATGCCCGACGTGTTCGGATTGCAGCGCCGCACGGTGGAGTCGCTCGATGCACAGGCGGAGGCGGCGCGCTACCAGATGATCGCCACCTACAACACGCTGGTGGACAATGTGGTCTCGACCGCCGTGCAGGAGGCATCGATCCGCAATCAGATCGAGGCGACCAATGAGATGGTCTCGGCGATGAACAAGTCGCTCGCGATCCTCAAATATCAGCTGGACAAGGGCTATGCCAGCGGGGTCGATTATAACGCGCAAAAGACTGCGGCCGCAGCAGCCGCGGCGGCACTGCCACCCCTCATCAAGCAGGATGCGCAACTGAACGACGAACTCGCTGTCCTGGTTGGCCGCTATCCCAGCGACCAGCCGCCGGAGAAGCTCGATCTTTCGACTCTCGAACTGCCGGAGGACCTTCCGGTGAGCCTTCCCTCAAAGCTGGTGGAGCAGCGGCCGGACGTGCTGCAGGCCCAGGCCAATCTTCACAGCGCCAGCGCGCAGATCGGGGTCGCCATCGCCAATATGCTGCCCAATCTCACGCTCACGGCCCAGGCGGGCAGTTCCGCGTTGGTTTTCAACCAGCTCTTCACGGACGGCACCGATTTCTGGAACGCCGGCGCCGGTCTGGCCGCGACCTTGTTCGATGGCGGCACGCTCTACCACACCGAAAAAGCGGCAAGGGCCAATTACCAGCAATCGGCGGCCCAGTACCGCTCTACCGTGCTGACCGCTTTCCAGAATGTGGCCGACAGCCTGACGGCGCTCCAGCAGGACGCCAGGGCACTCAAGGCCAGCGCCGATGCCGATGCCGCTGCCAAAGCGACTCTGGACATCACGCAATATCAGTTGAAGGACGGCTATAACGATACGCTGGGTCTTTTGCTGGCCGAACAGGCCTATCAGCAGGCGCATATCGCTCTTCTGCAAGCCGAAGCCAGCCGCTTTGCCGACACCGCCGCGCTGTTCCAGGCGCTGGGGGGCGGCTGGTGGCATCGCCCAGAGCTGGGAGAAGCCAATGCGAAATAAATTCCTTTTGCCGACCGCGCTGACGGCGCTGTGCCTGATCGCAGGCTGCGGCAAGTCCGAGAATCCACCGCCCAATACCGGCAGCAATGTCACGCTCACTCCCGAGCAGCGGCGCAACATCACATTGGCCACGGTGACGGCCGGCCATTTCCGCAAGAATGTGGATACGACGGGGATTGTGGATTTCGACAACGATCAGGCCACGGCCATGCTCGCTCCCTTCTCGGGCACTGTCACACGGCTTCTGGTCGAGCCCGGCCAAGCCGTGGAGAAAGGCGGCGCGCTGGCCAGGGTGGTTTCGCCCGATTATGCCAGCGCGGTTTCCACCTATCGCAAGGCGTTGGTTGCCGCCCAGAATGCACGCAAGCTGGCCGACTTGGACAAGGATCTCCTGGCGCATCAGGGCGTCTCCGCCAAGGAATCCGAACAGGCCGAAACCGATGCGGCCAGCGCCGAAGCGGATCGCGATGCGGGCCTGCAGGCCCTGCAATCGCTCGGGGTGGCTCCGGCAGTGATCCGCCAGACCCAGGAGGGCAAGGACACCGCGGCCGTCGAGGCCACGATCCGCTCGCCCATCACCGGAACGGTGGTGGAAAAGCTGATTCAGCCCGGGCAGCTCCTTCAGGCAGGGACCACGCCTGTTTTCACTGTGGCCGATCTGTCGAAGGTCTGGGTGATGGCGCACGTCTTCGACACCGACCTCGGCGCGGTGCATCTGGGGGACGTCGCGCGGGTGACGGGGGCGGGCCGCACCCTGAATGGGGTGGTGGACAATATCGCCGCCGAAGTGGACCCCAACACCCGCTCGATCGCGGTC
>DATATP010000354.1:0-1847 GCA_036268715.1 Rhizomicrobium sp. | reverse complement strand
GGTGGCGAAACGGCGGGCGAACTGGGCGGGGCGGATCACCTGGTTCATGCCGGAACCTTCTGCTTTGGTACGCCATACTGAAAATAGGCGGCGCAAGCCCCTTCGGACGACACCATCAGCGCCCCCAGCGACTTTTCGGGGGTGCACTGGGTGCCGAACACCTTGCATTGCCAGGGTTTGATCGCACCCTTCAGCACCTCGCCGCACTGGCAGGATTTGGGATCGGCGATGCGCACATTGGGGACAGTGAATTTCCGCTCGGCATCGAAGCTGGCGTAAGCTTCGCGAAAGCGCACGCCGGAATGGTCGATGGAGCCCAGCCCGCGCCATTCGAAGAACTCGCGCAGTTCATAGACCCACGCGACCGCTTCCAGCGCCGGGCCATTGCCGTCGTCGGGCACCACCCGGGCATATTGATTCTCGATCTCGCAGCGGCCTTCGGCGATCTGCTTCAGCACCATCTGGATGGAATGCAGCACATCCAGTGGCTCGAATCCCGCCACCACCAGCGGACGGCGATAATATTCAGCGATGAAACGATAGGGCGAGGTGCCGGTGACCATGGTGACATGACCCGGCCCCAGGAAACCGTCGATGTTGAGACCTGGACTATCCAGGATCGCCTTTATGGTCGGCACGATGGTGATGTGGTTGCAGAAGACGCTGAAATTGACGATGCCCTCGCGTTCCGCCGCCAGCACAGTGAGCGCGGTGGAGGGCATGGTGGTCTCGAAGCCGATACCGAAGAACACCACCTCGCGGTTGGGATTCTTTTTGGCCAGCGCCAGCGCATCCATCGGGGAATAGACCATACGGATGTCAGCGCCATCGGCCTTGGCCTGCAGAAGAGACTTCTTCGATCCCGGTACGCGCATCGCATCGCCGAAGGTGGTGAAGATCACGCCCGGCCGCTCGGCAATGGCGACGCAATCGTCAATCCGGCCCATCGGCAGAACGCAGACGGGGCAGCCGGGACCATGCACCAGTTCGATCTCCTTCGGCAGCATGGCCTCGATGCCATAGCGGAAGATGGAATGGGTGTGGCCGCCGCAAACTTCCATGATGGCGATGGGCCGGGTAGGCGCGATGCGGGTCACCAGATTGTTGATCTCGGCCACCAGCGCGCGCGCTTTGGCGGGATCGCGGAACTCGTCCACATATTTCATAGCGTCGCACCCCGTGCGTCGGCCAACAGGGTGTGCACCAGGTCCCACAGAATGTGATAACCGGCGACATGGCATTCCTGCACCCGGTGCACCGACTGGGTTTCGGCTACCAACACATGATCGACCAGGCCGGAGCTTTTCATTCTGCCACCATCGCCGCCAGCGAAGCCGAGCGTGACCAGGCCTCTGCGCCGGGCAGTGGCAAAACCTTCCAGCAGATTGGCGGAATTGCCGCTCGTGGAAAAGCCAATCACCGCGTCGCCGGCGCGGCCATGCGCCTCGATCTGGCGTGCAAAGACCTGATCAAATCCCACATCGTTGCCAACCGCCGACAGCATCGCCAGATCGGCACCTAGATTGACTGTGGCGAGCGCAGGGCGGCCCGCGGTGATGGGATGCAGAAACTCCACCGTCACATGCGCGGCGTCGCAACTGGAGCCGCCATTGCCCATCGCCAGCAGCCGTCCGCCGGACCGCCACATGCAGGCCAGGGCATGCGCGGCGCCGACAAGAGCCTGGGTATTCGCGGCGAAGAAGGCTTCGCTGGCCGCACGCGATTCCGCCGCTTTGACTGACACGGAATGGGCCAGCGCATCGTCCAGTTTCACGGCGTCCTGCCGCTTGCCGTGCAAGAAAGGGTAGAGCGCTTGCAGAGGGGCCTGGTTCATTCCGCAGCCTCCG
>DATATP010000353.1:0-4313 GCA_036268715.1 Rhizomicrobium sp. | reverse complement strand
CAAGGACCGCGCCTTTTCCAGCATGGCCAGTGCCTGCGGGATGTTGCGGCTGCGGTCCACCAAGCTATAGCCGAGATAGTTGAGCAACTCAGGTTGCTCGGGCGACAGCTTGAGGGCGGTCCGGATGTCGTCTTCGGATTCGCCCAGCCTGTGCAGCTTCTCCTGCGCCATCGCGCGGGCATAATAAAGCGTCCAGTCCTTTTTTGTCGGCGTCCCAAGCGCCTTCTCGGCGCTGTCATAGGCACTCACCGCCAAATCGTAGCGCTCTGCCCCGCGATAGGCGTCGCCCAATGCGATCCAGCTTTCCGCATCGTTCGGCGCAGAAGCGACGAGTTTTTTCAGATCGGCGATGGCGGCGGCGTCCTTGTTGAGGCGCGATTCATCCAATGCCGCCTGTTGCGCAGCGATCCGGTAATAGGGAGAATCCGTCGGGATCGCGTGATAGATCGCGATCGCTTCCTCGAATTTGTGCAAGGTCTCAAATCGATCGGCCAGCAGCACGTTGCCCAAGGTCAGGTCGGGACGAAGATACATCGCCATGCGCAGATAGAGAATCGAGCTGTCGGCGCTCTGCGGATCGGTCAGCGAGGCTGCGATACCGAACAGCGCCTCCGCCGCGCCATCCTCCGGCGTGCGAATCAAGGGCTCAGCCTTCTGGCCTGCGGCGATGCGGGCGATGCCGGGCCCTGTTACGACCGCGAGCCCGGTCTGGCCTTGATGACGGCGATAAAGCGCCTCGGCCTCGACGGCGCGGCCATGGGTCTCCAGGAAGCGGCCATAGGCATCCAGCACACGCGGAGTCACGACATTGGCCGCCAGCGCCTTTTTGTAGGCCGTCTCGGCAGCCCCTGCCTTGCCGAGATAGTCCGCCAACAGCGCGGCGTGATAGGCGGCCATGTTTTCCGCCCCCTTCTCCGCTGCCAGTGCGGCAAGATCCTTCGTCACCGCGGCCTCGTCATGGGTGGCGGCAGCAGCCCAGGCATCGAACAGCGAGATCGTGAGCCCGGTATAGGGGCCCTTGTCGGAAAGACTCAGATTTTTGCGCACAGCCGCATAATCTTTGTGCTTGAAGGCAATCACCGCCAAAGTCAGCCGCGCTGCCCGGTCGCCCGGTGTCGCTGCGACCAGACGCGTGGCATAGCGGCCGGCAGCATCGAAATCGCCTATCGTTGCGGAATAGAAGAAGGACATTGCCAGCAGGGTCGGATCGCCGGGATCATTGTTCAGGCTCTGGCTGTAATAATGCGCCGCTTGGGCCAGATCATGCTCGTTCGCCGCAAAGCGCGCCGAGAGATAGGTGGCATAGGCGTCGTCTTCTTTGGAGCCAGGATCTGGCGCGGGCCCGACATGCGGTGCACCCCGCATCGTGGCGCAACCGGCCAACGCCAACAGGATCGATAGAATGACGGTGCGTTTCATCGTCCGCTCCCTAACAATTGACTCGCGGCCGGACGCAAACCGGTTCTCACAATCGCTGTCAGACGGTTTTCACATATTCGCATAATTGGGTCCGCCGCCGCCTTCCGGCGTTATCCAGGTGATGTTCTGCGCCGGGTCCTTGATGTCGCAGGTTTTGCAATGCACGCAATTCTGGGCGTTGATCTGAAAGCGAGGGCCGCCCCCCTCCTCCACCACTTCATACACCGCCGCCGGACAGTATCGCTGGGCCGGCTCCGCATATTCGGGCAAATTGACCGAGATGGGAATGGCCGGGTCGGCAAGGACCAAATGCACCGGCTGGTCTTCCTCATGATTGGTCCCGGACAGATACACGCTGGATAGACGGTCGAACGTTAATTTCCCGTCAGGCCGGGGATAGTCTATTTTCGGACAATCCTTCGCTTTTTTGAGACACGCGAAATCGGGTTCTCCCTGGCCCAGAGTTCCGAACAACGACAATCCGAGAAGCTGGTTGGTCCACAAATCCAGGCCGATGAAGGGCAGCGCCAAAAGCGTGCCCAGCTTGGACCAGAGCGGCTTGGCATTGCGCACCAGCTTAAGGTCCTTCGCGACCCAGCTTGTCGCATAGGCCGCATCATAGCTGTCCAGAGTGTCGCCCGCGCGCCCTTCGCCCAACGCGGCAAAGGTCGCCTCGGCGGCCAACATTCCGGTCTTCATCGCATTGTGGCTACCCTTGATGCGCGGCAGATTGACGAAACCCGCGGCACAGCCGATCAGCGCCCCGCCCGGAAAGGAAAGGCGCGGCACAGACTGATAGCCGCCTTCGGTGATCGCGCGCGCGCCATAGCCAATGCGCTTACCTCCTTTCAACATTCTCGCGATGCGCGGATGGGTCTTGGCGCGCTGGAATTCGCTGAACGGTTCCAGCCAGGGGTTCCTATAGTTCAGATGCACCACAAAACCGATGGAACAAAGATTATCGCCCCAATGATAGACGAACAGTCCGCCGCCCGTGTCGTTGGCGAGTGGCCAGCCCATACCATGCAGCACGAGTCCCTTTTTATGCTTGTCAGGCGCAAGCTCCCATAGCTCTTTCAGACCGATGCCATATTTCTGCGGCTCGCGGTCGTGGCCGAGATCGAATTTGCGAATGAGGATTTTCGACAGCGATCCCCGCGCGCCTTCCGCGAACAGGGTATATTTGCCCCGCAATTCCATGCCCGGAGTATAATTATCCTTGTGATGGCCATCCTTCGCCACCCCCATGTCGCCGGTGACGATGCCTTTGACGGTCTCATTCTCCATGATGAGATCGTGCGCGGGAAAACCAGGATAGATTTCCACGCCAAGGGCTTCCGCCTCGCTCGCCAGCCATTTGCAGAGATTGGACAGGCTGACGATATAGTTTCCACGATTGGACATCAGCGGGGGAAACAGGAAATGGGGAAGTGTGATCGCTCCGGTCCGGGTGAAGAAAGCGAACTGGTCCTGTGTCACTTCTGTCTCGACCGGCGCACCTTTCGCTTTCCAGTCCGGGATCAATTCGCCCAGCGCCCTGGGATCGATCACGGCGCCAGAAAGGATATGGGCGCCCACTTCCGAGCCCTTTTCCACGACGCAAACGCTGACTTCGCGCTTCTCCGCCGCCGCCAATTGCTTCAACCTGACCGCGGCGGCGAGACCCGCCGGCCCGCCGCCGACAATAACCACGTCATAGTCCATGCTTTCGCGCTGCGGAGGCGTATTTTCCGTCATCTGTCGCTTTTCTCTTCTCTACACCCGAAGGCGGCGTTGCTTTAGAATAGGGTCATGTCCGATCCGCTTTCCACCCTCAATTGGCTGGTTGAAGCCGGCGCCGATGAGGCAATCGGCGATGCGCCGGTCGATCGGTTCGCCCAAAAGGCGCCGGTTCCGCCCTCCCGCGTGCCACAGGCACGCCCTGCCGCGCAGGCCGGCCCCTCCTCGCCTTCCCCCGACGCCATCGGCGCCGCGATGGAGATGGCGGGCCGCGCCATGACGCTCGAGGAACTGCGTGCCGCGATGGAGGCATTCGACGGGTGCGCCTTGAAGCGTTCCGCGACCAATACCGTATTTGCCGACGGCATCCCGGGATATGTGATGTTCATCGGCGAGGCTCCCGGCCGGGACGAGGATCGGATCGGCAAGCCCTTCGTCGGCCGGGCCGGGCAGTTGCTGGACAAGATGATGGCAAGCATCGGTCTGGACCGCCGAACCAACGCCTATATCACCAACGTCATCAACTGGCGTCCGCCGGACAATCGCGATCCGTCGCCCGAAGAAGCGGCCCAGTGTCTGCCATTCCTGCGCCGCCATATCGAACTCGCGAGCCCCAAGCTCATCATCCTGCTCGGCGCTGTCGCGGCGCGGCATGTAACGGGCGTCACCGATGGAATCATGAAATTGCGGGGCCGCTGGCTGGACTACCGCGTCGGCGAACGCCTTGTGCCGGTGATGCCGATCCTGCATCCCGCCTATCTCCTGCGCCAGCCTGCCCACAAAAAGCTGGCTTGGCGCGATCTCTCGATGGCGCAAGCACGACTGCAATCAATGGCTTGAGAGACATTCTGGTGGGTCCGGCATAGTTGCTGGAACTTTAACCAGAGGCTAGTTAGAGTTCCGCTATCGATCTTCGGGGCTGTACCATCCGCACGCGCGTTGCCTTGCTGCTGCCGTTCCTCGCCCTGCTTGCGGTGCGCGCGACCGCGCAACCGGCCGTCCCCGAAACGCCGGTGCCTTCGCCCTCCACGCCCGCACCGGCCGCCGCGGTCGCGCAGTCGGTGACGCCGCACGTGTTGAGCGACAGCGATGTTGCTCTTTATCGCAAGATCATGGCCGCCGAACGCGCCGGCGAGACCACGCGCGCCAAGGTGTTGCTGGCGCAGGTCAGCGAC
>DATATP010000352.1:0-3891 GCA_036268715.1 Rhizomicrobium sp. | reverse complement strand
GCGTTTTCTGTCGCATGGTTATTTTGCGGGCGGCGGTACGAAGTCCTGGCCTTCCTCGGGCTTGCTCGGGTCCTTCGGCACCAGTCTTGTGGTGTGCATGGGTCCTTCGCCGACCAGAAGCAGCAACGCTGGCCCGGTCGCGGGCTTGGCGCCGTCCCAATGCACCGTGTTCTTCACATCCTCCGTCTTGCTGCCGGCAGGGACGGGATACATTTTGTTGGTGTCGTAATGGGTGCTGGAACTCACCCACCAGGTGCCGGAGACGACATAAATGAAGCGGTCCTGGGAATGGAAATGCGGCTTGCTGTTATGGCCGGGCTCCCAGCGGATCAACTGTCCATAAATGCCAGCCTTGTTGGGATCGCCGAACAGCATCGCGGTATATTCCCCGTTCGAGCCGGTCCATTTGATGTCCTTGGGCAGGGAGAAGGGAATATGGCTGGGATCGGGGGGCGCATTGGTGGTGGCCATGGCGCCGCCATGCAGCAGCTTGTCCAGGCTTTCGGCAAAGACCGGACCTGCCAGGGCCAAGGTCGCCAAGGCGGCGAGACCGAATTTGAGGGAAACACGCATAAAATCCTCCTTGGCGGCTTTGATTCTTGTATAGCGCCGCAATCGGGCGATGATTCCGGCCGGGGCCCGCTCTGTCAATGCGAGCAGGCTGTTTTGTCGCTGGAGCGGTTCCAGGAAAAGTGTACCGCGTTGCCTGACGCTGTTGCTAGGCAACTCCGTCCGGAACAGCGACCAAACAATGCTCTATTTGACGATAAAGCCGTCCCTGGCGAACACCGCCCGGGCAGCGGGCGAGGACAGATAGGTAAGAAAACCCCGCGCGGCGGGCTTGGCGCCCTTGGTCAGCGCTTCGGGATAAAGGATCGGAGCATGGCTGTTTTCGGGAAAGACCCCGGCAACCTTCACCCGTAGCTCGGCCTTGGCGTCGGTCTCATAGACGATGCCCAGCGGGGCCTCGCCGCGCGCCACATAGGCCAGCGCCACCCGCACATTCTCGGCCCGGGCGAGATGGTCCGCAACGCTGTCCCAGACGCCCAGCTTGATCAACGCTTCCCTGCCATATCGTCCCGCCGGCACGGCGTCCGGATCGGCGATGGCGAGCCGGCCGCCCTTGAGCGCCGTCTTGAGACCGAAATGCGGCGCGACATCGATGGCCAGGTGGGAATCGGAGGGCTCGATCAACACCAGCCGGTTGCCGAGCAGGTTCTTGCGGCTGCCGTGCTGGATTAAGCCCTTCTTGTCGAGATAGTTCATCCAGTCCTCATCGGCTGAGATGAAGATGTCCGCCCCGCCCGAAGCTTCGATCTGCCGGGCGAGGGACGAGGATGCGGCAAGCGACACCGCCACCGTCCGGCCGCTCTGGTGCTGGTAATCCCCCGCGATCTCATTGAGGGCATCCGACAGCGAAGCGGCGCCGAACACGGTGATGTCGGCGGCCTCAGCCAGAGTGGGCGCAAGAACGAGCAGCAGAGCGGCAAAAAGCGGGCGCAGACGCACTGGGAATCCTTCGTGATACTTGCCGAGATATCACGTTTGGCGCTTGCCCGCAAAACGGCGATGGCTGATGTTGTGGCAATCATGACTGACCGACTCTTCATCCGTGTGCCCGTCGGCGAAGGCGCTTTCGGTCCGGGCAAGGCGCGGCTTCTGGAATTGATCGAGGAAAAAGGATCGATCCGCGCCGCCGCCTCGGCGATGAAAGTAAGCTATCGCCGGGCTTGGCTGATGCTGAAGGATACCGAGAAGGTTTTCGGCGCGCCGGTGTTGGAAACGCGCCGCGGCGGAGCAAATGGCGGCGGCACCGCGCTCAACCGGCTGGGACAGGGCGTCGTGCGGCACTATCGTGCCTTGGAAAGCCATGCCGCGATGGCGACCCGCGGCGACATCGCGGCACTCGACAAATTGCGGCACTGAGGTCGAGTCAGGTGCGGCGGCCTGCGATGACCAGACCGAGGCCCGCCAGCACCACCACGATTCCCGCTACGGTGGGAATCCATACTGTGTGATTTTCTTCGGAATTGACCTGCAACGGCCCAGCCTTCACGAGCGGCTTGGTCTCGGTGAAGCTGAAATGACCGAGAAACAGGGCAATCACGCCCACGACAATCAGAACTGCGCCCAGCACCGTCAATGGTCTCATGGAATCCTCCCGTTGCTGCAGTAACGAAGAATCGGCGGCGGTGGTTCCCGTGTTCACGGCAACGGAATTTTTACCGTGCAGAACAGCGTAAGGACCTGCCGTGAACTTGCGGGGGCTCCTTGGCTCGCTATGGAGGTGCATGGTACATGGGCCGGCGTGTTTTTCTTTGCCATTTCTACGGCACGCAAATCCGGGTCACTCACATTTGAGTGCGGGTGGATAAGTTCTTGCGTTTGGTCTGGCGGTGCGAAGGCGCTGCCGCAGCGCATCTGCTGCTGTGGTGTCAGGGTGGCCAAATTTTCCGGCGCGCAGCCAAACAAGCTCTGGCCCAGTCCCCTTAGGTCGGGCTGCGCCTGGGGCGCTGCGAGGCGGGATGGCGCGACAGCTGGCAGCGAGGGGATGACGGGCGGAAGAGCGTGGAGCGGCAGGGTCATGCGCGCGGGCGGGCGGGGCGGCAGCGGCGCCCTAGTCGTCCGTGCAGGTTGCAATAGGTGTGGCAGTACAAAGACAAGTTCGCCCCGGAGCGGCAACGACGGTCGACGAATGACAGCGTGCAGCACTGCCAGCAACAACAAGAAATGCAGCAGAACAACCAGCAAAGCTCCGGCGACACGCCGCCGGTTGGATGGGCGCAGCACATTGGTATGAGGAGCGGCAAACCCCGTCAACCACGTCTCCGGGCCAAGCGCCCCCGCGCTACCCCGAAGGATGCACAATCCGGCGGTAAGATAAAGCCTCGGCGAGATGGGTCTTTCCGACTGCGGCGGCGCCCGCCAGATCGGCGATGGTGCGGGCCACTTTCAATACCCGATGATAGCCGCGCGCCGACAGCTTCATGCGCTCCGCCGCGTCGGCAAGGAGCTTTGCGCCGGCCGCGTCGGGACGCGCCGCATCGTCAAGCACTTCGCCCTCCGCGTCGGCATTGGTGCGCAGGCCATGCGGGCATAGCGGTCCCGCTGGATGGCGCGCGCCGCGGCGACCCGGGCCGCGACTTCGCTGTTGCCTTCGGCCGCCGGCGGAAGGGCGAGATCGCGCGCGGTCACGGCAGCGACTTCGACATGAATGTCGATCCGGTCGAACAGGGGACCGGAGATGCGCGACTGGTAATCGGTGCCGCATTTCGGCGCGCGGCCGCAGGCCTGGGCAGGCTCGGAGAGATAGCCGCAGCGGCAGGGGTTCATCGCCGCCACCAGTTGGAAACGCGCCGGATAGCGCACATGGGCATTGGCCCGCGCCACCACTGCTTCGCCGGTCTCGATCGGCTGGCGCAGGCTGTCGAGCACCCCTCGGGCGAATTCCGCCATTATGCAGCAGTCACACCTAGCGCAATCTTCTGTCTTCGGGGGTCCGGGGGTATTTCTCCCGCATGACAAAGCCCATCCGTAAACACCCCGAAAAAGCCCTCCCCCACGTCCTCACAGCCTTGATCGCCAAACGCCGCGAGATAGCCGGTCAAATCGAGGATTTGCAGCGCCGGTTAAAGCTGGCCGTGACCGAACTGGATAACGTCGAGTGTACGATCCGCATCTTCGACCCCGAAATCGACCTTTCCCAATTCGGCCCACGGCCGGTCCCACCGCCTCACGCTGCCTTCAAGGGCGAGCTATCCCGTATCCTGATTGAGGCATTGCGGGCGTCAGGGGTGCCGTTGAATAGCCGCAAGTTGACAGAAATCGCGATGAAGGACCGGGGTATGCCGGTCGACGATCTCAAGACGCGCCGGATCACGCAGCAACGGG
>DATATP010000351.1:0-2566 GCA_036268715.1 Rhizomicrobium sp. | reverse complement strand
GTGCCCAAGAGCCAGGTGAAAAAGAACACCGTGTTGCCCAGCGCCGCCGCGGCAAGCGCGGTGGGACTCAAATGGCCCAGCATCAATGTGTCGGTGGCGAGGATCGCCATCTGCGCCAGTTGCGTGGCAGCCAGTGGCAGCGCCAGGCGCAGCAGCTCGCGCGCCTCCATAAGCCAGGCGCTGTGGCGCCGGCCGGCGATGCGGGGGCCAGATGCGGTGAAGTCCATTTGTGTCACGTCGGTCATGAGTTTATCGATCAGGCAACAAAAAACCCGCCAAAGGCGGGCCCGGAAGGTTCACAAAGGCGCAAAGCCTAGCGTTTCCCCACACGGGCACTGAACGCAGTGCCGCCAAGGCGGGAGGGCGCGTCGCGGATGCACGAAATATGTTCGAACATGAAAATCACCTCCCTGCTGGATTGGGCGCGTTGGGTACGCCCGCGCCTGCCGTGAGTCAATCGCGGTAACGCGATGCGCAACGATCGGCGCGGGGCTGATGCAAATTCGCCGCAAACAAAAAAGCCGTCAGGGCTTGCCGCCCGCCTGCTGCCGGGCCAGTTCCTTGCGGAAGGCGGCTTCGCGGTTTGCGACATAGGCCCGATACCCCACCGGATCGATGAACGGATTGGCGTGGCCCGCCTTCAGCCGCGCATATTTCGCCGGCATATCGTAATAATCGCCGTGCGCGCCCAGGAACACATCGGCGTGCAGGTCCTTCAGCACTCGGAACGTGGTTTCATAATCCTGTGCGATCTGCGGATAGCGCTTGTTGTTCACCAGCACATAGCCGGGATTTACATTGGGACTGCCAACAATCACGACATTCAAGGTCTTGCCGCCATCTTTCACTGCCGTGGTCCAGGTGGTGCAGCCCTTGGTATGGCCTGGTGTTTTGCGGGCGGTCAGCACGGTGCCGCCCAAGGATACCGTGTCGCCGTCATGCAGCACGCGGGCCACCTTGACCGGCGGATAAAGATTCTCGCCACCCTTGTCGCCATAATTGAAATCGGTTTTGCCGCCGGACTCCACCACCGGCACATCGGCATCCATCACTTCATATTTGGCGCCGGTCTCCTTCACGATCTGGGCGCTCGCCGCGGCGTGGTCGAAATGGGCATGGCTGATCAGCAGGAGCTTGGTATCGCTATAGTTGAAGCCCAGCTTGCGGATGCTGTCCTTGACCAGCGGCAGACTGCCTTCAAGGCCGGAATTGACCAGGATATTTCCCTGCGGCGTAGCGATCAGATAGACGGCCATCCCTTTGGTGCCGACGAAATAGATGTTGGCGATGACATGGTGGGCCGGGAAGGGCGTCAGATATTCGGACGCGGCCCGGGCGGGGCGCGACAAGGGCGCAACCAGGGCCAGAAGCCCGAGCAACAGCGCGGCGTGAGAGAATTTGCGGAGCATCCGGCGTTTTCCATTCATTTTGCAGATAGAGCCTATCGCGAACAACCGCGATGACAAGAGATTGTTGCAAGCAGCCATGGGGTGGCGCGCGAGGTGTCCCGGCCTTAACTTGCGGCCATGACACTCAATATCGCCCATCGCGGCGGCGCGGGCCTGGGGCCGGAGAACACGCTGGCGGCATTCCGCGACGCCATCGCGCGCGGCTGCGACGGGGCGGAATTGGACGTGCAATTGTCGCGCGACGGTGCGGTGGTGGTGCATCACGATTATCGGCTGATGCAGGATGTGGCGCGCCGCGATGGCGCATGGCTGGCCGAGCCTGGGCCACGCCTCAAGGACATGACCCTGGAAGAATTGCACCGCTTCGATGTCGGCCGCCCGAAGCCGGGGAGCGATTATGCGTTGCGTCATTCCGACCTGCGGCCAGCGGACGGCGAGCGCATCCCCACCTTGGACGCCGTGATCGCGGTGGCGAAAGTCGCGGGCAGGCCCTTCCTGCTTCTGGTCGAGTTGAAGTGCGACTTGAGTGAAGACAGTGCCGATCCCATCGCCCTGGCCGATGCCGCGATGACGGCGATCCATTGCGCCGGTTTCGAGGATCGCGTCGTCTGTGTCGGTTTCGATTGGCGGGCGCTGCTGCGGGTGAAGGAAAAATCACCGGCCGCGCGCTGCTGGTTCACCACCGACAAATTGCAGGGCGATGCGGTGCCGGTGCTTGCCGCCATCGCCGCATCGGGCGGGGAGGGCTGGTTTCCAAATCATCGCGATCTGACCGCCGAGCGCGCCCGCCGGGCTCAGGCGCTTGGCCTCAAGCTCGCGGCCTGGACTGTGAATGAGCAGGCGGAGATGCAGCGCCTTATCGCTGTTGGTGTCGATGCGATCTGCACGGACCGGCCAGATATTCTGACCAACGTACCTGCTGTCTGACACTAATTCTTTCCTCCCCTGGTTACGGCAATGCCGGGGGACACGATTGGAATAGCCAGCCTGGAAAACCAGAGCGGATATCTGGGTACTCTCATCACCACCCGGCCGCTCGCTTGTGCTCGCGGCGTTATTCGCTCGGAACGGTACCCCGGACCGTTCCGTCAGTCGTCTTGTGCGGCAAGACGACTGACCGCTCACAACCCGTCAAATAACGGTGTCGAAAGATAGCG
>DATATP010000350.1:0-9277 GCA_036268715.1 Rhizomicrobium sp. | reverse complement strand
TCCAGCATGTCGATCTGGGCCGGGCCGGGCTGCGCCAAGGAGCAATAATTGCAGAGGTCGAGCTGGGCCGTAAAATCCTCCGGCTTACGTTGCCACCAGCCTTGTTCGACCGGCCAGGCATGCTGACCGTTGAAATAGAGCCGGTCGATGGTGGCGGCGACTTCGCAGAAATAAGCGCCCTTGTCGTTGATGGTGGCCGACCAGAGCTTCTGCACCCAGCAATTGTCGCGGTTGTTGAGCCAGGTCTCGTCGGAAATCCCGGTCGCTTCCTGGTAATCCTTGCGCGAGACCAGCAATGCCTGGTGACGGCCCGCGGTCTCATGGGTGTTCACATTCCAGAAGCCATAGACTTCCATGATGGTTTCGTAATGGCGATAGAAGCCGGCGCCGAGGCTGGTCCACAATCCGCGGCCATTGGTGCGATCATGTAGGCGCTGGACAGCGATATCGTTGAAATCCTCGATGGGGAATTTGCCATTGCCGGTCAGCGGACCGCCCCACATTTCAGCGAAGCGCATCGAGATCTGCTCGAATTGCGAATGCAGGGTCGGCTCGCCCGCGATCACGCCGAGAATGTTGCCGGGACGCTGCCAGCCTTGCATGCTCTTGACGGCATGCTCGAATTTCTCGAGCGACATGTCCTCGCGCTTCGGCTGATGCGCGATCAGCCGGGTGCAATTGGAGCATTTCAAGTGGCATTTGGTGCTGATGTCGATCTGGACGATGTCCATTTCGGCCGGCGATCTCATTCTCGTCCCCTGTGGCTGACGCGATCCTCTGGGACGGCCGGACGAGGAGCTTCGATCCCCGCAAATGTCATGGCGTCCGCGAAGGATTTAAGTGCGTCAAGGATAAGAATCGGTAAACGGGCGCCTTTACTTTCAATTGGCAATGGCCTTTTGTTCTCCCTTCACCCCCGCACCAACAGGCCCCTCGCGCCGGCCGCCCGCTGCCGCTATCATCTGCCAAAAAGCGCCATTTCGAGGAGGATTTCATGCGCGTTCCCTTTGCCGCCGCCCTGCTGTTCGCCGTTGCTCTGCCGGCTTTCGCCCAACCCGCGGAGATGCCGAAAACCCATGCCTCGCCGGCCGATGTCGCCGCCGCGATGGCCAAAGGCAAGGCTGCGGCGCGCATGACCCCCCAGCCACTGGTCTCGGTGGGCCCTTATCATGCCATGCTGGAATATCGGGCCCAGCCCACACCCGCGTCGGTCCATGAAAATGAAGACGAGCTGATCAACGTGATCGGTGGCTCGGGCAGCTTCGTCCTGGGCGGCACCTTGAAGGACCAGACCCGCCGCAACGCCACCAACCTGTCCGGCAGCGGCATCACCGGCGGCAAGACCTATACGATGGAGAAGGGCAGCTATTTCTTCGTTCCTGCCGGCACGGCACATTATTTCGCCAGCGTGGGGCCGGAGGGGTTGACCTTGATGACCCTGCACGTTCCGCATATCGCGAAATAGAGGTCAGATCACCGCTTCGATCAGGCGCGGACCTTTGTTGTTCATCGCGTCCTCGAATTGGCGCGCGAAATCGTCCGTGCTTGCGGCGCGGCTTGCCTCCACGCCCATGCCGCGAGCCAAACTGACCCAGTCGAGTTCGGGGTCATGCAGGTCCAGCATCTGCTGCACCTTGGGGCCGATATTGCTGACACCGGCGCGGGCCAACTCCACATTGAGCACGGCATAGGATTTGTTGGCGCAGATCACGGTGGTGACATCCATCTTCTCCCGCGCCTGGGTCCATAGCGCCTGCAAGGTATAGGCAGCCGCGCCATCGCCGCTGATGCCAATCACCTTACGGTCGGGACAGGCCACCGCAGCGCCCGTCGCCATGGGCAGGGCCCCGCCGATGGCGCCCCCGGTCAGGTAGAGCGTGTCATGGATCGGTGCATGGACCAGAGAATAGTGCATACCAAGACTGGAGGTGACGGCATCCTCCGGGATAATCGCATTCTCCGGCAGGAAGCGCGTCATGATCTGGCCCATACTAAAGCTGTTCAGCGCGCCCGCCTGCGGCAGGTCGAGCCGCGCCACCTTCACCGGCATATAGGTTTTGGGCGCACCCAGCGCTTCGGCCAGGGCAGTTAGCGCCGCCACCGCATCCTCATGCGGATTGGCAAGGGTGAGCAGCGCACAGCCTTCCGGCGTCATCCAGCTCGGCCTGTCGGGATAGGCAAAGAACGTCACGGGCGGTGGCGCGCCGACCAGAACGATCTGCTCCAGCCCGGCAAGACATTCCATGATCTGTTCGGCGAAGTAGGGAATGCGCTCGATCCGCGGCAGGCCCGCGCCCTGGGTGATGCGGGGGGCGAAATAATCATGCATCAGCCGCACACCGGTCGCGGCGGCAATGCGCCCCGCCGCTTCCAGCCCCGCGCGATGGGTTGCGGCGCCACGCATCAGCAAGGCGCTCTTGCGTCCTGACCGCAGCGCGCGGACCACACGGTCGATGGTGGAGGAAGCGACCGGTGCGGGCCCTCCCACCGGCAAGGCCGCTGCAGCGCTTTCGGCGCCCGCGCTCCAGGCGGCGTCTGCCGGCACCAACAGGGTGGCGATGTGTCCTGGCGCGGCGCGCGCTGCCGCGACCGCCCGCGCTGCATCCGAAGCTGCGGTCCGGGCGCTGGCGGTCCTTTCGAGCCAGTCGGACACCGGCCGGCAGATGCCGAAAATGTCCGATGACAACGGCGCATCGTCATAGATCGAATGGGAGGTGGCGTGATCGCCCACGATATTGACGACCGGCACGGCAGCCTTGCGGGCGTTGTGCAGATTGGCGATGCCGTTGGCGAAGCCGGGTCCCAGATGCAGCAAGGTCATCGCCGGCTTTTCGGCCATGCGGGCATAGCCGTCGGCAGCGCCAGTCGCCACGCCCTCGAACAGGGTCAGGATGCCGCGCAGGCCGGGCATCGTGTCCAGCGCCGCGACCACATGCATTTCCGAGGTGCCTGGGTTGGCGAAGCAGACCTCGACGCCGGAATCGAAAAGCGTCTGGACCAGGCTTTGGGCGCCGTTCATCGAAAGTCCTTCCCTGCGCCAAGTTTATGAAAAGCCCCCCATAAGACAAGAAGGGCCACCCCAACGGGGCGGCCCTTCCATTGTCTTCGCTGTGGACCAGTCTTAAGCGGTCTGGACCTTCGAAGAGAGGATCCAGTTCGCGAGCCTTCCGGTCCGCAGATCGTGACAATGAGACACTGGATCACCTCCTTTTCAAGATTGTTGCAGGGGCCAGGATAACGGGATTCGCCCCCCGCGCAAGCGGCGGGATGGAAACGCAAGATTACAGATTGCTACCGGGGTATCTGGGCCCGGATGGCCGCGCCCTTCGCCAACAGGCCTTCGTCGGAGATCACGGTGACGAAATCGAAGCCCTTCTCGATCATCTCCATCGCATATTCGGCGCTGGTGCAATGCATGCCCGCGAAGCGTCCCACCCGCTTGGCGGCAGCAAGGATATGATCCACCGCCTCCATCACAACCGGGTCGGTCTGGTTCTGCCGGGCCTCCCGCCCCAGCGCGAGGCCAAGGTCGGACGGCCCTACATAGAGCATGTCCAGACCCTTGGTTTTTGCGATCGCATCGACATTGTTGAGGCCGCTGACGCTTTCGATCTGCACAATGGCGAGCAGGGTCTCATTGGCATAATGGATGTAGTCCGGGCCGGCATAGAGAATGGCGCGTTTGGGCCCGAAGCTGCGATAGCCGTCCGGAGCATAGCGGCAGGCGCCCACGAAGCGCTCGCAATCCTCCGGGGTGTCGATATTGGGGCAGATCACGCCATAGGCGCCCGCATCCAGCGCCCGCATCACATCGCCGGGCGTGTTCCAGGCCACCCGCATCAACGGCACCGTATCGGTGGTGGAGATGGCGGCGAACATCCCGCACATCGCGGCAAAGTCGCTCTGGCCGTGTTGCAAATCGACGGTCAAGCTGTCCCAGCCCTGATGGGCCAGCATCTCGGCCGCCAGCACGCCGGGAAGCGATACCCAGCAATTCAGGGCGGGCTTGCCGGCGGCCCAGATTTCACGCAGTCGGTTCGGACGCATGGGGGCAAGCTAGCGAATGTCTCGCGCCTTGGCGAGCGGGGCGTTAAATAGCCGGACAGGGGATACAGACTTGGACTCCATTTCGACGACGTGTGTGATTGCCGGGGGCGGACCGGCCGGACTGATGACCGGCTATCTGTTGGCCCGCGCCGGTGTGGACGTGACGGTGCTGGAGAAGCACAAGGATTTCCTGCGCGATTTCCGCGGTGACACCATCCACCCCTCGACCCTGGAGCTTATGCATGAGCTGGGGCTGCTGGAGCGCTTCCTGAAGCTGCCGCACAGCGAAATCCGCCATCTGACCATCGAGATCGGAAAGGAGAAATTCACCATCGGGGACTTTAGCCGGGTCTCCACGACCTGCAAATTCCTCGGACTGATGCCGCAATGGGATTTTCTGGACTTCCTGGCGGCGGAAGCGAAGAAATTCCCCCATTTCCATCTCCTGATGCAGACCGAAGCGCGGGACCTTCTGGCGTCGGGCCGTCGCATCGCGGGCGTGCTGGCGCGTGGGCCGGCCGGCAATCTGCTGGTCCGGGCGGGACTCACCATCGCGGCCGACGGGCGCCATTCGGTGCTGCGCGACAAATCGAATCTCCCCCTCAAGGTGATCGGCGCACCGTTCGACGTGCTCTGGCTGCGGCTGCCGCTGGAGAAAGGCGATCCGGTCGATCTGGTGGGCCGGGTGGCGGGCGGGCAATTCCTTGTGATGCTTTATCGCGGCGATTACTGGCAATGCGCGCTGGGCATTCCCAAGGGCAGTTTCGAGGAAATCAAGCGCGAAGGCATTACCGGGTTCCGGGCGCGGCTTCGCAGCATCTCCGGCTTTGCGCGCGACCGGGTGGAGACCATTGCCGGTTTCGATCAGGTCAAGCTCTTGACCGTGGCGGTGGACCGGCTGGAGCAATGGGCGCGGCCGGGCCTGTTGTGCATCGGCGATGCGGCCCATGCGATGTCGCCGGTGGGCGGCGTGGGGGTCAATCTCGCCATCCAGGATGCCGTGGCGGCGGCAAACATATTGGCGCCGGTGCTGCGGCGGCGGGTCCCTCGTCTTTCCGATCTCAAGAAGATTCAAAGACGGCGGGAATTTCCCACCAGAGTGATCCAATGGATTCAGGTGCAGGCGCAGAATCGCATCATTGCCCCGACCTTGCGCGCCGCCCGCACCCCTTCGCCGCCTCTGATCGTGCGGCTGATCGACCGCTATCCCAGCTTGCAACGTATCCCGGCGCAGATCGTGGGCGTGGGCATCCGGCCCGAGCATGTGCGGTGAGTTTCTTCGCGGGCGGATTAAGGCGTCGCCTGCTGCTCGCCATGAATAGCAAAACGCCGGACGCCATCGCTGATTGTCCCTTCCCTCACGCGAAGCCCCGCTCCGCGTTCGCCGGGGATGACTTGATTGCGAAGCAATGCTTCCCAATCAAGTCACATCTGCATAGTCCAGCCTTCCACACCCATCGCGGCTTGGCGCACCGCCTCGGTCAAGGTCGGATGGGAATGGCAGGTGCGGGCAATGTCTTCGGATGACGCACCGAACTCCATCGCCAGCACGACTTCCGCGAGCAGATTGCCCGCTTCCGGACCGATGATGTGACAGCCAAGAACCTTGTCGGTTTTGGCGTCGGCGATGATCTTCACGAAACCGTCGGTGGCGGCGATGGTCTTGGCGCGGGCGTTGGCGGTGAAGGGAAACTTGCCGATCTTGATGGCGATACCGGCTGCGCGCAATTCCTCCTCGGTCTTGCCCACGCTCGCCACTTCCGGCGCGGTGTAGATCACCGATGGAATCGCGTCGTAATTCACATGCCCCGCCTTGCCGGCCAGGTTTTCGGCAACCGCGACCGCTTCGTCCTCGGCCTTGTGCGCAAGCATCGGACCGTCGCGGCAGTCGCCAATGGCGTAGATGCCCGGCACATTGGTCTGGAAATGGGGATCGGTGACGACCCGGCCCTTGCTGTCCAGTTTGACGCCCACTGCGTCCAGACCGAGATTCTGCGTATAGGGCCGCCGACCGATTGCGACCAGCATTACATCGCATTCGATGATGCTTTTGTCGCCGCCGGCGGCAGGCTCGACGGTCACCGCAAGGCCGGTCCTTTTTTTCTCCACCCCTGTCACTTTGGTGGAAAGCTGGAAGCTGAATCCTTGTTTGGTAAGGATGCGCTGAAGCGCCTTGCTCACTTCCAGGTCCACGCCCGGCGTCACGCGGTCGAGGAATTCGACCACCGTCACCTCGGCGCCCAGCCGCCGCCAAACCGAGCCCAGCTCCAGCCCGATCACGCCCGCCCCCACCACCAGCAATTTCTTCGGGACCGCAGTCAGCGATAGCGCGCCAGTCGAGGACACGATCTGGCTTTCATCAATGGTGATGCCCGGCAGCGGCGCGATGTCCGAGCCGGTGGCGATGATGATCGCCTTGGCGGTGATGTTGCGCACCGAACCGTCCGCGGTTTTGACTTCGATCCTTCCAGGCGCGGTGATGCGGCCTTCCCCGACGATCGCTTCGACCTTGTTCTTGCGGAACAGGAATTCCACGCCCTTGGTGAGTTCGCCCACCACCTTGGTCTTGCGGGCCATCATCGCGGGCAGGTCGAGATCGACCTTGGTCTTGATGCCGAGCGCGGCGAAATCGGTCTGCGCTTCATGGAAACGCTCGGTGGCATGCAGCAGCGCCTTGGACGGGATACACCCGATATTGAGGCAGGTGCCTCCGAAGCTGCCGCGCTTGTCGATGCAGGCGGCGGAAAGGCCGAGCTGGCCCAGCCGGATTGCCGCGTTATAGCCGCCTGGGCCGCCGCCGATGACAACCGCGTCGAATGTGTCCGCCATGATTCGCCTGCTTTGCTACGCGCGAAACATAATCATCCGGAGGGTTAACGGAAACCGCCTGTTCGGCATGGCGGCGCGGCGTTTTGTGCCCCTTGTCGCGCCCTCAGCCCCCCGCCGAAACCTGCCGGAGATCCGACTCACCTCCAGGGGAAGCGGCAGCCGCTGGAGCGCCGGCGCTCTCGTCGACAGCGTCCGGATCGGGAAACTCCAGCTCGACAATTGTGCCGCGGCCAGCCGCCGACCGGACGCTGGACATCCCGCCCAATTGCTGCCCAAAGGTCTTGATCAAGCGACTGCCCACGCTTTTTCCGGTGTCGTCCATCACAAAGCCGATCCCGTCATCGGCAATCGCCAGCTTGAGCTTGCCGGCCGGCAGGTTCTCCAGGGTGATCCGGATGGTGCCGGCCGCCGCCAGCGGAAAAGCGTGCTTGAAGATGTTGGTCAGGGCCTCGACCGTGAACAACGCCACCGCCACCGCGACGCTGCCCGACACCACCCGGCTGGGCACGCGGACATCGATCCGGACATTCTCGCTGCCCATGCCGCCGGCGATCTGGTGCGCAAGTTCTTCCAGCAATTGCTTGAGATCCAGCACCGACTGATTTTCCAGCTCGTTGAGGATCCGGTGCACCAAGGCCAGGGCGTTGATCCGGGTCTGGGCCTGGACCAGCGCGTCGCGCGCCGCCTTGTCCTTGACCTGGCCCGCCTGAATGGAAAGCAGGCTCATGACGATCTGCAGATTGTTCTTCACCCGATGATGGATTTCCTTGATCAGGATGGTTTTAAGGTCCACCGCCTCGCGCAGGCGGCGGTCCCGGTCCTGAATGCCTTCGGCCATCTCGCTCAAAGCGTCGCCCAGCAATTTGAACTCGGCCGGTGCTTCGGCCAAATCGGGGCGGATGGCATAGTGGCCGCTGCGATAGGCCGCCGCGATGCGGCGCAGATAAAGAATCCACTGCGTGACCTGCCGGTCGGTGGTGAGCCAGATGGCGATCCAGGCCACCAGGATCATCAGGATCGGCAGCAGGAAGTCGATGCCGACATGCAGGTAGGTGGGCCCGAACAGCCGGTTCTCCGGCATGGCGAAGGCGACGAGAATGGTGCCTCCCGTCAATGCCGCGGTGCTGAAATGCCAGTTGCTGCCGCCCGTATCGGCCGCGTACAGCGAGGAGTCGTCGTTGGCTCCGCCCTTCAGCGCCGCCGCCACGATCAGGCGCGCGATTTTGGGGCGATTGGTGGCGATGACCCTGCCGACGCGGTCGAACACCGCCACCACCGCCCCTTGAGGAACGCTGCCATTGTGCAACATGTAATCGATCCAGTGCACGTCCAAGGTGATGCCCACTGCGCCATCGAAACTGCCATCGGGTTTGTGCAGGGCGAGCATGGCGGCGATCACCGGCCGGTTGATGATCGGCGATTGCAATTCTTCCGATACAGCCATGGCGTCGCTCTTCCGGGCCTGCTGGAAAATCCGGTCGCCAGAGACATCGACCCCCTTGGCCAGCGCCAGGGCCGAACACACGACTCTTCCATGTTCGTCGATGCGCGACAGGTTCGAGAAATAGCGCACTCCGATCAAAGTGTCGGCCAGAACCCCGTCGCAATTGCCCCCGATCTGGCGCACATCCGAAAGACTGCCGACGGCGCGCAGAATCTGGTCGGCCGAGGCGAGCAAATCCTGATCGCCTGTTGCAGCCGAGCGCGCGGACTGAACCAGCTTGTCATGCACTGCGGCGATATCCATCCGCGCGCGGGCGACGCCCTGGAAGATGCTGACCAGCACCACCGGCAACAAGGCAACTGTGATGATGGCCTGTAGCCGCTGGCGCAAGGTCCAGCCGGGTTCGCGGGTCAATATCAGGTTACTTGGAGCGTTTTTTTCCGGCGGTCTCGTCCGTCCGGCCAAGGCTGAGCTTATCCAGCTGCGCCATGATCTCACGGGCTGCATCTCCCTCGGCGGGTCGCGATACGGCTCCCAGCGTATCGTCTCCGTCCAGAATATCGATCAACGTCTTGCGTGCCCGTGCTACGCGACTCTTTACGGTCCCGACGGCGCATTTGCAAATCGCCGCTGCATCTTCATACGAAAATCCGCCTGCGCCCACGAGAATTAACGCCTCGCGCTGCTCGTCCGACAATCGGCGTAAAGCTCTGGCAGTGTCTGAAAGCTCGGCCGAAAACATCTGGTCCTCGCCGCCGCCAGGAATACGCTCGGCCGCTTCCTGGTCCCAAGGGGCCTGGCGCCAGGCGCGCCGGCGGTCGGAATAAAATTGGTTACGCAGGATGGTGAACAGCCACGCCTTGAGGTTCGTACCCGGAATGAAGGTCGAACGGCTCTGCCAGGCCTTGACCAGGGTTTCCTGGGCCAGGTCGTCGGCGGCTTCCTGATTGCCGGTCA
>DATATP010000349.1:0-5724 GCA_036268715.1 Rhizomicrobium sp. | reverse complement strand
GATGACGCGGTTTCACAGCAGGATCTTCACCTCGACCTCCATGCCGACGAGGCGGCTTGCCAGATCGGTCTCGTTGAGGCGGATGCGGACATTGCCGGTCTGCGTGGTGGTGTCGATCAGCCTTCCGACCGAAACCACGGTGCCGGTCAGCGTCTTGTTCATCGCATTGCTGGTGATGGTGGCTTTGAGGCCGGGCCGCGCTTTGAGCAGATCGCCCTGGAAGACCTGACAGGTCACATACATCTGCGAGATATCGCCCAGCTCGATCAGCGGCCCGCCGCTGGAAAGTTCGCCTTCATGCTGGCTGACCAGCAGGATGATCCCGTCGCTGGGCGCCGTTATCTGAAATTTGGCCAGGATGTCCTGCGCCGCCAGCAGACGGTTCTGCGCCGTCGCCACATCGGCCGCCGCGCTCGCCCGCACCTGGGCGTCCTTGCCGCGTTCGATCACCAGCGCGCCATGCGCGTCCTGCGCCGCCGAATCGTAAGTCTGCCGTTGGCTGAGCGAGGTCGCCTCCGGCCCCAGGCTGCGGTAACCATCCGCCAGATGTTTTGCCTGCCGGTAGTGATTGGCGGCAAGATTGAGGGAAATCGCTTCGCCGGCGACCGTCTGGCTGGCATTCTTCCTGGCGATGTCCAGCGCGGTGGCGGCGTTCTTCTCGTCCAGCCGGGCTTGCGTGTCGTCGAGCAGCATCAGCACCTGGCCGCGTTTGACCGTCTGGCCGGCATGGACCGCGATGGAGCGGATCCTGGCCCCGCCAGGGCCGCCGATGACGACCACCCCGCCGCGCGGTTCGATATGTCCGGTGCCGCCAATATCACTGGGCGGGGCCGTGTCCGCCGCGCCGCAAATGGTTAAAACGACGAGAAGGCCGAACACCCTCGCCATCGCGTCTCTCGGCTTCAACGCAAGAAGCGCCATATGACATGAAATCCCAGATACCGCGGCGGTAAACCCTGCAACCCGAACGATAAAATCACGCTTTTCCAAGCCTGACCAGCACGGCCAAGGCTAAGCGCGCGAACCACCCCGCGGGATGGTCAAGACGGCGGGGCTGAAGTATTTTTTCGCCGCTGAGACGGGTGCGTTATGGAAGAATTTTCCGATCTACTGGACGCCGGGTCGAGCGCCTCTCCGAGGCTGTTCGAGAATCCCCTGCTCGACAAATTGTCTCGCATTCATCACCTCGTCCCGCCCCTTGTCTATCTGCCGCTTGTGCTGGGCCTGCTCGTCGTAAGCCTGCGGACGATGTCATGGCCCACGGTCCTATTGGCCACGGCCGCAGGTTACGTGGCCTGGACCCTGGTGGAATATCTCGGTCACAGGTTCCTCTTTCATCTCGACCTGCCAGGACCGTGGGGCAAGCGAATCCATTTCCTGATACATGGCGTGCATCATCATCATCCGGGCGATCCTTTACGTCTCGTCATGCCGGTCCTTCTGAGCGCGCCGATCATGGCGGCGGCTTTGCTGACCCTGCGATTGATCAGCGACAGCACGCTCAACCTTGCGCTTTGGGCGGGATTCATTCTGGGTTATGTCGGATACGACATGGTCCATTACCACGTCCATCACGGCAAGCACCGCACATGGATGGGGAAGGTCTTGCGCCGCCGCCACATGCTGCACCATTTCCGCGACAGCACGTCTTTCTTCGGCGTCAGCGCACCCTGGTGGGACCGTGTGTTCCGAACGGAACCGCCCGCGCCCCGACTATGGGCAAAAGAGCCGCCGCATTAAGGCGCCGCGAATGCGGGGGCCCCCGCCTTCGGAACTTAAAGCCGTTCGGTCTGAACTTTGGTAAACACGGCGAACCGAACCTGTCCGGATCTTAAATTGATCAAATCTCTCATCGACTTTGCTTGTCCGGCAGAGCCCGAAATGATACTCTTTCGCAGCGCACAATACGTCCAGGGGAGCAGGAAGCACGGGGCTTGGACGTGTGTCCGCAGAAGCTTGCAGTATACAAAAATGGCCGCGCGTAAATGAAATAACGAGCGACGACAGGCCAGCGCTTCAGCGCGCAGCAGCGTTCTGAAGGGAGGCGAAGGGGCATTTTGTGACGGTTCTAGGGTTTGTCAGCGTCATCGGGGCGATTTGGTGGGGGATAGCAATTTGCGCTCTTCTGCTGTCGTTCGTTGCGGCGCTGTGTTTTCCCCGCCCGCGATATCTGACGAATCCGTCAAAGAATCTGCCGCCGGTTACCGCGATCATACCCGTCAAAGACTTCGACCCTCGTTTCGAGCGGGCGCAGACGTCCCTGTTTTCCCAAAACTATCCTGATCTCGAAATTCTGGTCGCTGCTGCGGAACAAGATTCGTCCGCACTGGATGCCGTGCGGCGCGTCCAGCAAGAACATCCCGGTGTCTCGTCGCGTATCGTCTGGTCGCAGATCAATCGCGGCGTCAGCCCCAAGTTGAACAATCTCTGGGCGCCCGTCGATCAGGCGCGCGACGATCTTATCCTCACGAAGGATTCAAACGTCGTTCTTGAGCCGCAGGACGTCGCGGCATTCGTCGCTCATTTCGGAGCGGGCGTTGGATTGGTGAGCACCATCCCGATCGCAAGCGAACCGCAATCGCCCGCAGCATGGATCGAGGCCGCGATCATCAACTGCTACTACGCGCGGATGCTGATGCTGGCCCGCGTCCTTGGGCTCGGATTCGGGTGCGGAAAGATCATGCTGTTCCGCCGTTCCGATATGGAGCGCGCGGGCGGTTTTCAGAGTCTCGCGGGCGCGCTCGGTGAAGACGCCGCATTGGCCGCCGCCATGAGCAGTATCGGCCTTCGCACCGTGCTGGCCGACCGTGTAACCCGCCAGCCGCTGGGCGTGCGGCGCCTGGGTGAAGTTTGGGAGCGCCAATTGCGCTGGAAGTCCATCTGGCGTGTCCAGGTGCCCCTGGTTTTTGCGATCTCGGTATTCGGATCGGCATTATTGGCGGCCGTTGCGGGCGCCGCCGCCGCGCCTTTGATCGGTTTGTCGCCTTTAACGATAGCAGCCGCGACGCTCGCATGCTGGTTCCTGCTGGAGACTTGCCTGTGCCTGTTCCAGGGCTGGCCATTTTCGATCTGGTCGCCATTTGCGTTCCTGGGGCGTGAAGCATTGGACGTGCTGGTCTGGCTGCGCGCATTGACCGTTTCCGAAGTTAGCTGGGCGGGCGCAAGGTACCGATTGGATAAGCCCGTGCTGATGGCCCCGTTCGATGCGAAACTGGCGCCCATCGTGCAGCAAGGGGCGGGGACAACCGATGCTCTATGACGCCGTAGTCCCGGCAGTCGATGCGGTCGTGATTTCGGCCTTGGTCGGCATGACCGTGGTTGGCGTCGGTTTTTTGGGTTTGCCGGCTTTGTATCTGATCGAAAAACTTACCGGGTCGCGCGACGGCCGGGAGGCGCGGGCCGAGGCGGTCGCCGATCAGGCATTGCCCGATGTTCTTGTGCAGCTTCCCGTCTACAACGAACCCGGAGTCGTCGTCGGATTGCTTGACTCGGTCGCCGCTCTCGACTGGCCCAAAGACAAACTGCACATCCAGCTTCTCGACGACAGTTCCGATACCGAAACCGTTGCGATAGCAAACGCCAGGATCGCGCAATTGCGATGCCAAGGCTTTCGTGTCGACCATGTTTTGCGCCCCCATCGTGAGGGCTTCAAGGCCGAAGCGCTGGCTGCGGGGCTTGCCGTCAGCGATGCGCCGTTCGTTGCCGTGCTCGATGCCGATTTTCGGCCGCCAGCCGATTGGCTCAGTGCCGTCGTTCCCCGGCTGATGGAGTCTCCGCAGGCGGGATTTATCCAGTCGCGGTGCGAATTCACGAATGCCGACACCAACTGGCTCACGCGCGCGCAGGGTCTTTTGCTGGACGCGCATTTCATCATGGAACAGGCCGTTCGCGCGCGCTGGGACATGCTGATCCAATTCAACGGGACCGCTGCGGTGTGGCGCCGCGCCGCGATCGATGCTGCCGGAGGCTGGTCCGGCGACTTCCTCAGCGAGGATCTCGATCTCACCATCCGCGCGGCGCTGGCGGGCTGGCGCGGTATCTTTGCGGCGGAGCCGGTCGTGCGGGGGCTTGTTCCCCACCGGGTCGAGCATTGGCGTGTGCAGCAGCAACGATGGGCAATGGGATTTGCGCAAGTCGCCCGCAAGCTGATGACGTTGATCTGGACGTCGGACTGGTCGTGGGCCGCAAAAATTTCGGTGGCGTTTCTCATTCTCTATCAGGCGGCGTTTCCCATTGCCGCCGTCGGGACCATTGCGCTGCTGATCGATCTGGCGTTGCGCGGCCGCGACCTTGCGCTTGTCCTGCCGTTTTTTGGATTCGTCGTGGCTCTGGGCATTACCGTGGCGGTGGTTTCGACCTTGCCGCCTTATCTCCAGCTCCGGCGCGGCGGGATCGGGCGTTATCTGCTTACCCTGATGACGTTGCCGCCGCTGGTGTTCTGCCTGGCATTTTCGAACGCGGAGCCGATGTTCGCCGCGTTTCTCGGACGGGCCGATATTTTCCACCGCACGCCGAAGGAGGAAGCATCGTGTTGACGATGCCGCTCCAATTTCTCCTGCAATGCAACCATGTGGTGTTCCTGTCGTGCCTGGCAGTTCATTGCGTGCTGGGCAGTTCGTTTATCTGGGTACTGGTCCAGTACCTTCGCAATCGCCGGCGGGGCATGGCTGACGAGGCGCGAATTCTGTCGCTCCCGCTGCGGAGCGATTTGCCACGGGTTCTGGTGCAACTGCCGACATTCAACGAAGGGGCGCTTGTTTGCCGGGTCGCGCAAGCCGTGGGCAATCTCGATTGGCCGCACGATTGCCTGGAAGTCCAGATACTCGACGACAGCACGGACGGCGGCGCGGACCACAGCGAACGGGCCGCGGCGCTTCTGGCCGCTCAAGGCATCGACGTTCAGGTGCTGAGAAGGTCGGACCGACATGGCTTTAAGGCAGGCGCGTTGGCGGAAGGCCTGCAACGGACGCGCGCGCCGTTCGTCGCGATGCTGGACGCGGACTATCTCCCGCGGCCGGATTTTCTCAAGAACTGCATGCGGCCCATGCTGCATGACGCCAAGCTCGGCCTTGTCCAGGCGCGTTGCGACTTCCTGAACGCAGATGAAAACCTCGTCACCCGCGTCCAGCAACGTATCCTCGACGCGCACTTCGCGGTGGAGCAGGCGGCGCGTAGCTGGTCGGGCCAAATCGTTCCTTTCAATGGCACATGCGGGATCTGGCGGCGGGCGACAATCGACGACGCCGGCGGCTGGCAAGGCGATACGCTGGCGGAAGATATGGACATCAGCTACCGGGCCCAGTTGCGCGGATGGCGCGTGCTTTTCCTGACCAGCGTCACCGTTCCGGGCGAATTGCCCGACAGTTTCTGGACCTGGCGCCAACAGCAATTCCGCTGGACCAAGGGTTCGGGCGAGGTCGCGCGAAAAATGCTGGCCTCGGTGTGGAGATCGTCTCTCACGCTGAACCGGAAACTGGTGTCGACGCTGCATCTGGGCGGCGGTCTTTTCGGCTTTCTCATCGGCCTGGCGTTCGTCAGCGGCGCGATCGATTTGGCGTTCGGCGCCGGGCTGACCTGGATGACCATTGGCTTGCTCGTCATCCTTGAACTGGAGGTCATTGTAACGCCGGCACTGTGGCGGCTCGTCGGACAGAGATATGCCAGGGGCGTGCCGATTGCGTCGGGGCTATGCCGCTTTCCGCTGGCGACCGTGATGCAGGCGGG
>DATATP010000348.1:0-3915 GCA_036268715.1 Rhizomicrobium sp. | reverse complement strand
GCCAAGGCCGAGCCGCTGGAAGTGGAAGAGCTGGAAGCGGAGTTCTGAGTTACGAGCCGCTTGCGTTCGCCTTGGTCTGGAGCTGCACGAAATTTTCAATCCCCATCTGCTCGATCAGGCGCAACTGGGTTTGCAGCCAGTCAATGTGTTCTTCCTCGTTTTCGAGGATATGAAGGAAAATTTCGCGGCTGACGAAATCCTTCGCCGTCTCGCAATGGGCGATGGCGAGCTTGAGGTCGGGCAGCGCCATCATCTCCAGCGAAAGGTCGCATTTGATGAGTTCCAGCACACTCTCGCCAATCAGGAGCTTGCCCAGGTCCTGAAGATTGGGCAGACCGCCCAGGAACAGCACCCGCTTGATCAGCTGGTCGGCATGCTTCATCTCGTCGACGGATTCTTCATATTCCTTGTGCGCGAACTCGCTGAGGCCCCAGTCGGCCAGGATGCGCGAATGCAGGAAATACTGGTTGATCGCGGTCAGCTCGTTCTTGAGCACCTTGTTGAGGAACGCGACCGTATCGGGATCGCCCACCAGCGAGGCGTGCGGCTCCGGCCCGGGGGCTACGCCGCTGCTTACTCCGCGGCCAGCGCTACTGCCTGGCGTCTGTCTTCCAGCATTCCTTCGATCGTTTCCTGGCATCGTCCGCAATTCTTTCTCACGCCGCAGCGCGCATAGACCTCGTCCGCGGAGCGGGCGCCATCACAGACCGCAGCCCCGATCCGCGATTCGTTCAGCCTATTGCAGACGCAGACAATCATCCAAGGAAGCCCGAAAGCGACCCCCGATATATGGGCTAATTGCGAGTGATTGTCAATATCATACGGAAGCCGGTGGCGGGTCAGCCGGGCCAAAACTCTTTATTGAAAGCAAACCCTTACGGGCCTCCTCAAGCACCAGTGCCAAACGGGGTGACAAGAAGCTCGTCCAGTTGCTTGAACTGCTCGTCAAATCCGCTTGTGCTTCCGGAGGCAATGGCGCTGTCGAGCGCTTCCTTCGAGGGATAAAGGTCGTGCAGGACGACCAAGGTTTCGGCACCGCGTTCTTCGAAGGTCACGGTGGTGACGGACCCGTCTTCGCCGCTTTCTTCGTTCGTCCAGACAATGCGGGTCGGCGGCGTCACCTCGACGAACCTGCCGAAGAACGCCATGGGCTGATCTGAGGCAGGATGGCCCATCATGAAACGGTAGGTGCCCCCCGTACGATAATCGGCCTCGCAGGAAATGAAGGAGACTCCAAACGACTTCGGCGCCCACCACCGCATGAGCAGTTCGGGCGTGGTCCAGGCCTCGAACACGATGCGCGCCGGGCCGTTGAAGGTCCGCGTAACAACCAGTTCACGCTCGGACTTCCGTTCCACCGTCGTGCGGTTCTTCATAGGAGCGGGCTCATTCTCTCTTGTGTCCATCGACCTTTTCCTTCCGTTTCAGTTCCTCGATAACTTTGTCCAGCGCGTCGAAACGTGCGTCCCAGAGCTGCCGATATCCCTCGATCCATGCCGCCTCTTCGTCCAGCCGGTGCAGGCCGAGCTTGCAGGTTCGCACGCGCCCGACTTTCTGCGTGGTGACGAGCCCCGCATGCTCCAAGACGCCGACATGCTTCTTCATGCCTGTAAGGGTCATGTGAAATTTCTCGGCAAGGTCGGTGATCGAAGCGTCTGCACGCCCAAGCTGTTCCAGAACGCCGCGCCGGGTAGCGTCAGAAAGCGCGGCGAACGAGGCATTGAAGCGGACTTGGGTATACTGAACCATATGGTTCAGTATATAACGCGCGGATTGGCGACATGCAAGGGGAGCGTGCGCGCGCTGTGTTGCGGGCCCCCATTGCAGACTGATCGGCCCGGCGATCACAAGCCTTCAAGTCTGGTCGGTCTCAGCCATCCTTTGCACCGACACATAATCGATTTTGCCCGTCCCCAGCACCGGAATCGTGTTTACCACCAGCACCTGGCGCGGCACCGCCAGCTCCGAAACGCCGTGATTTTGTGCCCAGCCGATCAGGTCCACGCGGCGGGCCTCAGGCGCATCGGTCACCAGTACGATCTGCTCGCCCTTATGCTCGTCGGGCACCGCCACGGCGGCGTGATGATAGTCGGGCCACAAGGCGGCGGCGACATTCTCCACAATGCCCAGGGACACGGTCTCGCCACCGATCTTGGCGAACCTTTTGAGGCGGCCGCGAATGGAGATAAAGCCGTCCGGGCCGATCGAGACCACATCGCCGGTATTGTACCAGCCGTCCGGCGGCGGCACGATCACCCCCGGCGCATCCGGCTTGATATAACCCAGCATGATGTTCGGTCCCTTGACGACAAGCTGGCCGGCATTGGCGATGCCTTCCACCGGCTCGAGCTTCGCCTCCATGCCGGCCATCAGCCGCCCCACCGTGCCGGGGTGATTGGCTTCCAGCTGATTGGCGGCGACAACGGGCGACGCTTCCGTCACGCCATAACCCTCGAGCAGGGCGATGCCATATTTGCGCCGCACCTGCGCGCGGGTTTCGTCGCGCAGCCGCTCGGCACCGCAGACAGCCAGCCGCATCGTGTCCAGATCGCCCGCTTCGCCGCAGCGGGCATACTGGCTGATAAAGGTATCGGTCGAAAGCAGGATGGTCGCGCCGTGCCGGCGGATGCGGCGCACGATCTCCTTGGGCTGCAAAGGCGTGGGATGGCACACGACTTTCACGCCGGCGATCAGGGGCAGCAGGATGCCGACCACCAAGCCGAAGCAATGAAACACAGGCAGCGGATTGAACAGCACATCGCTCTCTGGATAGAGATCGATATGGGCGCGCACCTGCGCCACGTTGGAGAGTACATTCTTGTGACTGAGCGCCACACCTTTGGGCTCGCCCTCGGTGCCGGAGGTAAATAGGATGACCGCCGGCTTCTCATGGTCGGTCCGGGCTGCGATCATTCTTGGCAGCAGCTTGCCCGCCACCGCTTTCAGCTTGCTGCCAAGCGTCAGGTTCCGGCGCACATCTTCCAGATAGACGATGTCATGGCCGGAGAGGCCGATGGCTAAGTCCTCAAGCTTGGCGAGATCGATGAACCGCCGGGCCGTGATGATGCGCCGGACTTGGGCTGTGCGCAGCGCGCTGGCCAGCCCGGCGGCCCCGGCGGTGAAGTTCATCATGGTGGGCACGCGGCCATAGGCAAGCAGCGCCAGCACGGCGATTGCCGCGGGCGCGCCGGTCGGCAACATCACGCCGACACACTCGCCCGCGCGGGTGCCCGCCTTAAGCATATGGCCAAGCGCAAAGGCGGCGCGAATTAACTCGTCATAGGACAACACGCGCTCATCGCCATCGACCAACGCCGGCGTGGCGCCGCCAAATTCGTCGCGGGCCGTAATGAGAGCGTGAAAAATCGATGTCTGCGCCAGACGCGGATCGAAGGCGATCCGCGTAGGCTCCCCGGGCTTGTTCATGCTTTCTTCCGAAGCGTTCCTGGGGAAGCTTTACCTGAATTATGTCGCGTGGAAATGGCCGATCCAGCTTTGAAAGCTGCGCACCAGCCGTTCGCGGCCGGATGGGGAGGCCGCCGAACTGAACAGACCTGCGATTTGACGGCGTAGCGCCCCGGATTCGTCCCACAGCCGTTCGGCCTCCTCGCCGACCCGGCCCTGGATGGGGCGGATCACATCCTGCTTCAACCGCTTGGGCCCGATGATCGCCACGGCGAGGGCCGCCAGTCCTGCCGTGCCGATGGCGATATAGGCGACCTTCGCTGCGGGGCTGGTGGCCACCCGCAGCAGGTTGGCCTTAAGGGACAGACGAGGGGTCCGCACCTGCTCGATGGCGCGGATCGGGCGGTGGGCGGTGCGAGGGGACTTGGCAGCAGTCATGGATGGCTCCCAGGGAATATATGGCGGTTTGGCAACGCGCGCACCCTGACAGAGTTCAATGGAGGCCGCGAG
>DATATP010000347.1:0-4606 GCA_036268715.1 Rhizomicrobium sp. | reverse complement strand
CGACGTCCGCAGAACCTTCATCATCAGGTCCGTCCCAATGTTCCCAGACCCGATGATCGCTACTTTGATTTTGTTCCCTGACTGGTGCGCGGCTGCCATGCGCTTTCCCTCTTCTGCCCGCAGATTGGGCAGATGCGGCAGAAAACCAAAAAATGACACGTAGTCATCTCTCATCTAGTGAGAGATATGCTATTCCGCCTTTGGCGGAAAGCCTCTCGAGCGCGGGACCGCCGATCACGCAGATTTGAGAACACCCTCAGAAGGCCGAGAGGCCAGTCTGGGCGCGGCCCAATATCAGGGCATGAATATCCTGGGTGCCCTCGTATGTGTTGACCGCTTCGAGGTTCAGCATATGGCGCACGACGTGATAGTCGTCCGCGATGCCATTGCCGCCATGCATGTCGCGGGCAGCCCGGGCGATCTCCAATGCCTTGCCGGCATTGTTGCGCTTCAAGAGGCTGATCGTTTCGGCGGCAAGCCTCCCCTGGTCCAGCAGCCGGCCGGCCTGCAGACAGGCTGTCAGGCCGAGGGTGATTTCGGTCTGCATGTCGGCAAGCTTTTTCTGGAACAATTGCGTCGCCGCCAGCGGACGGCCGAACTGCTTGCGCGCAAGGCCATAGTCACGCGCTGCATGCCAGCAGAATTCCGCCGCCCCCATCGTCCCCCAGGCGATGCCATAGCGGGCGTGATTGAGACAGTCGAACGGTCCTTTCAGGCCCCGCACGCCCGCCAGCATGCGCTCGGCAGGGATCGCGACATCGGCAAGCGTGATCTCGCCCGTCACACTGGCGCGCAGCGAGAACTTGCCCTCGATCTTCACCGTGGACAGGCCCTTGTCGCCCCGCTCAACGATAAAGCCACGGATCGCATCCCGGCCCTCCTCCTCCAGCTTTGCCCAAATCACGAACAGATCGGCGATGGAGGCATGGGTGATCCAGCTCTTGCTGCCCGACAGTGCATAGCCGCCGGCGATGGCCCGCGCGCGAGTCCTCATCGCCGCGGGATCGGAACCGGCGTCCGGCTCGGTGAGGCCGAAAGCCCCAATCCATTCGCCAGAGGCCAGGCGCGGCAGATATTTTTCCCGCTGCTGAGTGCTGCCAAAGGCATGGATCGGATGCATCACCAGGCTGGACTGCACCGAAACCGACGAGCGGAACGCGGAATCCACCCGCTCCAACTCGCGCGCGATCAGGCCATAGGCGACATGGGAAACGCCCGCGCCGTAACTTTTCAGCGTGCTGCCGAACAGGCCAAGAGCTCCGAATTCCACGAGCAGCGCGGGCTCGAATGTCTCGCGGCGGTGCATGTCGCGCACCAGGGGCATCAGGCGAGTTTGGGCAAAGTCCCGTACTTGGTCCCGGACCGATTTTTCGTCTGCCGCAAGCGCTTCGTCCAGCAGCAGCGGATCAGTCCAATCGAACTCCGGCCAGGAGAGATCGCTCATCTCAAACTCGAAAAAGGGTCGGGAACCCTATCCGGATTCCCGGCCCTTTCTCCAGACCATTCACGGCGAAATCAGTTACTCTTGGTCACTTGACCCGGGGCAACGCCGCCCGAGTTGCCGGGCAGCGGCTTCACGGTGTGCTCTCCGCTGCTGTCGTCCCGCACCCCGGCGTTTTTCTGGTTTTCCTCGCCTGCGAAATTCGCTTTGGAAACACCGGGCGGCTTGCCGGTTTCTTTGCGCAGGTCTTTCTCCTGGTTGGCCATAAGAATTCTCCCGATTTTCAGCTTCGAGAAGGAAACGATCAACCCGCAGGCATGGTTGCAGCGACCCAATCCAGCACATCCTGCCACACCATGGGCCCCTCGAGATCGCGCAGCAGCATGTGATAGCCGTGATCGTAACGATGCACGACGGCGCGGTTTCCCAGCGCCGCGACGACCGCCTCCGTCGATTTGGCGGGAATGATCTGATCCTTCCTGCCATAGAGGAGCAATATGGGCGGCGAATGCCGGATATGGATGGGCGCCTCGCGTGCCTCATCCATCAGATTGACCAGGCCGTAGACCGCATCGCTGCGGGTCTTTTTTTGGAACAAGGGATCGCGGGCCAGGGCCCGCAGCATCGGCACATTGTCGGACGGAATGATGGTGACGATGCGGCCGGCCGCATTGTTCGACAGGATCATTCCGGGCAGCAGATGCGCGGCCAGAAACAGGGCGCCGCGATAGAGCAGCGGCATGTCGGCCCGCGACCACACCGCCGGCGCGACCAGAATGGCGCCGTTTATGCGCAATCTTTCAGGACCGGCCAGGGCCGTCAGCAGCACCGCCCCGCCCATGCTTTCACCCAGCGCGAAAACGGGCAATCCGGGATAGCGCGCATGCGCCGCCGCCACGGCATCGAACAGGTCCTCGCTCATCCGCCGACTGCCTGCCCACAGGCCGGGACTCGGCCCGGCCCCGAAGCCGCGCTGGTCGAAGGCCAGGGTGGTGAGGCCATGGGCGGCCCAGAAGCGTGCCGGCATGTCGAACGCATTGGAATAATCGCTCATTCCATGCAGCGCGACGATCACGGCGCGCGGCGTGTTTGCGTCCCAGCGGCGCAGCGGCAGTCGTGTGCCGTCCCGGGCGATCAAGACATCATCGGCCAGAACCGGGGTCACAGCCTCTTCTCCCAGGGGTGCTATCGTCGGGGCGCAGCCGGCGAGCAGGCAAAGTCCAAGGATGGCCAGCAGCTTCAGGCATCGCCCTGCAATATATTGTCCTATCCGGCACTGCATCATCGGGCTCAAGTCAGAGGCAAAAGCCCGATCATGCAGCCGGTGAGGCCGCTGGCCAGAGCCCCGGAGACCAGCGCCCTCAGCGCCAGGGGCACGATCTCATCGCGGCGGCCGGGCAGCAGGGCGCTCATGCCGGCGATCAGGATGCCCACGCTGGCAAGATTGGCGAAGCCGCACAAGGCATAGACCATGATCTGGGTCGAGCGCGGATCAAGCGACCCGGCCGGCAGCTTGGCCATCTGCAAATAAGCGAACAATTCGGTCAGCACGATCTTCATGCCAAGCAGACTGCCCGCCAGCGGCGCTTCGCGCCAGGGGATGCCATAGAGCCAGACCAGGGGCGCGAACAGCCAGCCCAGCATCCGCTCCAGGGTTAGCGGCGCGCCGAATACCTGCGGCAAGTGGGCGAGGATATCGTTGGCCAGAGTCACCAGCGCCACGATCACGATCAGCATGGCGACGATCTGAAGATAGATTCTGAGGCCCGCCTCGGTACCGTCCGTCACCGCATCCATCGAAGAGCGGTATTCGTGTCCGGTCTTGCCGGTATGGTCGGTGTCGGCTGGGCCCGGCACCATCACCCGCGCCAGCATGATGCCCGCAGGCAAGGACATCATCGAGGCAACCAGAAGATGGCCCAGCGCGCCCGGCAGGACGTTTTTCAGAATAGTGGCGTAGAGCACGAACACGGTGCCGGCGATCACCGACAGGCCCACAGTCATCAGAATGAACAATTCGGTGCGGGTCATGCGCGCAAGATAGGGCCGGATCACCAGCGAGCCCTCCACATTGCCGAGGAACACGGTGGCGGCCGCGCCCAGACCCACCGCGCCGCCGATGCCGAGCGTCTTGCGCAGCAAGAACGCCATCGCGCCCACGATCAGCGGCAGGATGCGCCAGTGCCAGAGCAGCGCCGACAGGGCACAGATCACAATGATGAGCGGCAGAACCCCAAAAGCCAAGGTGACGAGATTGCCGCCATCGGTGACGGCGAAGGGCAGCGGTCCGCCGCCGAGAAACCCGAACACGAAGCCGGTGCCCGCGCGCGTCGCGTCCGCCAAAGTGCCTACCGCGCCGTTAAGGCCGAACAGCACATTGCGCGCCGGGGGCAGCTTGAGCAGCAACAGGCCCACCGCCGCCTGCATCCCCAGACCGGCAGCGATCATGCGCCACGGCACGGCGCGCCGGTTCTCCGAAAGCGCCCAGGCCAGCCCGACGATCACGACAATGCCGAGCGCCGATTGCAGATGCGGGATGAGATCGTTCAATGTCGCCGCCGGAAAACGCCTCACGCTACACGAATTCCACCCCGTCGCACATGACATAAAGACGCGCCGTCGCTAGTGTCCTGCAATTCCGAAAACGCGGCGAGCGCGATAGGGATCACGCGAATTCCGGAATCGGATATTGGTCATCGCCAGGGAAGATTCGCGTGACAGGCAAAAGCGGCAAGGCCGACACCATCAAGGCGCTGGCCGGTGCGCGAGCGTTTCCTCCCCTGGCGATTGTGCTATTCCATTTCAGCGAGGGCCATCACTATAGCGGCGTGCATTGGCTCGATCTGCTGGCGACACGCGGTTATCTTTGGGTTGAGTTTTTCTTTGTGCTGTCGGGATTTATCCTGACCCATGTCTATTGGGAGCGCCTTCCGGACCTTTCCACCCCGCGCGGCTATGGCGCATTCCTGCGGGCCCGGCTGATCCGGCTTTATCCGCTGCATCTGTTCATGCTGCTGCTGATCCTGATGATGGTGGCGGTCCTGCGGCTGCTGGCGCATCGGGGCGGCTATCTGTCGATCTTCGATATGCGCTATCACCAGGACGTCAGCGTGAAGGGATTTTTTTTCAGCCTGCTGCTGATCCATGCCTGGAATACGCTGCGCA
>DATATP010000346.1:0-5811 GCA_036268715.1 Rhizomicrobium sp. | reverse complement strand
CACGAAAATACTCTAGCTTCCGAATCGACGCCTGTCGGGAAAGTTAATGGTTATTTTGCCGGGATGGCGGGTAAAGTCACTATCGCGTCGGAGGGATTGCATCATGCGCGGCCTTGTCATCGCTATTGCCGCCTTCGGGCTGCTGTCCGGGTGCGCGGTCTATGATGTCGGCAGCACCGCGGTCGGTGCGGCGACCAGTGTGGCAAGCACTGCGGTCGGTGTCGCGGGCGATGTGGCGGGCGGCGTTATCGGCGCGGTTGGCGGAAGCGCGGACCCGGCGACCGGAAAAAGCAAGTAATTCGCGGCTAAAAATTGTCCTTGCGCCGGCGGATTTCGCCAAACACTGCCACCGCATCCGCATCCTCCATGTGCAGGCTCTTGCGGATTTCCGGTGAGTCGGGCCGCAGGAACGGATTGGTCGCCTTCTCCAATCCGATGTCGGAGGGCACCGTCGGCCGCCCCGCCGCCCGGCTTGCATCCACGTCCGTCATGCGCGCCTTCAGCGCTGCATTGCCCGGCTCCAGGGTGAGGGCGAAGCGGCCGTTGTTCTGGGTATATTCGTGGCCGCAATAGATTTTCGTATCCTCCGGCAGCCGCATCAGCTTGCTGAGGCTGTTCCACATCATCTCCGGATCGCCCTCGAACAGCCGCCCACAGCCCAGCGAGAACAGCGTGTCCCCGGTAAAGGCGTTACCATCGATGACGAAGGTGATCGCGCCGCGTGTATGGGCCGGCACTTCCAGCACCCGAACCGGCCTGCCGGCGAACTCCCAGCCTCCGGTTTCCTCCACCCCGATATCGATGCCCGGAATGCGGGCACGATCCTTCCCGGGCCCGACCACGACGGCCTGGAATTCCTGCTTCAGCGCCAGATTGCCGCCGGTATGGTCGAAATGATGATGAGTATTGAGGATATGGCTTAACCGCCAGCCCCGCCGCGCCAGGGCTGCCTTGACGGGGGCCGCCTCCGAGGGATCGACCACGGCACAATTCGTCCCTTCTTTCACCAGATAGGCGTAATTGTCGGACAGGCAAGGGACGATTTCGATCTCAAGCATAGTGCCACCCTAGCAGGGGACATTGCGGCATTGAACCGCCTCGCGGGCGGGATTAAGCCTTGATCATGGAACCCGGAGCGCGTGCCCTCGCCGCTTTTTATGACACGCCGATGGGCCTGGTGGCGCGGCGGGCAATCATGCGGCGGGCGCGCGAATTCTGGCCCGACATCAATGGGCTTCGCCTTTTGGGCTATGGTTTTGCCATGCCCTATCTGCGCGGCTTTTCCGGCAAGGCGGAGCGCGTCGTTGCCGCCATGCCGTCCGGCATGGGCGTCATCGCCTGGCCGGCCGAAAAATGCGCCGTCACGGTCTGCGAGGAAGATGCCTGGCCTTTTCCTGACGTGTTCTTCGACCGCATCCTTGTCGTGCATGGCCTGGAGGGTGCGGAAAGCCTGCGCCGGCTGCTGCGCCAGGTCTGGCGGGTTCTGGCGCCGGAAGGGCGGGCGCTGCTTGTCGCTCCAAACCGTGCCAGCCTGTGGTCGCAACTCGAGCGCTCGCCTTTCGGACATGGAAGGCCCTTTTCCCGCGGCGAGCTGAACCGCCTGTTGCGCGAAGTGCTGTTCGAGCCCAGCCGCTGGGATCGCGCGCTCTACGCCCCCCCGCTCAAAAGCCGAGCCTTGGTCCGAAGCGGCACGGGTTGGGAACGGATTGGATCACGGCTGTTTCCCGGCATCGGCGGGGTGCACATGGTGGAGGCCACCAAGTCCTTCTACGCTCCAACCCCTTTGCCGGTCGCGGGCTCGTCCGCGGCGCGGCTGAAGACCGTTGGATCGGATGTCTGACGCCAATCGCGCTTCAGCTTTTCTTGAGCAGGAAGATGGCGCCCGGCGCCAGCAGATTGGGACCCCAGGCATAAGGCTGCATCGGAGCGGTGCTACCATCCTCGCGCAAGGCATGCGCCTCGACCACGCTGGCGCCGCACAACCGCACCAGGTCCAGAAAATCCGCTAGTGTGCACAGATGGATGTTGGGGGTGTCGAACCAGCGGTAATCCAGCGCCCGGGTCAAAGGCATGCGGCCGCCCGTCAGCAACGACAATCTTACCTTCCAATAGCCGAAATTGGGCAGCGACACCGCCGTGCGCCGTCCGATGCGCAACAGATGGTCCAGCACCACAAGCGGCTTTTCGGTCGCCTGGATGGTCTGGGACAGGATCACCGCGTCGAACACCTTGCTGGGATAATCGGCCAGGTCGGTGTCGGCGTCGCCCTGCACCACGGCGAGGCCCCGCGCCACACAGGCATTCACATTCTGCTGCGACAGCTCCACGCCGCGGCCATCCACATTCTTGGTCCGCACCAGATGCTCCAGAAGCGCGCCGTCGCCGCAACCGACATCCAGCACCCGCGCGCCCGGGCGGATCATCGCAGCGATCGCGGCAAGGTCGGGGCGCAGGCCCGCCGGTATGGGTGTTGTGATGTTCATACCACGCCCGCCGCGACGGAATTCAGAAAGCCGCGCACCGTATCGAACATTTCCGGCTCTTCGAGCAGAAAACTGTCATGGCCCTTGTCGGTCTTGATCTCGACAAAACTCACCGGAGCCGCGACAGCATTGAGAGCATGAGCAATGCGCTTGTTCTCGGCGGGCGGAAACAGCCAATCGCTGGAGAAGGAGATGATGCAGAAACGGGTAGGGCTGTCGCGGAAAGCATCGGCGAGGTGGCCGGCATGCTCCCCGGCAAGATCGAAATAATCCATCGCCCTGGTGATATAGAGATAGGAATTGGCGTCGAACCGATCGACAAAGCTCGCGCCCTGGTGATGCAGATAGGACTCGATCTGGAAATCCGGAGCGAACTGGAAGGATAGCGCGGCACGATTTTGCAAGGCACGGCCGAATTTGCGCTGCAGCGCCATCTCCGACAGATAGGTGATGTGAGCGGCCATACGCGCCACGGCGAGGCCCTTGGAAGGTCGCGTGCCGGCAAGCTGATATTCACCGCCCCGCCAGTCGGGATCGGCCATGATCGCCTGACGGCCCACTTCATGGAAGGCGATGTTCTGGGCGGAATGACGCGCGGCACAGGCGATGGGCACCACCGCGCGTACCGCCTCGGGGTAGGATGCCGCCCATTGCAGAGTCTGCATCCCGCCCATGGATCCGCCCACCACCGCAAGCAATTTCTCGATGCCGAGTTGATCGATCAGCATTTTCTGGGCTCGCACCATGTCGCGGATGGTGACCAGCGGAAAATTCAACCCATAGGGCTTGCCCGTCGCCGGGTCGACTTCAGCCGGTCCGGTCGAGCCCATACAGCCACCGATCACATTGGCACAGATGACGAAGAAACGGTCGGTGTCGACCGGCCGGCCCGGTCCGACCATGGTGGTCCACCAGCCCGGCTTGCCGGTGAGAGGATGGTCGGAGGCGGCGAACTGGTCGCCGGTCAGCGCATGGCAGATCAGCACCGCATTGCTTTTGGCGGGGTTGAGCGTGCCGTAAGTCATGAAAGCGATCGTGACCGGCGCGAGGCTGCGGCCGCAATCCAGCGGCAGCGGCTCCGTCAGCCGCATCGCCTGGCCGACATCCGCCTGGCCGGCGGTGATGGGGCGCAGGAAACGGGGCGTTTGGGTGATCATGTCCGGTCCTTGGGCGCTCGTGTCCCGATTCCGGAATTCGCATGATCTCGATACGGTACGCGGCGAATTTCGAAATCGCAGGACACCAGCAATTTATTGATTCCAGTGCCGTTTCGGTTTCGAAGATCGCCCGGAGCTTGATATCGTAGGATTGCGAACTTCGAAGCCGCGGCACTAGCTAAGACCGGCGCATACGTATGTCAACGAATGGCCGATCTGCACTTTGCTTTTACGCTGGCCTGACACTATCAATACCGCCCATTCCGGACGTGCCATGAGCCTGACGCCAAAGCCCGGCATTCTCGATATTGCGCCTTATGTCGGCGGACGCGCCACCATCCCCGGCGTGGCGAAAGCGATCAAGCTGTCGTCCAACGAATCCCCGCTGGGTCCTAGCCCTGCGGCCATGGAGGCCTTGCGCGCCTCCAGCCATGACCTCCAGCTCTATCCCGAAGGCTCGGCGAAGCTGCTGCGCGAGGCAATCGGGGAAGTCTATGGCTTGGATCCGGCACGCATCATCGCCTCGGGCGACGGCTCGGACGCGCTCCTCACCATGCTTGCGAATGCGTATTTGCGCGCGGGCGACGAGGCGCTGTTCAGCGAGCATGCCTTCCTGGTCTACAAGATCGCCACTTTGGCCAATAGCGGCCGTCCGGTCATCGTCCGGGAGAAGAATCTCAAGGTCGATGTCGATGCGATGCTGGCGGCGGTGACGCCGCGCACCCGCCTGGTCTATATCGCCAATCCCAATAATCCGACCGGCACTTACTTGAGCCATGACGAGATGCGGCGGCTGCATGCCGGCCTGTCGCCCGACACCTTGCTGGTGATCGATGCGGCCTATAGCGAATATGTGCAGAAGAATGATTACGAAGCCGGGATCGAGATGGTGTCGCGCTTCGACAATGTGGTGATGACGCGCACCTTTTCGAAGATTCACGGACTGGCCGGACTGCGTATCGGCTGGGCTTATGCGCCGGCGGCGGTGTGCGATGTACTCAATCGCATTCGCGGACCGTTTAACACCGCGATGATGCAGCAGCATGTCGGAGCGGCGGCGATCCGCGACCGTGCCCATGTCGCGCGCTCGGTGGCGCATAATGCGCAGTGGCTGCCCTGGATCACGGCGGAAATCCGCAAAACCGGCCTCAAGGTGGACGAAAGCGTGGCCAATTTCGTGCTGATTCATTTCCCCACGGAAAGAAAGACAGCAGCCGGCGCCGATGGCTATCTCAGTGCGCGTGGTGTTATTCTGCGCGCCGTGAGCAATTACGGGCTGCCGGACTGTCTGCGGATGACGGTGGGGACAGAAGAGCAGAACCGGCTGGCAGTGTCGCTTATCCAGGAATTCATGGCGGCATGACGATGGAGCCTTTCGACAAGCTGGCGATCATTGGCCTGGGGCTGATCGGCTCCTCGATCGCTCATGCCGCGCGCCGGAGTGGGGTCGCCCGCCAGATCGCGGGCCATGACGCCAGTGCGGATGTGCTCAAACGCGCCCACGCTATCGGCTTCGCGGACATGCTGGAATTCGACATCGGCGCCTGTGTCGCGGATGCCGACCTGATCGTGCTTTGCGCGCCGGTCGGCATCTACAAATCTATCGCGGACGCCATCGCGCCGCATCTGCGGCCGGGCGCGATCCTGACGGACGTCGGTTCGGTCAAAAGCGCCGTGATCCGCGATGTGGGTCCGTCGGTGCCGCCCGGCGTGCATTTTATTCCTGCCCATCCCATCGCGGGCACCGAATATTCGGGCCCCGAAGCGGGTTTTGCCACCCTGTTCGACGGACGCTGGGCGATCCTGACGCCACCGCCCGGCACCGATGCCGCTGCCTTGGCGCGGCTGAAGGAATTCTGGCAGAGCCTTGGCGCTTCGGTGGAAGTGATGGAGCCGGGCCATCACGATCTGGTGCTGGCGATCACCTCGCACCTGCCGCACCTGATCGCCTATAATATCGTGGGCACCGCGCACGACCTGGAAGCGGTGACCGAAGGCGAAGTGATCAAATATTCCGCCGGCGGCTTCCGCGATTTCACCCGCATCGCCTCGTCAGATCCGACCATGTGGCGCGACGTATTCCTCAACAATCGTGAAGCCGTGCTGGAAGTGCTGGGCCGTTTCAACGAGGATCTCAGCGTGTTGCAGCGGGCGGTTCGCAATGGCGATGG
>DATATP010000345.1:0-19388 GCA_036268715.1 Rhizomicrobium sp. | reverse complement strand
CTTGAGCTTGTCGATCAGCGCCAGCAACGCCGGCCGCCGCGCCAGCGAGCCGTCCTCGATCGCCACATCGATGCGCGGCAGGTCCTGGGCGACCACGCGGCCGGCGCCGATATTCATGTGACCCACTTCGGAATTGCCCATCTGCCCCTCGGGCAGGCCGACCGCGCTGCCGGAGGTTTGCAAAAGCGCATGCGGACAATCGGACAGCATCCTGCTGTAGTTGGGCGTCTTCGCCGCTGCGATGGCGTTGTCCTCGGCATGGTCCTCGCGCCAGCCCCAGCCGTCGAGGATGCAGAGCAAGGCGGGACGAGGGGAGGTCATGACAAATCCTGAAACCATTGCGCGCCTATCTAAACGTGGGCCCAGCCGCCCGCACGATAATTTGCGGGTTCCCTATCTGGGCCGCCCGGCAGGCCGGCGCGGCTCAGCAGCGCCCGGAGGCAAACCGAACAGCGTTCTAGATGAAACAAAACGGTGTTCAGTGGATTCCCCGCCCTCGGCATGAACGACCCGCCAGGCAGGCAGCGCCCGGCAGGATTTGCCGCAATCCCGACAGTCCGTCTGATGGCCTGCTCAATCCATTGATTTGAAATCATTATTTCCGTGGCCCACCCGGCATGAAATTGGCAAGGGGCACCAAGCAATAAGGCAGAAGCCCATATGCGTCGCGCGTCATTCTCTGTTCGTGTCATCGCCCTGATTCTGGGCGCCACCCTTGCGGGTGCGCCTGCCTATGCCTTTTCCCGGGTGAAGGACCTGGTCGAGATCGAGGGCATCCGGGACAATATGCTGGTCGGGTATGGCCTGGTGGTCGGCCTTAACGGCACAGGCGATTCGTTGAAGAACGCGCCTTTCACCCAGCTTTCCATCCAGACCATCCTGGAGCGGCTGGGAACCAATGCCCGCGGCCAGGTGATGCAGACCAAGAATGTCGCCGCCGTGATGGTGACCGCCAACCTGCCGGCCTTCGCCTCCAATGGCTCGCGCATGGACGTGACCGTGTCGGCGATGGGCGACGCGAAGAATCTGCAAGGCGGCACACTTCTGATCACGCCCCTGATGGGCGCGGACGGGCAGGTCTATGCCCTCGCCCAGGGTCCCGTCGCGGTCGGCGGCTTCTCGGCCCAGGGCGACGCCGCCAGCGTCACCCGCGGCGTGCCGACCTCGGGGCGCATCTCCAACGGCGCGATCGTGGAGAAGGAGACCGGTTTCAAGCTGGCAAGTCTCACCAATCTCAAATTGGCGCTGCACAATCCCGATCTGACCACCGCGACGCGCATCGCCAAGGCGATCAACGCCTATCTCGGCAGCAACGTGGCGGTAGCGTCGGATCCTTCCAATGTCGAACTGGCCGTGCCGCCGAATTATGCGGGCGGGGTGATGGGCCTGTTGACCGACATCGAGCAAGTGAAGGTCGATCCCGACCAGCCCGCCAAGGTGGTGATCGACCAGACCTCCGGGGTGATCGTGATGGGTTCGGATGTGCGCATCTCAACCGTCGCCATCGCACAAGGCAACCTGACCATCAAGGTGAGCGAGACGCCGCAGGTGAGCCAGCCCACGCCCTTCTCCAACACCGGCACCACCCAGGTCGTGCCGCGCACCAGCATCGATGTCGATGAAGGCAAGGGCAACAAGATCGCCGTCCTGCAGGAGGGTGTGTCGCTGCAGCATCTGGTCGACGGCCTCAACGCACTGGGCGTGGGTCCGCGGGATATCATCTCGATCCTGCAGGCGATCAAGGCGGCGGGCGCGCTGCAGGCCGACATCGAGGTGATCGGCTGATGGACGCGACCTCCACCATCGGCCAGGCCGCAATGCTCGCAAGCCAGCCGGCGGCGATCCAGAAGCCGCTGCCGACCCCGGACGAGGCCAAGGCCGACAAAGCCTCCAAGAACTTCGAGGCCGTGTTCATCGGCCAGTTCCTCGGTTCGATGTTCGAAGGCATCCCAACCGACGGGGTGACGGGCGGCGGCCAGGGCGAAGCGATGTTCCGCTCCATGCTGGTCGATCAATATGCCCAGAGTGTCGAGAAACAGGGCGGCTTCGGCCTTGCCGCTTCGGTCAAGGCCGAACTTCTCAAGCATCAGCAGATCGCACCACAGGCAAAACAATGAAAGACGAACCGCGCATCGAACGCCTGATCTCTTTGGCGGAAAGGCTGATCGTCGCGCTGGAGAGCGACATCGCGGCGCTGAAGGCCGGCAAGCCCCAGGCGCTTTCCGTCGGCGATCCGGAATTCCAGCGCCTGACCGCGGTCTATGGCCGTGAGGCCAAAGGCTTCGACATCCGCATCGCCCAGAACGCCCGCGCCGAATTGCGGACGCGCTTTCTTGCCATCACCGGAAAATTTCGCGAGGTGCTACAACTGCATGCCCGCATGCTGATCCGGGTGAAAAACGCCAGCGAAGGCATGATCCGCGCCATTGCCCAGGAGGTGGAGCGGGTCAACGCCCCGATGCGCACCTATGGTCCGCGCCCCGACGCCAAGCCGCGTCCCAGCGGCGCGATGCTGTTCAATCGCGTGGTGTGACGCCCGGCGGCCCGATATCGAGCGCCACTATCTTGGCGCTCTACATTCCGGCAACGATACTCGCGATATTGTTCACCGCATCGCTGCTGCTGGTGCCGAGCAGGGTCAGGGCGAGATTGTAGCCGGCAAGCTGCGAAGTGAGGCCGGGCGAGGCGGTGCCACTGGTATTGCCAACCGTCGGCGGCGCGGGCGGCGTGTTGGTCTTCTGATAGGCGCTCTGGATATTGGACAGAACGCTCAGCAATTGCGAGCGCGCCAGATCGGCGCCGGTTTTGGTCGAGATATCCAGCGGGCCGGTCAACCCCAGGCCGAAAGTCTGCGCCGTCGTATTGGTGCTCGAGCTGCCCGAACTCGCGCTGCCGGTGCTGCTTGCATTCGCCGCCGGCGCGGTCAGTACGCCCGGCGACAGGCCAAGCCGGCCCAGCGCGTCGAAGTCGGCGGGGCCGGAGATCAGTTCGATGGTATTGCCCGGATTGACCGCGAGCTTCAGCCCTTCGGAATTGGAGACATAGTTGGTCGTCGCCTTGCCGACCGCACCGAGCTCGGCATTGATCTTGGTGGTGAGCGAAGACAGGGTCTCGCCCTGGTCGATGGTGATGGTGGTCGTGCGCGGCACCGGGCCGTCGATCTTGATCTTGAAGGAATCACCTGCCCGGAGGGTGGTCTGCTGGGTCAGATCGACCGACTGGTTGAGATCGACGGTGCCGCGCGGCAGGCCTAGCGCATCCAGCACGCTGGAGCCCTGCGGGTCCACCGCGATGCCCGCGCCGGTCGACTGTCCGTCGGCGCCGCCATATTGCCGGGTCCAGGCCACGCTGCCATCCGCATTGATCGCGGTGGCGAAAGCGTTCGTCACATTGGGCACGTTGCGTTGCTGGCCCGCGAAGGTGCCGGTGGTGCTGCCGGTGAGATAGACGGTGCCGTCGGAGCCTACCGTCACATCGCCGCCTTGTTCCGCCCCCGCCGTGCCGACATAGGTGACATGGCCGGCGCTTGCGCTGCTGCCATTGTCCGTCAGAGCGAAAACGAAGGCATCGGTGCCGCCGCTTGCCGCTGCCGCGATGGACGCCTGGCCGCCGGCCGTCAGATTGCCGTTGCTGCTGGTGCCGGAAAGATAGACCTGGCCGTTCGATACACTAAGGCCGCCGATCGCACCGCCCGCTTGCAGGGCGCCAACGTCCTCGCTCCAGGTCGGCGCCGAGGAGATGTCGCCACCGGCATATTTGCTGACGATCGCCTCGCCATTCTGCACGCTGGCGACATAGAGGCTGCCATCGCTGCCGGTCGCCGTGGCACCAACGGAATCGGCGCCGGAAGTACCGAACTGGTTCTCGGCGATCAGATTGCCCTTGGAATCGAATTTGGCGAGATAAGCATCGCCTTTGCCCAGCGAGGTCTGGCCCTTGCCGACCACGCCCCCCGAGACTTGGCCGCCGATATAGATATTGCCGCTGGCATCGACGCTCACCGCATTGGCCTGGTTGGTGGCGAGGGTCTGAATTTGCTTGATCCAGGTCTGATCGCCATCGGCGTCATAGCGAGCGACGAAGGAATCATTGTTGCCGTCCGCCACCGAAGTCGTGGTCAGGTCCGCGGTCGAAGCGCCGGTGACGACCACCCCGCCTGCCGGATCGAGCGCCAGGCCATAGCCGTTTGCGCTGCCGGCGCTGCCCAGCAAGTTGGACCATACGACATTGCCTGCGGAATCGTATTTTGTGAGATAGACGTCCTGACTGCCCTGGTTGATCTGGTTGTCGAAATTGCCCGTAGCCGCGCCGATCACATAGACATTGCCACTGCCGTCCACCACCGTCGCCTGGGCCGTGGTGGTGCCGCTGGTGGCGGCCTGGTTGACGCTGAAGGTGCCGGCGGGATTGCCGCTCAGCCCGGAAATCTTGGTGAGGCGGCCGGTCTGGTCCGGCGGGGTGGTGGTGATGTCGGAGGTCACCGAATTGATGGTGGTGTTGGTTTCCGTGGCAAGACCCGAATTGCCGACCAGATACAGCGAAGGAGTTGACGCGGCCGACAGCGAAACCGTCTCGTCGCCGCCTGGCGTGATCTGAAGGCCATAGGTCGCGTTGGCGTCGCTGGTCGCGGTTTCGCCTTGCTCGGTTTTCTGGAAGCGGGTTGAAAAACCATCCGCCGAAAGCTGGGAATTGATGGTGCTGACGATATTGGTGAGGGTGAGCGGCCCCTGCACCTGGCTGAAATCGATATTTACATTGGTGGTGGTGCCGCCCTTCTTGACGGCGATGGTGAAGCTGTCCGACGCCGAGACACCGGGCAAAGGATTGTCGATGGTGCCGGCGCTGGCGAGCTGACGGGTCGAATAGGTGTAGTTGCTGAAGGGAATCGCAGCGGTGGAAGTGGCCGTGTTGGAGGGCGTCGCCGCCTGCAAGGTGAAATTATTGAAGCTGCCGGAGGAGATGTAGTTCTCGACCTGGGACAGGCCGGTCTGGAAGCGGGTATTGAGACCGGCCAGCTGGCCGCTGGTCGCGGTGGAGCTTTGCCCGAGCTGCGCGAGATAGGAAAGGGAATTGACGGCGCTGTAGAGCGAGAAAAGTTTTTGATTGTCCTGCTCGGTCTTTGTGTCCGTGGTCGCGCCCGGCGTCAGCGGCACATTCGAAGTGTTGAGGAAATTGGTGGTGGAAAGAATCTTCGCCGTTTGCGCATTGTTGAGCCCGGTGGTCAGCGTCTCCCACGGTGGATCGTCGTTGGCGGTGGCGCTATTGCCGGCGGCGGTGGCCGTGTTCAGCGCATTGGCGGCGGCGATGGCCGTAGGGCTCGAAGCCAGCTGGGTCTGGTAGTAACCCAGCAGCACGGAAGGGTCTAATCCCGAAATACTTCCAATGCCCGGCATGGCGCGCCCTGTGATGGCACGCAATTTCGCATTCCGGCAGTTAAGGAGGCGATAATGGAAGTCTTGTGAGGGGCCTGAAAAAACGCGCTTAACGCCGCCTTAATGCGAGGCGCGCGAGGCTGGCGCGATGCGCCCAGCGTCCCCATCCGATGCCGCCTATCAGTGCGGCCTGACCTTGTCGGCGAAGGGCCGGCATCTGGAGGCGATCGGTCAGTTCGAGCAGGCTTTGGCGGGACGGCCCGATGACCCAAGAGTGTTGTTCGCACTGGGCAATACCGCACGGGCGCTCGGCCTTGCCGCCCCGGCCGAACAATTCTATCGCCAGGTGCTGGCGCTCGAGCCCGAGCGGCTGGAAGCGATGGTCAATCTCGCCAATTTGCTGCGTGCGGGCGGCCAGTTCGATGCGGCGATCGCGCTGTTGGAACCGGCGCTGGCGCGCATGCCCGAAAGCCCTGAGCTCAATCTCACCTTCGGCTCGGCATTGCGCGAGAAAGGCGACAGGACAGCCGCCATTGCCTTTACCCGCGCCGCGCTGGCGGCAAGCCCCGATTATGCCCCCGCGCTGGGAAATCTCGCCGACCTTCTCTCTCCCGACTGGCCCGGGGAAGCACGAACGCTGTATGACCGCGCCATCAAGGCGGCACCGAAAAACGCCCAGTTGCGGCTGAACCGCGCCATCCTGCATTTGGCGAACGGCGATCTGAAACAGGGCTGGCGCGATTATGCGGCGCGTCTGGAGGTGCCCGGCAAGTTTCCCGCCAGCGCGCTTCGTCTGCCGGCCTGGACGGGAGCGACGCTCGCCCGCACCCGGCTTCTGGTGCGGGCCGAGCAGGGGATCGGCGACCAGATCCTGTTCGCGAGCCTGATCCCCGATCTCGCCGCGCGGGCGGCGCGCGAAGGCGGCAGTGTGGTGCTGGAGTGCGAGAAGCGGCTGGCGCCGCTGTTCGCCCGCTCCTTTCCGGACGTAGTGGTCCGTCCGGCGGTCATCACGACCGCCGAGGGCGCGCCCTTTGCCGATTATGCGTGGCTGAAATCGGCGGGCGGCGCCAATGCCGCCATCCCGATGGGCAGCCTGCCGCGCTATCTCCGCTCCGCGACGGCGGATTTCCCCAAGCCGCACGCTTTTCTTGCGCCCGACGCACAGGAGCGCGCGCGTTGGAAAAGCATCTTCGGCTGCCGTGCCATCGGCCTCAACTGGCGCAGCGGCAAGATGGGCGGCCATCGCGCGATCCAGTATGCGCCTCTGGAAGTGTGGGGTGCATTCCTCAAAGACCTCTCGGGCACGCCGGTTTGCGTTCAATATGACGCGCTGCCGGACGAGATCGCGGCGCTGGAGCAAATGAGCGGCCGCCAAATCCTGGTGCCCGAGGGGATCGATCAGAAAAATGAACTCGACCGCACCTGTGCGCTGATATCGGCTCTGGACGTGGTGATCAGCGCCCCGACCGCGGTCTCCTGGCTGGCGGCCGGGGCGGGAGTGAAGACGCTGAAGATTCTCTACGACATGAGCTGGACTGCGCTCGGCCAGGTCCATGAACCCTTCGCCCCCGCCTGCGTCTGCGTGATGCCAGACAGGCGCGGCGATTGGAGCAGCGCTTTTTCCAAAGCGAAAATGCTTATAGCGCCGCCTTGACGGGAGCGCATGTGGCGGCCAGTGCCGCGGACAGATCGGCTGCGATGCGCGCCGCGCCCTGGCCGTCGATCAGCGACAGCCCCATCTGGTGCATGCGCCGCCGGGCCGAGGCGTTATACATCAGGCTCTGCACCGCCCTCAGAATCTCGCTATCCATGACCTCGGCGGCAACGCCCAGCGAGACGCCCATGCCGGCCTCTGCGAAGGCCGAAGCGGAGTGGGCATGATCGGCGGTGAGGCCGAGATAGACCGCCGGCACGCCATAGGCGGCCAACTCATAGGCGCTGACCCCGAACGCGCAAAGAGCAAGATCGGCATTGGCATATTCGGTGGCAAGGTCGTCCGCGCCTTCCACCGTCTCGTAATTGCGCCGCCGCGCCGTGATGCTGGCCGCGACCGCCGCGCCGTCGGCCATGCCGCCGCCGATCACGAAGCGGATACGAAACGTCGAGCACAGGCCAGACAGCGCACCAGCCGCCCGTTCGGTGAGGTCAAGCGGATCGCTGCCGCCCATCGTCACCAGCAGGGTCGGGCGCGCGCCGGGAACCCGATTTGCCCGGCTGTTGGGATTGAGGCCCAGGAGCGACCATTCCCACCCGATGCGGCGTACGCAGTGCGAGCCGCTCCAGGTCAGGGCCTGCGCGCCGGGTACCGGCGGGTAATAGGCGAAATCGGCGGCCAGGCGGCGCTCGCCCGCGTCGTCGATCACCGCGGTCACCGCGACCCGGCGCTTCAATTTTTCCAGCGCGACGCGAGAGGGGCCTTCGCGGCCATCCAGGATCAGAATCTCCGCCGCCTGCCCCGTCACCACCGAACTCAGATGGTCCGCGCTCACGGCCGCAAAGCCCGCCCGGCGGATGATCGCCCTGGCATCGTCGGTGCCGTTGAAAGCGAACACCACGCCAAGGCCTTCGCGGTCGCGCAGGGCGCGGGCCAAGGCCACCATGCGCTTGACATGGCCATAGCCGAACGGACCGCCGCCATCGCAGCGGATCAGGGCAAGCCCGCCGCCGCAGGACTCCCTGGAAACCTGGATCGGCTTCTGCCGCACATGGGCATTGATCGCGTTAAGGCCCGGCTCGCGTTCGAGCAGCAGCAACAGGTCCGCGAGCGAAGCCTCGCCCGCCTTGGCATCCATGCGGGCATGCACCGCTTCGACGAAAGCCAGATCGTCCGGCGTGTCGATGGTGAGCCGGCCGCCCTTTTTTGCCAGTGCCGGCCAGGGCGCGGCGCGCACAATCTTCACGAATTCGGGATGCAGCTTGAAATAGCCGGTGACATGCTCGCGCGCCGCGGGATCGTTGGCCGCGTCCATCATCAGCTTGTCCAAGGCGCGGCGGCTGAAGGGATCGACGCCTTCATGGGCGCATTCGCTGCCATCCTCCATCAGCACATAATCGCCCTGCTGCTCGATCAGGGTGGCGATCAGGTGATCGACAAAACCGGCATCGATGAAGGGCGCGTCCGAGGAGACCCGCACGACGATGTCGGCATCCAGCGCCTCGGCCGCCATCGCGAAGCGCGCCAGCACATTGTCTTCGGGCCCGCGCACGACGGTAATGCCCTCGGCGGAGCCGAACTCCACGATCGCCTCGTCCAGCGGATTGGTGCTGGTGGCGATGGCGATATCCTCGATCAGATGCGAGGCCTTGAGGCGATGCACGATATGCCAAAGAAGCGGCTTTCCCGCGACGGGCTTGAGGACCTTGCCGGGCAGACGGGTCGAACCCATCCGGGCCTGAATCACGGCGACGACCCGGATATGCTCGTTTTCGCCGGCCGGGCGGTAATCGGCGCCGCTGGCCAGCAATGGATCGAGCGCGTTCATGCAGCGCCCCGCCATTCTTCCCTTATATGCTTGAGAGGGCGCATTCCGTCTTCGGGATCGGCGCGCCAGTCCCGGTCGTCGATTTCCGAAGGTTGCGGTCCCTTGAAGCCGTTGCCATCGGCGATGACGCTTTCACGCACCCGGGCGATCACCGGCGTGATCTCGTGCGGCAGCCAGCAATGGCCGGCTTCGTATTCCGCACCTTCGCCGTCCAGGTCGAGATGGAATTCGACCGCCGAGGCGCCCCAGCGATGCACCGCCCGCTCGATCACCGCCGGGCGGCGGGTATGGTCGGACCAGCCGACGGCAAGCCCCGTCGCCTCGCGGATCGCGGCAATGGCGGAGAGATTGGCTTCGGCGGCCGGGGTGGGATAGGCGGAGACGCAATGCAAAAGCGTGACATCGCGCGCGCCCGCGGCCGTGAGAGTGCGGGCGGCGGCGACGATCTCTTCCATGGTCGCCATGCCGGTGGACAGCACGACCGGCTTTCCCGTGGCGGCGCAGGCGCGCAACAGATCGGTAACCAGCAGCTCATAGGATGCGATCTTGTAGAAATCGACGAATGGCTCCAGCTCCCGCACCGCTTCGAGATAGAAAGGGGTGCAGGCAAATTTAATTCCCCGCGCCGTGCAATGTCTGGCGAGCGGCGTCAGATGGGCGGACGGCAATTCCCAGTCTCGGCGAGCGCGATGCTTGGCGCTGCGTTTGAGAATTTCCGGCGCGAACATCCGGTCGATCTTGAACAATTGAAACTTTACCGCGTCGCAGCCGGCATCGGCGGCGGCATCGACAAAAGCATGGGCGCGGGCAAGGTCCCGGCCATGATTGCTCGAGGCCTCGGCAATGAAGAGGCAGCCGGTGGATTCGAACTGGCGCGGAATCATTGGACCGCTCCTTTCGTATTTAACCCTTTCTAAAGCGACGATGGCTAAGAAGCGGTTAACGGGATGCATCAATATGAACCACGCGCCGCCAGCCGACAGTTTCGCCGAAGGTTCCCATCCCGGGCCGTGCGTTGCCCGCCGCAAAGGCCATGACATCATCGATTGCGAGATTTGCGGCTTCAAACATGCCTTGCCGCTGCCCGATCCCGCGGCTTTGGCGCAGGAATATGCGGAGAATTATTACCGGGCGGAGAAGCCCGATTTCATCGCCCATGCCAGCGAGGATCAGGACTGGTTCGCGCTGGCCCAAGCCGACCGGCTTCAGGCTTTCGAGCGGTTGCTGGGCCTCGGACGGCGCCGCTTGCTCGATATCGGCTGCGGCCCGGGATTCTTCCTCAAGACTGCGATCGCCCGCGGATGGCAGGGGAGCGGCATCGAACCGTCGCGACAGGCGGTAGCGCACGCACGCGGCTTGGGAGCAGATGTGACAGAAGGATTTTTCGGACCCGCCACTGCCTCGGCGCTGGGGCGGTTCGACGCGGTCAATCTCACCAATGTGCTGGAGCATGTGCCCGATCCGATCCGGATTCTGATGCTGGCGCGCGACTTGCTGGATGCCGGCGGCGTGCTATGCGTCGGCGTGCCCAACGATTTCTCGCCCTTCCAGGTCGCGGCCCAGGCTGCCGCCGATCTGGAAGACTGGTGGGTGGCTCCGCCGCATCATCTCAATTATTTCGATTTCAAATCCCTGTCGGCGCTGCTGGCCCGGCTGGGGTTCGAGGTGCGGGAGCGGACGACCAGCTTTCCGATGGAAGCCTTTCTGATGATGGGCGAGCACTATGTCGGCGATCCGGCACTGGGCCGTTCCTGCCATAGCAAGCGCAAGAAATTCGATTTCGCGCTGGAAGCGGCGGGGCTGACGCAAACCCGGCGCGACTTTTATCGCGCTCTTGCCGAGCTGGGCATCGGCCGCGAGGCGGTGGTGCTGGCGGTCAAGCCCTGATGGTGCAAGCCTTTTTCATCGTTTCGTCCGGCCGCTCGGGCACCGCCATGCTCCACAAGGCTTTGTCGGCCAAGCCGGACGTCGAGATGCATCACGAATATGCGATCGCCATGACCCAGAAGCTGGGGGTGCAGCGTTATCTCGGGCTGATCGAATCGGGTGAAGCGCAGGCCATGCTGCGCCAGACCTTCGGCGCGGCAGTCGCCGCCAGCCCGGCGAGACTGTGGGGCGATTCCTCCAACAAACTGTCCTGGCTGATTCCCGAACTGGCGGCGCTGTTTCCGCAGGCGCGATTCGTCCATCTGGCGCGCGACGGGCGCAAAGTGGCGAGTTCCTATTTTCACAAGCTGGGTGCGGAGTGTTATGGCGACATCGCCAATGCCGCGATGCAGGCGCATTATGACGATCCGGCCCACTGTCCCGCGCCGCCGCCGGAAAAACCCTATTGGTGGCCGGTGCCGCGCCTCGACGCAGCCGATGCCGCCGCCTTCCGTTCCTATGGCCAATTCGAGCGCATCGCCTGGCACTGGGCCGAGATCAATCGCGTCATCCTTTCCGACCTTTCGGCCCTGCCGCCGGAACGCAGCCTGTTCGTACCGCTGGAGGATTTGCGCGAGAGCCCGCCCCGGGTGCGCGCGCTTTACGAATTCTTACGTATTCCCTACCGCGACGATGACTTCGCCGCCTTCGCCAGGCCACACAATGTCAACCGGCCGCAGGACCGTCTGCTGGACGCGGCCCAGCGCGCGCAATTCGACCGCATCGCGGGCGGGATGATGTTGCAGCTCGGTTATGCCGGACAGCCGGAATACAAAGTGAAATATTAACGGTTTTGGGCGCTTTATAGTTACCGGTTTCTTGTCCGGTCCCGCCTTGTCTGCCAGCAATCCATCCAATGCGTCCTGCTGCGAATTCTGCCACGGCCATCTGCAGCCGCGTTATCGGCCGGATCGCACCCGCCGCGACCTCACCGTACATGTCTGTCAACATTGCGGCCTGGTGCAGAGTACGCCGCGCGTCGCGCATCAGTTCGAGCGCCAGCCGGCCGCCATTTCCGGTGGCGCCGACTGGGGCAATGTGCGCTACGGCAAGGGCTTTCGCACCGCCCCGGCGATGGACGCGCTGCGCCGTCATGCCGACCTCGATGCCAATCTGGCAATCCTGGACGTGGGCGCCAACCGCGGCAGCTTCGCGCATGCCGTGCTGGAGGCCGCGCCGCATGCGGCCCTGACAGCGCTCGAGCCGGACGAGCGTTTCTCTGGCGCGACGCGCGGTTTGCCGCGCACCCGCTGGATCGAAGCGCGCATCGAAGACATGGCGTTCGCCGACGCCAGCTTCGACATCGTGCATTCCTGTCACACCATCGAGCATCTCGCCGCGCCTTTCACGGTGCTACGCGATCATGCCCGCATCCTCAAGCATGGCGGTCTTCTGGTGATCGACGCACCCAACATCGCCTTGACCGGCGGCGCCGACATCGTCGAGGAATGGTTCATCGACAAGCATTTGTTCCACTTCTCCGCCCACAGCCTTTCCCGCATGATCACCGCCGCGGGATTTTCCATCGTCGAGCAGATCGAGCCCGCGGATGCGATCAACCTGCTGTTCGTGGCGCGCCGCAGCGGCCGCGGCAGGACCGCCATCGCCGCCGATCTCGCAGAAGTAGAGGAGGCCGAACGGCTGCTTGCGCGCTATCGGCAGACCCGCGCCCGCAATCTGGCGGCGCTGGCGGTAGCGGCCCACACGCTCGCCAGTTTAAAACCTCGCCGCTTCGCCATCTGGGGCGCCGGCCGGCTGTTCGATCTCCTGGTCACCGAAGGCGGCTTCGACCCGCGGCAATTGACCCTGCTGATCGATGGCCCCCTCAAACAATACATGCCGTCCCGGCACGGCGTGCCGCTCTCCTCGCCGCAAGCGCTTGCCGCCACGCCAGTCGAGACGATCCTGGTGATGTCCCGGGGCTTTGCAGGCGAAATCGCGCGCGAAGCGCGCGCCTTGGCGCCGGCTGCCGAGATTATTTTCTATTCCGACCTTCTCGCCCGCGCACGATTGGCGCCGGCCGCATAATTTTGGGGATTTTTGATGAACCTGCATATCCATTCGGTCGACGGCGAAATAGCTACTCTCAGCAGCAGCCTCGAGGCGCAGCTTGCGGACGCGGCGCGCTTTGTACGCATGCACGCGGTGGCGTCGATCTATCATGCCGGCTCGGGCCATCCCGGCGGGGCGCTGTCTTCGGCCGACCTGCTCGCCTGTCTTTATGGGGCGGAGTTGAATGTCTGGCCGCGAGGGGTGAACGATCCCACCCGCGACCGCTTCGTACTGTCCAAGGGACATGCCGCGCCGGCGCTTTATGCCGCGGGCGCCTATTATGGCTTCTGCAAACCCAAAGACGCGCTCACTTTGCGCAAGCTGAACAGTCCGTTCCAGGGCCATCCCCATGTGCGTGACCTGCCCTGGGTGGAGACCAGCACCGGCTCGCTGGGCCAGGGATTTTCGGTGGCGCTGGGCATGGCGCTGGGCCTGAAGATGCTGAAGAAGTCGGCACGGGTCTATGCCCTTCTGGGCGACGGCGAATTGCAGGAAGGCGAAGTCTGGGAAGCGGCAATGGCCGCCGCCCATCACGGCCTGGAAAATCTTTGCGTACTGATCGATTACAACAAGCTGCAGAGCGACGCCCCTAACGACAAGATCGTCCGGCTGGAGCCGCTGGCGGCGAAATGGCGTGCCTTCGAATGGGGGGTGGTGGAGATCGATGGCCATTCCATTCCGGAAATATTGAAGGCGTTCCGTCGCGCCACCGCCACCACCGGCCGGCCCTCGGTGATCATCGCCCACACCACCAAGGGCAAGGGCGTGCCATTCATGGAAAACATCCCCGCCTGGCATGGCAGCGTGAAGCTGATGCGCAAACAGGCGGAGGAAGCGCTCACGGCCCTCGGGGCCAATGACGCCGAAATAAAGGAATTTCTCGATGTCTAATCCTGCCCTCATCGCCACTGCCGGCGATTCCCTGCGCGAGGCGTTCGGCAAGGCCCTTTCGTCCCTGGCCGACGAATTCCCCCGCTTGGTGGTGCTGGATGCCGATATCGCCGGCGGCACCGGCGTCCATCACATCCGCAAAAGCCACCCCGAGCGGCTGGTCCAATTCGGCATCGCCGAGCAGAACATGATGGCGGCGGCAGGCGGCATGGCCGCCGTCGGGCTGCTGCCGGTGGTGACAAGCTTCGCCGTGTTCTGCCTGCGCGCCATCGAACAGGCGCGGCTATCGATCTGTTATGCCGGCCGCAATGCCAAGATCGTCGCCAGCCATCCCGGGCTGGATGTCGGTCCCGACGGCGGCTCGGCCCAGGCGCTGGAGGATATCGCGGCCTTCCGCGCAATTCCCGGCATGACCGTGATCTCGCCCGCCGATGCGACCGAGATGGCGCTTGCCACCCGCGCCATGCTGGAATTCCACGGCCCGATCTATATGCGCACCGGCCGCAGCCCCGCCAATCGCATTTTCGACGACACCCATCAGTTTGAGATCGGCAAGGGCCAGGTGCTGCGCGACGGCCGCGATCTCACCATCATCGCCTGTGGCGTGGAAGTGTCCCGCGCCCTCATCGCGTTCGAGCAACTGAAGGCCGAAGGCATCCATGCCCGGGTGGTCAACATGCCGACCATCAAGCCGATCGACACCGCCCTGATCCGCAAATGCTCGCGCGAGACCGGCGCCATCGTTACCGCCGAGGACCATAACATCTATGGTGGGCTGGGCGGGGCGGTGGCCGAGGCGCTCGCCGCGACCACCCCGTGTCCGATGGAATTTGTCGGCGTCAAGGACGTGTTCGGCGCTTCCGGAGAGCCCGACGAGCTGGCTGAGTACTTCGGCATCTCCGCCTCCCATATCGCCGAGGCAGCGCGGCAGGTCCTCAAGCGCAAGAGAAAATGACCGTGTCTTTCCCCGGGCGGTTTTCCCTGGAGCGCCGCGCGGCGGTCGTCACCGGCGGCAGCCGCGGCATCGGCGCGGCCATTGCGCTGGGGCTGGCCGAGGCGGGCGCCGATGTGCTGCTCACCTTTCGTGAAAAATCCGCCGAAGCCGAAGCGGTGGCCGGCAAGATCGCCGCCCTGGGACAGCGCAGCCTGGCGGTGCGGATGGACGTGACCGACCGGGCCAGCGTCGAGCAGGCAGCGCAAGCGGCGAAGAATTTCGGTGCGATTTCCATCCTGGTCAACAATGCTGGCATCAACAAGCCGACTGATTTCGACCAAGTGACGGAAGCGGATTGGGACCGGGTGCTGGATGCCAATCTCAAAGGTCCCTTCACCGTGGCCCAGGTCTTTTTGCCTTTGATGAAGGCGGCGGGCGGCGGTGCCATCACCCACATAAGCTCGGTCAGCGGCCAATATGGCGGACCGCGCACGGCCCATTATGCCGCATCCAAGGCAGGCCTCATCTCTCTCGCCCAGGTGATCGCCCGCTTCGGCGCGCCTTTTGGGGTGCGCTCCAACACCGTGGCCGCGGGCCTGATCGCGTCCGACATGGCGGCGGGCGGCCTGGCGGCGGCCAGCGTGCAAAAAGCGGCGGAGAACATCATCCTGAAACGCATGGGTACGTCCCGGGAGGTCGCGGACGCAGTGGTGTTCCTGTCTTCCGATGCCGCGTCCTACATCACGGCCCAGACCTTGAACGTTAATGGGGGCCTGTATTTCTGATGGCCACGCTTCTCATCATTTCCGGCGGCGTCGAAGCGGCGGATGCGGCCAGACACGCCCGGGACATGGGCCATAGCGTGGTGGTTTCGGATCGCGATCCCCACGCGCCGGGTTTTGCCTTTGCCGATTCCTGCCTGATCGCCGACGTCTATGGCGCCAGCGAGACCGCCGCGGCGGCCGAGCGCTATCACCGCAAGATCCGCAAGATCGACGGGGTGATCTGTGTCGCCGCCGATGCGCCGCTCACGGCCGCAACCGTGGCGCAGCGCCTTGGCCTGCGCGGCCTGCCGATTCCGGCAGCCGAGCTGGCCTGCGACAAGTTCGCGATGAAGACATGCTTGCGCAGTGCCGGGATCAACGTGCCCTGGTTCGCAGCCGTGGATACGCCCCAGCAATTGCAGCGCGTCGCCATCGAGCGCGGCCGGGATCTGGTGATCAAGCCGGTGGATTCCCGCGGCTCGCGCGGGGTGCAGCGCATCGCACAGGTAGAGGACCTTACCAAGGCGTTCCTGCTGGCGCGCTCCCACTCCCCCAGCGAGCGCGTGATGGTCGAGCAATATCTGCCCGGTCCCCAGGTTTCAACCGAAAGCCTCCTGATAGGCGGGCGCTGTTTCACGCCCGGCTTTTCCGACCGCAATTACGAATATCTCGACCGCTATGCGCCGTTTTTCATCGAGAATGGCGGGGACCTGCCCAGCCATCTGCCGGAGGAGACGCAGCGCAAGGTGCGGGACCTGGTGGCGCGCGCCGCGCAGGCGATGGGCATCACCGACGGCACGGTGAAGGGCGACATCGTGGTCCATGACGGCGAACCTTATATGATCGAACTGGCGGCGCGGCTATCGGGCGGCTTTTTCTGTACCCGCGAAATTCCCCTCAACACCGGGGTCGATTTCATCGGCGCGGCGATCCGGATCGCATTGGGCGAGAGTGTGGACGAGGCGGAACTGACCCCCAAGCATTCAACCCCCGTGGTGCAGCGCTATGCCTTCCCGGCCCCCGGCAAGGTGGTGGAGATCAGTGGCGCGGAGCAGGCACGCGCGATTCCCGGCATCGCGGAGGTGGTGGTGACGGCCAAGCCCGGCGACATCATTCCGGCCGCCGGCGACAAGCGGCCGAGCGCAGCGATGGTGCTGGCAAGCGGGGCCTCCCGCGACCTCGCGCTGGCAGCCGCCAATGATGCGCTGGCGGCGATCCGCATCAAAACCGGATGAACGCGCCACTGCATCATGGCGCGGCGAAGTGTTTGGCCATCGTCCATCCGGCCTTGCAGGTATTCGCCCTTTTTCATCTCAACCTCGCCTTTTCCTCCATCGAGGAAGAACGGCGCGGCGAAGTGATCGACCGCTGCTACTGGCCGCTATTGAGAATGGCCGAGCGCATCGGTCCCATCGGCCTGGAGATCAGCGGCTACAGCTTGGAGGAAATCGCCCTGCGCGATCCGGTCTGGATCGCCTCAGCGCGCGAATTGATCGCGGCGGGACGCATCGAGCTGATCGGTTCGGGTTATAGCCAGATGATCGGACCTCTGGTGCCGGCCCGGGTGACGGCGGAAAATCTGCGGCTCGGCCTTATGAGTTACCAGCGCCTTTTGGGCGCGCGGCCGCGTCTGGCGCTGGTCAACGAGCAGGCCTATGCGGGCGGCCTGGTCGCGCTTTATCGCGCGGCGGGATTCGAGGCGCTGGTGATGGACTGGGACAATCCTGCCGCCCAGCATCTCGAATGGGACAGCGAATTCCAATATCTGCCGCAATACGCCACGGGACCGGAAGGGGATGACATCGCTCTTGTCTGGAGCAACACGACCCTGTTCCAGCAATTGCAGCGCTTCGCGCATGGCGACATCGAGCTTTCCGCCTGGCGCGCCTTCGTGCGCAGCCGGCGCGCGCCGCGCGGCCGCAGCCTGTGTCTTTATGCCAGCGATGCGGAGATTTTCGATTTCCGGCCCGGACGTTTCCACACCGAGGAGAAATTGTCCGATGCCGGCGAATGGGACCGCATCGAAGCCGCTTTCAAGACCGTGGTCGAGGATGGCGCGACATGGGTTGCCCCTTCCGCGAGCCTTGGGCTGATGAACTTGCCAGGCGCGGGCAACCGCCTGATCCTGGAAAGCCCCGTTTGTCCGGTGCCGGTGAAGAAGCAACGCAAATACAATCTCGCGCGGTGGGCGGTCACCGGGCGCGACAATCTCGCCATCAACGCGGCCTGCCAACGGATTTACCAGGGCATGTGTGCCGACGACGCGGGCGCCGACTGGAAGGAACTTTGCTATCTCTGGGCGAGCGATTTCCGCACCCACCTGACCGAGGCGCGCTGGACCCGCTATTGCGCGCGGCTGAAGGCGGCGGAGTCCCGCTGGAGCGGGCCGCTGGCTCCTGCGAACCCCGCGCCGCAAACGCCCGCCCTGCAGGACCGCTTTGTCGCCGTTGAGACTCCCAGCTTGAAAGCGCGGCTGGACAGGCGGCGGGGACTTGCTCTCCAGAGCCTGCATTTCGCGCCGCACGCGCGCGCCGCTGTCGGCGGTCTGCCGCATGGCTTTTTCGACGACATCGCCCTTGCCGCCGACTGGTACACCGGCGACTGCGTGTTCGAGGCGCCCGGCGAGCACAAGCTGACCGACCTGGATTGGTGCGAGGCCCGGCTCGAAACGGTGGCAAATGGCGATGTGCTCGTTCATGCGGATATCGAGACGATCAATGGCCGGATCGAAAAGCGAATGCGCTTTTGCGCCGCTGCGCCCCGGGTGGAGTTCGACCTGACGTTTCACTGGGAGGATTGGGGCAAGGGGGTTTTGCGGCTGGGCCATTTCACCCTGCTGCCGGAGGCGTTCAACGCCGACGCCCTGGTGCTGGCCACCACCAATGGCGGGGCGCGGGAAAGTTTCGCGCCGGCGGGCCTCTCGATCGATCATGGCGCGCCGGTGTCGTTCCTGGTTTCGTCCAGTCATGGCCTGGGTATGACCGAAGGCTGGGTCGAGATCGGTGACGGGCGGACCAATCTGCGCATCGAAGTGGATCGCGCCGTCGCACCGCTCCTGGGCATGCTGATTCATCGGCCAGCCAACACAAACCGTGGCGATAGAAGCCTGTTCTGCCAATTGCAGCTTTCGGCGCTGGAGCTGGACGACACATACAAGCCGGGCTGTTACCGGGGCGGCCCGCGCCGCTTCCGTTTCTCCATCGGCGCCGTCTGAGCGGCTGTCTTATTTCGCTCCAAAAAGCGGAAGGCGAGGCGCCCCCGCCTCGCCTTCCAACCCACCAGAATATTCCCTTCGCCCTGGAGCAGTGTGCCGCCTTTTGCGGCATCCCAGCCCCTGACGGGAGCGGCGGGCGGCGATATTTCGCCGTCCGCCTTTCGCCGATCAGCCCTGGAAAAGAGACAAGATGGTTTGCGGCTGCTGATTGGCGATCGACAACGCCTGAACACCCAGCTGCTGCTTGACCTGCAAGGACTGCAACAGGGCGCTTTCCTGCGCCATGTTGGCATCGACCAGGTTGCCGATGCCGGTGGTCAAGGTATCGGACAGTTTCTGGGCGAACGTCGCCTGGATCGAGAATTTCGCCGCGCCAGCCGACAATTTCGCGAGCGCCGAGTTGACGTTGGTCAGCGAACTCTGGATCGTGGCGATCAGAGCAGAGGCCTTGGACTGTGTCGAGACCGTGGAAGTAGCCTTTAGGGTCACGATGCCTCCCGACAAGGACATATCCTGAGCCGCAGTGGTAATACGGCGCGAACCGTCCGCGGAGGCCAGCGCCGAGATCTGGTTCGTGGAACCATCCACCAGATTGAAGCCGTTGAACACCGCGTTCTTCACGATGGTGGTGATTTGATCGCGCAGGGCGGTAAAGTCGGCATTGACCGCCTGACGGCTTGACGTGTCGAGCGAGGCATCGGCGGCCTGCAAGGCCTTCTGCTTCATCTGGATCAACAGGTCCGAGATCGACTG
>DATATP010000344.1:0-16377 GCA_036268715.1 Rhizomicrobium sp. | reverse complement strand
TCGAAGCCGACTGGCGCGTTGAGCCCGGTGCCGACCGCCGTGCCGCCCTGCGCCAGCTCCATCAGCCGGGGCAGGGTCTGCTCGATGCGCTCGATGCCGTTCTTCACCTGCTGGGCGTAGCCGGAAAATTCCTGGCCCAGGGTCAGGGGCGTCGCGTCCTGGGTATGGGTGCGGCCGATCTTGATAATATCCTTCCAGGCCTGAACCTTGACCATCAGCGCGTCCTGCAGGTGCCGCAGCGCGGGTAGCAGACGGCGCACGATTTCCTCCGCCGAGGCGATATACATCGCGGTCGGATAGGTGTCGTTCGACGACTGGCTCATATTGACATGGTCGTTGGGATGGACCGGCTTCTTGGAGCCCATTTCTCCGCCCAGCATCTCGATGGCGCGGTTGGAGATCACTTCATTGGCGTTCATGTTCGACTGGGTGCCGGAGCCGGTCTGCCACACCGCCAAAGGGAAGTGATCGTCCAGCTTGCCGTCGATCACCTCCTGGGCGGTGGCGACGATCGCTTGGCCGAGCTTCTTGTCCAGATGACCCAGCGTCATGTTGGTCTCGGCCGCCGCGCGCTTGATGATGCCCAGCGCCCGGACAATCGGCAGGGGCTGCTTCTCCCAGCCGATCTTGAAATTGCCCAGGCTGCGCTGCGCCTGCGCCCCCCAATAGCGGCTGGCATCGACTTGGATGGGACCGAAGGTATCGGTCTCAGTGCGGGTTTTGGTCATCATTTTCGTCTTTTGGAGTTATTTCTTGCGGAAGGAATCCAGGCTCACCACCTCGCCGGGCGCGCCCGGCTTGGCCGGGTGGGGATCGGAGGCCGTGCTTTCGGCCACCATGGGCGGCTCGGGCGGTGGCGGCACCATGACGGGGGCGGGCTGCTTGGCATCGCCCTCGCTGCGGAACTGGAGTCCGAACTGCACACCGGGGTCGAAGAAGGCGGTCAGGGCACTGAACGGAATGTGCAGTGGAGCGGGCAGTTTCTTGAAGGTCAAGGTCACCTCGAAATAATCCTCCTTCACCTTCAGCGCCCAATATTGGTGCTGGATGATGATGGTCATCTCGTCGGGATACTGCTCCTTGAGGAATTCGGGTATGTCGACCCCTTCGTGGTGAGTTTTGAAAGTCAGATAAAAGTGGTGCGCCCCGATCAGACCACTCTTTTCGATGCGCCGAAGCGCGTCGCGCACGACGCCGCGCAACGCCTGGTCGGTCAAAGCCTGATAGCCAATAAAATCTTTTGCCATATAGGCGTAAAGACTAAGCGCCGCACCGTTTAAGTCAATCGCGGCGGCCGCGGAAGCGCGATTCTTGACCCAATTGCCGACGGAGGGGAACCGGAAATGCCTCGGGGTCGTTGTGGAATGATGGGGCCCAAGAGATGTTGAGGAAATCCTTATGAAAATCGCCCAGATCGCGCCGCTGGTCGAAAGCGTACCTCCTACGCTTTATGGCGGCACCGAGCGGGTGGTATCCTGGTTGACCGAAGAATTAGTGGCGCTCGGTCATCAGGTGACATTGTTCGCCAGCGGCGATTCGCGCACCTCTGCCGAACTGGTGCCGATCGCGCCGCGCGCTCTCAGACTTGATGGCATCACCAATTCTCTCCCTTACAATGTCATTATGCTGGACAGGGTCGTCCAGCAGCAAGCAGAATTCGACCTACTGCATTTTCATATCGACTTCTTCCATTACCCTATGTTCCGCAACATGGCGCACAAGACTCTCACCACCCTGCATGGCCGCCAAGACCTGCCGGAATTGCCGGCCGTCTACCGCGCCTTTCCCCATATGCCGCTGGTTTCGATTTCCAATCACCAGCGCCGCCCCGTACCGCCGGTCAACTGGATGGGTACGGTGTATCATGGCCTGCCGGAGAAGCTGTTGCGCGAGGGCTCCGGCAAGGGAGGCTATCTTGCTTTTCTGGGTCGGATCTGTCCCGAAAAGGGACCTTTGGAGGCGATTGAGATCGCCCGCAGGGCCGGCATGCGGCTTAAAATGGCCGCCAAGGTCGATCCGGCCGACCGGGATTATTACGAGAATGTGGCCAAGCCGACTTTGGCGGCGAGCCCCCATGTCGAATTTATCGGCGAGATCGACGATACCCAGAAACAGGATTTCCTTGGAAACGCCGCGGCTCTGCTGTTTCCGGTTCGCTGGCCCGAACCGTTTGGCTTGGTGATGATCGAGGCGATGGCCTGCGGCACGCCGGTCGTGGCGTTTGAGGCGGGCTCGGTGCCGGAAGTGCTGGAAGACGGCCTGACCGGATTTTTGGCGCGCGACATGACCGAAGCGGTCGCCGCCGTCGGCAGGTTGGGCAAGTTGTTCCGCCCCACCATCCGCTCACGTTTCGAGGAACGATTCAGCGCGCGCGCCATGGCGCGGGAATATATAAGAATTTATGAGAGCCTGGTCGCGACCGGAGGCCAAGTAAGGGTGGCCGCCGCGGCCTAGAATATTTTAGCGAGGAAAGATGGAGGCCAAAGCCCTCCCTCATTCGCCTGACGAGATTTCGACTTTCTATATTCAGGCGACTGAATCGATACAGGAGCGCTGGCCCCGCACCCTGAAGCAGGGCGATCTGTTCGCCCTGTTCGATGCCTTGGGCGATGTGATCGAGCCGGGTTTGACCCCGGGTGGGTTGTTCTACAACGACACAAGGCACCTTTCGGGGCTGCAGCTCCTGATTGATGGGCAGCGCCCGCTGCTTTTGTCTTCGGCGGTCGAGAATGACAACATCGTGTTCGCCGCCGATCTTTCCAATCCCGACATCTACCAAGACGGCGCCATCGTGCTGCCGCGCGAGGTTCTGCATCTGCGTCGCACCCGATTCCTCTGGGACGGGACCGTCTATGAGCGCATCGCCATTCGGAATTTCGAGGACCATCCGCAGAAATGCTGGCTCTCGATTAATTTCGCTGCCGATTTCGCCGATCTGTTCGAGATCCGGGGCATACACCGAAAGCAGCGTGGTCAGCTCGCCACCGCGGTGATCGGGCCGTCCAAGACTATCTTCCGCTATCTGGGCCTGGATCGGGTCGAGCGCCGTACCGAGGTCCATTTCGATCCCGTACCGCAGCAACTGAGCAAGAGCCAGGCGCTCTATGCTTTGGAGTTGGAGCCAGGGGGGCATCTTGCCATCGTGATGACGATCCGCTGCGGCGGGGGCAAGCAGACCGTCTTTTCCGTGCCCTATCGCGCGGCGCGCCGAAGCGCAAAAAGGGCTTCGAACCTGGGTGGACGGGTAAACAGCAGCAGCGAACTCGCCAATCAAATGCTCCACCGGGCAGGTGCCGATCTCAATATGTTGATCACCGAGATGCCGTACGGTCCCTATCCCTATGCCGGCACCCCTTGGTTTTCCACTCCGTTCGGCCGCGACGGACTTATTACTGCGTTGCAGATGCTGTGGCTCGATCCGTCGCTGGCTAAGGGCGTGTTGCGCTTTCTTGCTGCGACCCAGGCGACAAAGTTTGATCCGCGTGCCGACGCCGAACCCGGCAAGATCATGCATGAGACCCGCAAATGCGAGACCGCAAATCTGGGAGAAGTGCCGTTTGGCCGCTATTACGGCAGCATCGATTCCACCCCACTTTTCGTGTTGCTGGCGGCGCGCTATTTCGAACGTTGCGGTGACGAGGGCACCATCCGCGAGTTGTGGCCCAATATCCAGGCAGCGCTCGATTGGATCGATAAATATGGCGATCGCGACGGCGATGGCTTCGTGGAGTATTTTCGGGAAAGCGAGAACGGGCTGGCCAATCAGGGCTGGAAGGATTCCCAGGACGCGGTGTTCCATGCCAATGGAGCCCTGGCGACCGGGCCAATCGCGCTGTGCGAGGTTCAGGGTTATGTCTATGCCGCCAAGAAGGGTGCGGCCGATATGGCGGCTGCGCTGGGGGACGCGGCGGCCGCTCGACGGCTGAACAAAGCAGCGGAAGATCTGCGCGCGGCTTTCGAGGCCCGTTTCTGGTGCGAGGAACTGGAGGTCTATGCCATTGCGCTGGATGGCGATAAGCATCCCTGCCGGGTGCGCACATCGAACGCCGGCCAGGTTCTGATGTCCGGCATCGCCAGTCCCGAACGGGCGGAGCGCATCGCTTCCTGTTTCCTCACCCCGGAGATGTTTTCGGGTTGGGGAGTGCGCACTGTCGCGTCCGACGCCCCGCGCTACAATCCTATGTCCTATCACAATGGCTCGGTATGGCCGCACGACAACGCCTTGATCGCGCTCGGTTTCGGGCGGTACGGCCTCAAGCGCGCCGCCAGCGCAATCTTCGAGGGCCTGTTCGATGCGGCCCGCCATATGGACCTGATGCGTTTCCCCGAATTGTTCTGCGGCTTTTCCCGCCGCCGCGGCACCGCCCCCACGCTCTACCCGGTGGCCTGCCAGCCCCAGGCCTGGGCCAGTGTGGTGCCTTTCGCGCTGTTGGAAGCCTGCCTGGGCATTGCGGTCGACCGGCGCCGCCGGGAGATACGTTTCCGCAATCCGCAATTGCCGAAATTCCTGGACGAAGTGCGTATCAATGGCCTGACTGTAAACGATTCCTCGGCGGACCTGCGGCTGACGCGGCGCGGAGCCGATACCGAAGTGGCGATCCTGGCTCGGCAGGGAGACGTCGCGGTCAAGATCACGCCATAATAATTGCGCGACGCTTGAGCGGGAAAGCTTTGGAGCGTATGCGGAAGAGAGGATGACGGCCCCCGAAAACCGCACCGTCGATGCGCGCCTTCCGGACGAGGTTCCGGAAGTCCCGACACCGGTCGAAACTCCGCCGCCGGAAGTGCTCCCGGGCGGCGCAGCCGACGATTCTGAAGCTTCGGGCGCCCTGGCCTTCCTCACCGTGTTCCGGCACCGCAATTACCGGCTGTTCTTCTCCGGCCAGCTGGTGTCGCTGATGGGCACCTGGATCACCAATGTCACCCAGGGCTGGCTGGTCTACCATCTCACCGGTTCGCCGTTGCTGCTGGGCGTGGTGTCTTTTGCCGGACAGGTGCCGGTGTTTTTCCTGGCGCCGTTCGGCGGCGTGATCTCCGACCGCTTCGACCGCCGCCGCATGCTGGTGGTGACGCAGGCGCTGGCGATGCTGCAATCGGCGGCGCTGGCAACGCTGGCCCTGACGGGCGTCATCCGGGTGGAACATATCGTGGTGTTGGCGCTGCTTCAGGGGCTGATCAACGCCTTCGACGTGCCGATCCGACAGGGCATGACGGTGGATATGGTGGGCAAGGAAGATTTGCGCCACGCCATTTCCCTCAATTCCATGATGTTCAATCTGGCGCGTGTGCTGGGTCCCAGCATCGCCGGCTTGCTGATCGCGGCGGTTGGCGCGGGACTGTGTTTCGCGCTCGACGCGGTGTCCTATGCGGCAGTAATCGCCAATCTGGTCCAGATGCGCTTTGTCGCCAAACCGAGGCCGAAACAGGACAATCCATTGCGGGCGGTGCGGGCCGGATTTCTTTATGTCTGGTATCAGCGCGAGATCAGGTCGTCGCTGATGCTGGTGGCGATGGTGTCGGCGTTCGGGGCTTCTTATCTCAGCCTGCTGCCGGCATTCGCCCGCGACGTGCTGCACCAGGGCAGCGCCGGACTGGGTTTTTTGTATGGCGCGGTCGGTGGCGGCGCGCTCGCGGGCGCTTATGCCCTGGCGCGGGTGCGGGACCGGCATCTGTTTCTGACCCCCGTCGCGGCAGCGCTCTGCTTCGGGGTGACGCTGATCTTCTTCTCCCGATCGCATATCTATTGGCTGTCGCTGGCTCTGATCGCGCCGACTGCGTTCAGTCTCATGCTGCTGGGGGGATCGACCAATACCATCATCCAGCTTCTGGCGCGGGACGATATGCGCGGCCGGGTGGTCGCTTTCTACGCGATGAGCTTCATGGGCATGATGCCCTGGGGTTCGCTGATCTTGGGCTGGGTCGCCGAACGGGTCGGCACAAGCTGGGCGGTGACGGTTGGCGGCTGCATCTGCGTCGCCGCCGCGGTGGGCGCGTTCCATGAACGCAAGGGCGGGAACTGGAAGCTGAAGACAGCGGAATAAGTGGGGGACTTCTGTTGCCCGGTGTCCCCCGTACCGCGCTTACCTAATCAATTAGGCAGCGAGCACCATTTCATTATCGTTGGCACTTGTACGATTAGCCCGATAACGGCGGAACCATACCGGGCGAAAGAACCGTCTTTACACGTCCGTCGATCCTGTTTCGCCCCCATAGAAACCCACTTGGAAAAGTGGGCTTGTGGTGGAGGCGCCGGGTACTGCCCCCGGGTCCGGGCCGCTTATTACACAGCCGTTTATCGCCATAGCCGGTTACCCGGCCTTTCCAGTATAAGCACCGGCCGTTAGTTTTTGAAGGCCTGCCAGCGGAATCCGGCAAATGCGCCAATATCTCGACCTGATGGAATTGGCCCTAAAAAAGGGGGTGGAAAAGCGCGACCGCACCGGCACCGGCACGCGCTCCATCTTCGGCCATCAGATGCGCTTCGACCTGGCCGACGGCTTTCCCCTGGTCACGACCAAGAAAGTGCACTTGAAATCGATCATCTACGAACTGTTATGGTTCCTGCGTGGCGAGACCAATGTGCGCTGGCTGCAAAGCCATGGCGTCACCATTTGGGACGAATGGGCCGACCAGAATGGCGAGCTCGGCCCGGTCTATGGCTATCAATGGCGTTCCTGGCCGCGCGAGCGCGACGGCACCATCGACCAGATCGCAACCCTGGTCGATGACATCCGGACCAATCCCGATTCCCGGCGCCTGATCGTGACCGCCTGGAATCCGGCGGATATTCCAAAGATGGCGTTACCGCCCTGCCATTGCCTGTTCCAGTTCTATGTCGCCAGTGGCCGGCTGAGTTGCCAGCTTTACCAGCGCTCGGCGGACATCTTCCTCGGCGTGCCGTTCAACATCGCCTCCTATGCCCTGCTCACCACGATGATGGCCCAGGTAACGGGACTGGAGCCGGGCGAATTCGTGCATAGTTTCGGCGACGCTCATCTATATCTCAACCATATCGGGCAAGCGGAGGAGCAGCTGTCGCGAAAGCCCTATCCCTTGCCGCGCATGCTCCTCAATCCCAATGTGAAGGACATCTTTGAGTTCCGGTATGAGGATTTCACCCTGGAGAATTACCAGGCCCATCCCGCCATCAAGGCGGCGATTGCCGTGTGATTGACAAACCCTTCCCACTGACGGAAAAGGCGGCGGAAACCGCAAGGGCTCGAGTGCATGGACGCGGTCCGGGAAGAAACCAAGCTGGCCAATGGCGGCGGCGCGTTCCCCATGTGGGTCTCCGTCGCCCTGGTGATCGCTGCACTCATCGTCCTGTTCGGAATTTTTTACGGTATCGTCCAGCTTTTCAGCCTGTAGCGCGGTTCACGGCCGGTCTTCCACGCTTCCGGCGGGGCCGTGAAGAATGCGGCCCGAGCCGAAAATCCTGGTATCCAGGTCCTTGGGATTGGTCACCAGCCGTACATTGCCGGAGCCGGCGATCTTGATCTTGGCGATGTCCTGGGGCGCGACTTCGGCGTCGCCGCTGCCCGCAATGTTGATATCAGCGATCTTGGCTTGAAGTTCGCCCAGCCGCGCGTCGCCCGACCCGGCAATCACCAGATCGACCGTGTCCGCCTGGCCGCTCGCCTCGATTGTGCCCGAACCCGCAATTTTGATCTTGATCTGATCGGCCTTTCCGCTGGACTTGACCGTGCCCGAGCCCGCCACCGTCACATCCAGCGACGGCTGGTCGATCTGTTCGAGGGTCAGGTTGCCGCTGCCGGCCACCGCGAAGCTGCGAAAGGTTCGCCCGGGCAGCGTGATGTCCAGCTTGCCGCGATGCAGCCCGTTGCAGTCGAATTCGAGCGTATGATGGCGCAGGCGCAGATGGGCGATGCTGTTGGGATCGCCGCTGACCTGGATCGCCTGATTATCGCCGGGGCGATAATGCGCTTCGCCAGGGACCGCAATGGTGATTCGGTCGCCGCCGGTCCAATCCAGAGTGCGGCTGGTTGCGGTGGCCCCATCCACCTTCTCGCAACGATCGAAGCCGATATTGAGATTTTCCCAGTCGATCTTGGACAGGTCGGGGCCTGCGACCACCGCCGCGGCAGCGATGGAAACGATGCCCAGCCCGATACCGGCCGCAGCGATGAGAATGAGTTTGCGTGCCATGATGGTCTCCGTCAGGTAGCCTGTGCCGCCGAATTAAGCAGCCGGTAATGCAGCCTTGCGTATTTCACCAGAAGCCTGGCGAGTCCCTCGATCAGCAGAACGAACAGCGCGCCGCTGCCGATTCCCAACGCCAGGCAGCCGAAGCCGGCCAAGCCCCGCGCCAGCTCGGTCCCGACACCGGCGAACATGCCGATGGGAAGAGCGCTGATCATCAGCACGATGCCGACGACACAGACCGCCAGCACACCGACCGCGAAGCCGATCAGGACGCCCGCCACTGTACCCAGCACGGGCAGGAGCAAGATGAAGTCGATGGTGGCAAGGCCCAGCAGCGCTACAATGATGCCGCCCAGATTGCCGGCACTGCGTTCGCTCTGCCAGCGCTTGAAGCCGGCCTCGACGCGCAATTCGCGCGCCAGCCGCCCCGGATCGCCCAGCGAGGCGGCGATTTCCTCTTCGCTGCGTCCCGCTGCCCGGCCGTCGGAGAAATGACTTTGGTAATCGGCGATGATGTCGTCGATGTCTTGCGGTCTGAGACCCGTCAGACCCGCGCGCAAGTCGCCGATGAATTCATCACGGGTCATGCCGTTTCTCCCAGAATCCTGCGCACCTGGCCTTCGAACGCTTCCCATTCGGCGCGCTGGGCATCGAATGCGCCGCGCCCCGAGCGGGTCAGCTTGTAATATTTGCGCGGCGGCCCGCTTTCCGATTCCTTCAAATAGGTGCTGACCAGTCCGTCATTCTGCAGCCGCCGCATCAGCGGATAGACTGTGCCTTCGCCCATGCCGACCCCCTCCGCCATGCGGGCGGCGATATCATAAGCATAATTGTCGCCCGTTGAGAGCAGCGCCAGCACGCACATTTCCAGTACGCCCTTGCGGAGTTGGATTTGCAGGGATTCGCTCACGCGCCACCTTTCATTTCCGCTATATAGCGCAAGATACCTTGCCATGCAAGATACCATATCAAAATTAATGAGATCAGGCGGTATTCATCCCTACCGGCAGCGCCATTGGGTGATGGGCAAGCCTTTTTCCAGCAGTGCCGGCAGCGAGGCGACGCTGGGCAGGATGCCGGTCGAGCGCTCGCGCCGCAGCCGGTCCTCCGTCGCGGCCCCCGAATAGACCCCGATGGCGGCGCCCACCCCGGCATTGTTCGCCGCCTGCAAGTCAAGCGGCGTGTCGCCCACTGCCATCACGGTGGTGACGTCGTCGATGCGCGCCGCCTCCATCGCATGGAACAGCATGAAAGGTGATGGACGGCCATCCACCACATCGTCGCTGGTAATGTTGGCGACAAAATAGCCGTGCCAGCCCAGATGGCGCATGATCTGATCGTCGAGCTGCCGGTCGAAGCCGGTGGTGGTGGCGAGCACATAGCCGCGCGTCTTCAATGTCTTCAATGCGTCCACCGCGCCTGCAATGGGCTGGACATTCTCATAAGCCTTGCTGGCGTGCGCCACGAAATCGGCAAACACCGCATCGGTCAAAGCGGGCCCCCCGGCGGCAGGCCCGCGCAGCTCGACAAAGTGCTGGATCAAGCTGCGCTTGGAGGCGCCGCGCCACACGCTGATCTCGGCCGGCGTCACCGTCAGGCCGTGGCGGGAAAAGGCCCCCATCAGGGCCGCGGGCACTTCGCCATGGTCTTGGATCAGAGTGCCTCCGACATCCAGCGCGATCAGCTTGATCTTTGCCTTGGGCATTTTGTCGTCGTCGTCATCATCGCTCTGCGCCGGTTGCGCCTGCGCTGCTATGGGCGAGGTCGCAGCCGCAGCCAACGCGGCCAGGGAGCTGCGTCTGGAAATGAACATTGTATCTTCCCGCCTTATTTGCCGGCAGTAGACCCCAAGACCCGTCTCGGGTGAAGGCAAATTTCCGCCCTTACGAGCGGTCCGCCCGCGCACCATAGAGCAAGGTAATATTGATCCGCCGGTTCAGGTATCCCGGGCGGAACGTCATCCGGTCGGTTTCATGGAACAGGTCGGAATCGAAAATCACTGCCCGATTGGCGCGATGGGGCACCCGCACGGGTTTGGCGCCGCTGCGGGCAAGGAAATCGCGCGCCGCCGCCACATCGCCATTGTAGCGGCTGAAATTCCAGGTCAGCGGCGCGGCAATGTCCCAGATCACCAAGCCGCCGCTATTGGGGTCGAGATTGGCTTCGTCTGGGGTGATCCAGAAATTGACATTCACCGCTGCCTGATCGGCATGGACCCCCACGCCGGATAGGGTGCTGTCGTATTTGAACCCCCACAGATAACGCAGCGGGTGCGCCCGGAAAATGCTGGGATAGGCCGCGTATAATTCCGCAGCGATCTGCGCCAGCAGCGGACAGGCGAGGCCAAATTCTGGAAGTGCGGTCAGATAGCCGTCGGCATGCGGCCGGCGCCAGATCGTCGACTCCCAGCAGAAGCGCCGCAGCTTTTCCAGCGCCGCGTCGGTGAGAAAATTATCGATCACCACGATCTGCGGACGCTGTGTGCGCCACAGTTCCTCGATATCGTTTCGATGTTCTGGATTGACCGCCGGCAAAGAAAGCCGGCCGCCATCCGCCAGGTGAAATTTGCCATTGCCGCCCAGGTAATCGCTTTGTTCGCGATCATGGCGCAATCTGTGGGGCATCGGCGGTTCCTGGGGCGCGCCTTTGGTGCCGAAAGCAAGCGGGGCATATTGCGCGAAACAGGCAAAGCTTTCGTCGATCCGCTCGCCTCCAAAGCGTGAGGAGCCCGGCAAACTGGTTTCACGCAACAGAAGATTGCCGAGACCATGGAGCGCGCCGGCATCGTCGGGCGCAATCTCTAGCGCGCGGCGATAGGCGGCCGCCGCTTCGGCCAGCGCGCGCTGGCCATAAAGCGCATTGCCGAGATTGACCAAAATTTCGGTGCGATGGGGCGCCAAGCTAAGGGCATGACGATAACAGGCCACGGCCTCGGCCAGATTGCCTTTCTCCGCAAGGGCGATGCCCAGATTGTTATGCGCCTCAACCAGGCCTGGCTGCGCCGCCAACACCTGACGATAAAGCTGAATTGCCTGATCGAGACGCCCTGCCTGATGATGCGTGATGGCGTGGTACAGCGCCGAATCGACTGGACCGGTCATCGCAAGTTGGCGCGAGCCGCGATAACCGACAGACGCATTCCATTCTTCTCCGACGGCGACACCAAGACGCTAGTCAAGCCGAAGTCCCTTGGAAAGCCACGATGACAAGAATCTGGCAACCTTTTCGCGCTGCATGTGCTCGGGACTAAAAACAAATTCTGCAAAACGCGCTGCAAAACTTTTCGCTCGATTTCAGCCAAATATCGAAGCGGGCGAAGGGCACGAGCGCGTTGCGCGACGGCAACTTGAGGGCGCGAGCGACGCCAAAAGCCGAGCATCAGCGAGGCGCGCAGGCGGGGCCGCTTGCGCGGTACTATTTCGCAGAACGAAAAATGGAGCGGGTGAAGGGAATCGAACCCTCGTATGCAGCTTGGGAAGCTGCCGTTCTGCCATTGAACTACACCCGCATAGAGCCAATTTTGCTCCTTTTTTGGCTCACTCTTGTACCGTGCGTGAACTCCGATGGTCAACGCTCTATCGAGCGGGCAATCCTGCTACCCGGAGCGCGTTCCGGATCAATCCATGTCTCGTCGAAGCAGCCAGCACGGAAGCAGAACTTGCGCATCGGGCTGCACAGCTTCAGCCAGATGAACGAGACGGGTCAGAGGCTGAACAGAAGCGGTGGAAGTTCGCATTCATGGTCGTGGCGGCGATGGCCGCATGCGCAGCGACGATATTGACTTGCGACAGGCCTTGCACGACATCGCCCGCCGCGAACGGGCCTAAGACGGCCCTACGCTGATGGCGGTCGACTTGATGGCGCCATCTTCATCGATGCCGGCACCTAGCTTCTACGCCAGTTCTGAGCGGATCCTCGTGCCCAAGGTCGAATAACATCGAAGCGAGTGGTTCTGATCGGTGAAGTGGCCACGCCGCAATGGCACCCCCGTGCCGGGAAAACCGGCTGATCGGGTCGTGGGTCATCTCAGCGAAGCCGAGCAGCAACTGCTGACCGATACGGAGCGTAAGCAGTTTGCGGAACAAACATTCACGGGCCGCGTTAATGTTGCGTATAATCCCGGAGAACATCATGCGTTTCGCTCTCGCGGCTATCGCCGCGTGTACTCTTTTTGCGTCCATCGCTGTCGCTCAGACGCCTTCCAACGAGAAGGGGCCCCAGAACCCGGCCGTGAAGGGAATGCACCAAAACAACTCTTCCATGCCCGTCGCGGGCGCCAATAGCTTCACCATGAGTGAGGCGAAAGCGCAGATTCAGGCAAAGGGCTACACCCAAGTGATCGGACTCAAGAAGGGCAAGGACGGAGTGTGGCGCGGCAAGGCAAGCAAGGATGGTCAGTCCGGCCCTGTGAGCGTCGATTACCAGGGCAACGTCAACTAATTCCCGGCACCGCTGAAGGAGCATCCCATGACTCAGACTCTTACCCACGTCTACAACGACTATGCATCCGCCGAAATGGCCGTTCGCGAACTCAAGGCGGCCGGCCTGGGGGATAGCCATATCGGGCTGGTCGCCAGCAACGCAGAAGGCTGGCACAAGCCCGGCTCGGACAGCGTTGACCCCAAGCACGACAAGGATCGGGACGGCAAAGACGACCGCTCGGAAGGTGCCGTAACCGGTGGTGGTCTTGGAGCTATCGCGGGCGGCGCCGTAGGCGTCGCGGCAGGTCTTGGCACTCTGGCGATTCCTGGCATCGGTCCCGTAGTCGCCGCCGGTTGGCTCGTCTCGTTGGCTGCCGGTGCCGTCGCGGGTGGCGCCACTGGTGGTGTCATCGGTGCTTTGGTCGAATCTGGAACCAGCAAAGAGAACGCCGCGCTGTACGCAGAAGCGCTGCGCCGGGGTGGCGCTATCGTCACCGCCAAGGTTTCGGACGATGACGCGGGCAAGTACAAAGCCATACTGAGCCGCAACGATGTTGATGTCTCGGCTCGCGAGAGAGCTTACCGCGAAACCGGCTGGCGTGGCTACGATCCCGCTGCTCCGGCTTACACGGCCGATGAGATTAGTCGCGAACGGCAGCTCTACCGCCGTTAATTCCCGTCGAAGAAATGTAGCCCGCCGGCTTTTACCGGCGGGCTATTCTTTTGCCGGAACGGGTAACTGCCGGACCACTTGAGGCCGCAAATGCAGACGAGGCGCTGAGCATCCTGGAGAGGCGCCGGCTCCGTTCATCTTTGTGGCGCCTTGGTTTCATACTTACCGGCGAAGGGTTTTCTTTGAAAAGGTAAAATCCAGCCGAGACGCCACCGGCCAATGGCGTCGCCAGATCAAAGCGCGGGAGGACTTCCTGAGGATGGGCTGTCATTCGAGCGGCAAGGTCCTGAATCGCGCGCTTTCATTTAGGCAATCAGGCTTTTTAGCGGGCGAAGCGCGAGTTCCTCCCGTTACGTCTCGGCAATCCCGATCCTCTGCATGTTGTCATTTCAAGAATCAGAGCCAACATCACAGCTTGGTCCGCAGTCCAATTGAAATAACACGCCCCGTCGGGTTAGCTTCGAATTTGTCATACGCCTGGGCCGAATTAAAAAAGGGTGGCCGAGTGCTCAGCACGTTAAGCGCGGTCAGATAAAGTTCGGTGCCTCCCAGCCATTTGTTGTTGAAGTCAAAGGACAGGCGGGCGTCGAACGTTAGATTCGACTTAACAATGTCGCCACCACCGACCGGTGAGCCGCTCACGGGATCGTAGAGAATAGGGCTGACCGTATTGGCCCCCCAGTTGCGGTAACTCCCGGTGAAGTTGCTATAAAGGCCTAATTGAAAGGGCCCGCGCTCCCAATCGAGTGTAACACGCATCTGAGTCTGGACCATTGGGAAGATGGAGATGATTCCATCCGTGTCGAGCGTGCTGTAAATAGGCGTGCCAAAGCCATTCTGCACAGTATAGTTGGTGAACTCCGTCAGGGCCTCGCCGATCAGAAATCGGCCATATGGTCCAGCATCCAAGCTATGGATGGCGCTGAGGTCGAATCCTTCAATGTGCAGATTCAGAATATTCTGCTGTGCGTGGCTGTAGATATAGTACACGGTCGAAGGAAGGGCCCCGGCCTGCGGTATATGTGCCGTGGTGGCAGCGATCTGTGCCGCGGTCGCGCCGTTCGGATAAATGGTCAACAAATATTGAAGTGCGGGTGCCGCCACGATGCTTGCGATCTCCGGCGCGGTATTGGCGCCGTCGAACTTGTTGTTGAAATATGTGAGGTTCAAAGTGAAGCCGGGTAAGAAGTCGGGCACGAAATCGGCCCCAAGAGACCAACTGAAGCCGATTTGGGGCTTTATGTTCGGATCGCCGTTGTTGATCTCAACACCCGGAGTTCCGGAACTGATATTGCAGGTGGGCAGGCTAGGAGAACATCCCGGTAGCAGGCCTGCCAGCGGATAGGCCGCCGTTGTAACCTGGAACGAGGCGGTCGACGGTACAAAGCCGGATCCAGAATGATTGCCATATTGGTTGCCGAGAATATCGTCCGAGGGCGCGACAAAAGATTTGGACATGCTGCCCCGCAGCTTGATCCAACTGATCAGTTGCCAATCGATACCGATCTTAGGATTGAATGTGGGGCCTACATCGCTATAGGAGTCGTAGCGACCCGATAATCCCACATCCAATCCTTCCACCAATGGCAGCGCGTTCGGTCTGCCGACCAGGGCGATGTCCAACTCGCCATAGAACGCCTTTACCGACCGCTGGAATTGGTACTCGTGCAGCGACGAACCTCCCGCGCTCGCCGGGCCCGTCCCCAGAACATTGGTCTGGTGCTCGTTAAGATCGTATTTGAGGAATTCTGATCCCAACGCCGCCTTCACCGGCCCACCCGGCAGTTCGAATAATGTGCCGTCCCCGCCCAGACGCAATTGATTAATCGTATTGTAGAAATCTGTTGCCGTCGCAGAATCCGTCAGGTTAGCGAGGACCATGGGCGAGGTTTTGTTGGTGGCGGGCGGATCCCACACATCCAGTGCGTTTGATGTCGTAAGGGGCAATTGCAGTATTGTGGTGGTCGTGCCCGGGATAGAGGGCAACGTGGTATCGCCGCTGCCGCTTGTGGTGCCGTTGAGCGCCTCATAGGCGCAACTCGTGCAGAGCTGCCCCTGGTTGTAGCCATAACTGTGGTCTTTGCCGATAAGCGCCAGCAGTGTCAGGCGCCAGTTGCCGACCAGCTCATATTCCGCATTGAAATTAAGGTAACCATTCTCCGCGCCGTTTAGGGTCTGTGCGCCGGGACCAAGCAGCGCATCGGCATCCCAGCGGACGGTTTGCTCAGTCGATATTGTGCCTGGTGGAGTCACGAAAAAGGGATTGGCCTGACCGCCCGCGCTAAAGACCGTAGCAGTGACATTGCCGCGGCTGACTATGGAATCGTCCGTCCGATTTCCAAATACAAAGTCGAGCGAGGTGATCAGCCTCGTGCCGAAGCTCTGGCGGAATTTTGCCACCACGCTATGGCGTATTTCCCGCGGCAGCAGATCGCCGTAAATGGCATTATCGCAGGCCGAGGTCGCGGCCGTATTGGTGACCGATAGTGAAGATTGGGGCGAAAGAAAAATATTGTTGCTGCCGGCCGGCTGGACCGTCGCGGGTGAGCAGGCGAAGGACTTGAAATTGGTGCCCCCAACCGCCGTATGGTCACCATGCACCCAAGGCCGGGCGCTTACCTTGAGCTCGCTCTGGTAGGAATAGCTGTAGGAGAACAAGGCCCCACCATCGCGCCAGTCAGTACCCCAGAGAATGTCGGCGTTGTAGCGACTGTAACCGTCACCGAAACCGGTGGAGCCGTTCAGCAGCAGCCCCTCGAAGCGCTTGCGGGTGACAAAGTTGATTACCCCCGCCACCGCATCGGACCCGTAGATCGAAGACGCGCCATCTGGCAGCACCTCGATGCGCTCCAGCATGATCGGTGCCAGGATGCTCGGATCGACAAGCGGATGATTGATGCCGGTTAGAGCAGTGCGGTGACCGTCGATCAACACCAGAGTGCTATTGCTGGCGCTGCCGCCAAGCTGGTGGATATTCGGCTGAAAATCGGAGGCGTCGCCGCCCTGGCCGGACGCCTGCGATGCCGTCAGGGAAGGAATGGCGCGCAGTACTTCGTTGACATCGGCCGATGGCGTATTCTGGATATCGGGCTGGCCGAAAGAAATCAGGTTTGAGCCGAT
>DATATP010000343.1:0-8873 GCA_036268715.1 Rhizomicrobium sp. | reverse complement strand
GAAGCCAAGGCCGGAGTCTCCTATGGCATGGGCACCGACAGCGGCCCGGCCGGACGATATCCCGGCTTCAACGCCCATGAGGAGTTGCAGTTGATGGTGATGGATGGGCTGACCCCGATGCAAGCGATCGTCGCCGCCACCGGCAGCAATGCCAAATGGCTGGGCGATAGCAGCATCGGCAGCATCGCGGCGGGCAAATGGGGCGACGTTTTGGTACTGGATAAGAATCCGCTTGCCGACATCCGTAACACCGAGACCATCGCGGCGGTCTATATCGCGGGCAATTCGGTCCCCACCATCTGGCAGACCTGTCGCGACCGGCCGGTCAATACCTGCCCGGCCGAGCCGTCCAGCGTTCCGGACATGCCATATTGAGGTGCGCCTTACCGGCCGACCGGGCCTTCGGCCTATGATCTGACCGAGCTCCGCGTGGACGGGTCCGCCCGTCTGCGCCGGAGGCCGAAGGAGTTGTGATGTCCGTTTCCTCCGCCAAGCCGACGCATGTGCGATATGTGGTGCTGTCCCTGGCGGTGGTGATCTATATGATCACCTATATCGACCGGACCTTGCTTTCGACGGCAATTCCCGCCGCCCAGAGGCAGTTTCACTTCACGGATGCGGCGATGGGCGCGGTGCTGTCGGCGCACCAGTTCGCCTATGCGCTGTTCCAGATTCCGGCGGGCTGGCTCGGCGACCGTTTCGGGCCGCGCATCATGCTGTCGGCAGTAGTGGTGTGGTGGTGCGGCTTCATGGTGCTGACCGGCTTTGCCGGCTCGGTCTCGATGCTGATGGTGGGGCTGTTTTTGTTTGGGGCAGGCGAAGCTGGCGCATTCCCGCTCGCCAACCGCGCTTTGTCGCGCTGGCTGCTGCCCTCCGAGCGTGCCTTTGCCCAGGGTTCCACCCATGCCGGCTCGCGCTTTGGCGGCGCGATCTCGCCCATCATCGCGGTGACCCTGATCGGCCTTTATAGCTGGCGGGCACCTTTCTGGGTTCTGGCAGTCCTTGGTCTTGGCTGGGTGGCGGTTTGGGCATGGTACTATCGCGACAGTCCGGCCGAGCATAGCGGTGTCAATCAGGCCGAGCGCGACCGCATCGAGGCGGCGATCGGGAAATCACCTTCTCGCAGCCGGGTGATCCCGTGGAAGCGAATCCTCAGCAGCCGCAACATGTGGACCCTGGCGTTGATGTATGGCTGTTACAGCATCATCCTCATCGTGTTCCTCACCTGGTTCCCGAAATATCTCAGTGAGGTCCGTGGCGTCAATCTCAAGGCCACCGGCTTTCTGACCAGCATCACCCTGGCCGCGGGGATGGTGGGCGATCTGTGCGGCGGCCTGGTCTCGGACTATCTCGTGAGCCGCACCCGCCGGGTCACTTTCTCGCGCCGCTGTGTGGCTATTACCGGCTTTCTCATTACCGCGATCTTCATTCCGATCGCCGTGCTGCTGCCGAACGTGACGGCCGCGGTGGTCTGTTTCGGCATCGCGGTGTTCGGGCTCGAGTTGACCGTCTCCAATAGCTGGGCGGTGACCTTGGACATCGGCGGCCCCTTTGCCGGTTCGGTGTCGGCGGTGATGAATTGCTTTGGCAATTTGTGCAGCGCGTTCTTCACATGGCGGCTCGGTGTGTTCGAGAGCAGCTATGGCTGGAGCGCGGTGTTCTTTACCATTGCGGGCCTGGCGGTGGTCGGGGCTATTCTGTTCTCCCGCATCAAGGCTCATGAGCATCTGATCGCTCCTGCGGCAAGCTGAAGTGTTCACAAAAAATGCTCGACCTATCTTTATTTCAGATAGGAACCGTATGATCCGTGTACAGATCATACGCCCGGAAAAGATTTGTTGCTCGCCCATCTTGTATTCCGCAACACAGGGTCTTTGTTTGGCGGCTGAAGATTGCTAAAAATCATAAATGTCCGTCGCCCCCGAAAAAAATATGTCAGACATTAAGCCGGACTCCGCCGTTGAGGGCCTGACCCGGGAAGTCGCCCATTTCATCTTGACGACGTCCTATGCCGATATCCCGGCCGGTGTTATCGAAAAGGGCAAGAAATCCATCCTTGATGGCCTTGGCCTGGCGCTGTCGGGCTCCTCTGCGCAGAGCGGCCGTTATGTCGAAACCTATCTGCGGTCACTCGGCCTTGCCCCGGGGCCGGCCACGGTGGTCGGTACCGACCTGAAAGTGCCACCCCGTTTTGCCGCCTTCGCCAACGCGGTCGCGATTCATGCCGATGATTTTGACGATACCCAACTCGCGACAGGCAAGGACCGGGTCTATGGTCTTCTGACGCACCCGACAGCGCCTTGTCTGCCTGCCGCTCTTGCCAATGCCGAGATGCTGGGGCGCTCCGGCGCCGAGACGATGCTCGCTTACCATGTCGGCCTGGAAGTGGAGTGCAAAATCGCAGAAGCAATCAGTCCGCGCCATTATCAGGAAGGCTTTCACAGCACCGCCACCTGCGGTCCCTTCGCCGCCGCCGCCGCGAGCGCCAGGCTGCGTGGTTTCGACCTCGACCAGACCCTGCGGGCGCTATCCATCGCCGGCAGCCAATCGGCGGGCTTGAGAGAAAATTTCGGCACCATGACCAAGCCGTTTCATGCCGGCCGCGCATCCGAGGCGGGCGTTGTGGCGGCTGAGTTCGCGCAATTGGGGTGGACCGCGACCGACAAGATTCTGGAGGCGCCGCGCGGCTTCTTCCGGGCGGCGGGGGGCGGTTATGACCCGAGCGCGATCCACGGCAAACTGGGCAATCCCTGGACCTTCGCGTCGCCCGGCGTGTCGATCAAACCACATCCTTCGGGATCGCTCACCCATCCGGGCATGACGGAGATGCTGCACCTGATCCGCGCGCATCATATCACCGCCGAGATGGTGGCGAGGGTCGAGGTCGGCACCAATCACAACATGCCCAATGCGCTGATCCATCACTGGCCACAGAACGAATTGCAGGCCAAATTCAGTATGGAATTCTGCATGGCGATCCTGCTGCTGGACGGCAAGGCGGGCCTGCCGCAATTCACCGACCAGATGGTCCATCGCCCAGACGTCAAGGCCATGATCGAGAAGGTTCATTTCCATGTCCATCCGGAAGCGGAAGCAGCTGGCTATGACAAAATGACCACGATCATCGACATTCATCTGCAGGATGGACGCATTATTTCGGGCCGCGCCGATTTCGGCAAAGGCAGTCCGGCGAATCCGATGAGCTATGACGAGGTGGCGGAAAAGTTCCGCGGCTGCGCCGAGCAGGCGAAATGGCCGCAACAGAGGGTTGCCGCAATTATAGATACGGTGCGGCGACTCGAAACAATTCAGGATATCGGTGAGCTGACCGCGTTTTGCGCGCGCGGATAGTTCCCTCATCTGTTTTCCAGATGGCGTCATCACTTAAATTCATTTTTACCATTCGCGTGAAGGTCCTAAATCTCACGCAAAAGCCCGGCCGCATCCGGCCCAACAATGCGATGGGGAAGCGCATGAATATTCATCTGAGACATCTGTTGCTTGGCGGATCGGCGCTGAGCATGACCCTGTTCGCCGGCACGGCTGCGCTGGCCCAGGCCGTCTCCAACGATTCGGTCGAGCAAGTCGTCGTCACCGGCACCAGCATCCGCGGCGTGGCGCCGGTCGGTTCCAACCTCATTTCGGTGACGTCCCAGGACATCGACAATTTGGGCGCCCAGACCATTGGCCAGGCGCTGCTCAATGTGCCGGCGATTACCGGCATGGGCCTGATCGGCCAGGGCCAGACCAACAATTCCTACTACCAGCCCACCATTCACCAATTGGGCGGCAGTTCGTCCAACGCCACCCTGTTGATCTTCGACGGCCACCGCGCGGTTCCCGGCGGCACCAACCATTCCAACGAGGTCGACCCCAGCGTCATTCCGACGGCAATGATCGAGCGGGTCGAGGTTCTGACCGATGGCTCCTCCTCGGTCTATGGCTCCGATGCGGTGTCCGGCGTCATCAACTTCATCACCCGCAAGCGGTTCGATGGCGTTCAACTCAATGTGCAGGACGGATTCCTGCAAGGCGCCACAGACTTCACCGCCAGCGCCTTGATGGGCGCCAGCGCGGAGCACAGCTCGATCATCTTTGCCTATCAATATACCCGTGACGGCGCCATCGCCGATACCGATCGGCCCTGGACCTATCCAAACCATGCTGCCGATGCGGCCGCCAACGGCTTGAGCGGACCCAACACCACCAATTTCCTCAATTTCAATTGCGATCCGGCGACCATCCGGCCCAATGCCAGCGGCTCCAACTATTATCCAAGCCCCGGCGCGACAGCAGCGATCAGCAACAATCAGAACAACGCCTTCTGCTCGGCCTGGCAGAATGCCGATCTGGCGCCCAAGGAAGTGCGCAACGATGCAATGCTAAAAGGCTCGATCGATATCGGGCCGAACCTCACGATCACATCGGATCTTGCTTATGCCAATCTGCGCGACACGGCGCGGGTTTCACGCGGGGCCGTCACCGCCACCGTGTTCGGCACAGGGGCCCAGGCCAATCCCTTCTTCCAGAGCCCGTCCGGAACGACCTTGACCAAAGAGGAAATTCGCTGGGATGCCGACGCCCTGCTTGGGCCGGGCGCGACATCGACCAGTGGGGTCGACACCACCTGGGGCGATCTCAACGCCGAATACCGCATCGGCGACAATTTCGTGGTGAATTTCCTCGCCTCCGACGGCCGCACGGCGAGCTTCTCCAACAGCGACGGCACGGTCAATGGAGCGGCGGCCTACCTCGCCCTCAACGGCTCGTCCCAGCAGGGCGGCAGCCTGACGACGCCCGCGATTCCCGGCACCAACCTGATTTCCAATGCGCCGCTGCCGCTGACCACCGCGACCGCGCTCGATGTCTGGGACCCGGCCTCCAGCAACAAGACTTCGCCTGCCGTGCTGGCTGCGATCACCGACAATGCCAGCCGGCAGACCGCGACGTTCAGCTATCAGCAATACCGGCTGTCGACCAACGGTACTCTGTTCGAATTGCCCGGCGGGCCGGTGAAGGTGGCGGTCGGCATCGAGGAATACCGCACGGGCCTTGTTGAGTTCAAAGCCAATGCCGACGGCGCCGGCGGCGCGACCAAGCTTTCGAACAATAACAATCTGCAATTTCACCAGAATGTGGACTCCTATTATGGCGAGGCGGACATTCCCATCGTTGGGCCGGACATGGCCGTCCCTCTGGTGCAGAAATTCGATATTGATCTGTCCGGGCGCTATGACAGCTACGATACGGTCGGCGTCACCGCCAATCCGAAGATGGGCTTCAACTGGGATGTCAATGACTGGTTGAAACTTCGCGGCAATACTTCAACCTCGTTCGATGCGCCCGTGATCGATATTCGCGGCGTGAACGGCAGCGGCTATTATGTCGGAAACACGTTCGGCGGCACCACCAATAATATCGCGGTTCCGGTTTCCGCTTATCCGCTGGTCACCCAGTTCGGCATCCCGGGCTGCACGGCCGCCTCCACCACCTGCAACATTTCCTCGTTGCAGGGAGTGGTGCGCCGCAGCGGCGACGGTAATGTGCAGCCGCAAAAGGGCCGCGGATATTCGTTGGGCTTCGATTTCAATCCCGATTTCCTGCCCGGCTTCACTGCCCAGATGACCTATTGGCACACCACTCTGATCGGCGGCGTCACCGCACCCAACATCAACAATGTGGTGGTCACCGGCTCGATGCAGAACCTCATCACCTTTACGCCCGGCTCCAATTGCGCCAGTGCGGCGCAGGTCGCGGCCTTGCAAGGGGCCATTCCCCTCACCAGCACCATACCATCCTGCGTCCAATATCTTTTCAACGATGTGAACTCGAATTACCTCAATCTGCGCATCGACGGCATCGATAGTTCTTTCGGCTATCGCTTCGATACCGACGATTATGGCAGCTTCCGGATCGTCGAAACCGCCACCACCTTCACAAGGTTCAAGGAAGCTTATGCGGTCGGCGGCGCGGGCGCTTATTACAACGTCCTCAACACCACCGGCGCCAACGGCTCGTTCCCCTCGGTGCAGACGCAGAGCCGCACCGATTTGGGCTGGGCGTTCGGCGATGTGAACTTCGATTGGTACATCAATTTCACCAGCGCCTATCGCAACTGGAACGGCAGCTCCCTCAATCCGATCACCTTCGACGGCAACAACAATCCGGCCGGCGGCGGCGATCATGTCCACGCCAATATCACTTCGGATTTCCATATCGCCTATGATTTCCAGAGCGCCTTTGGCGACGACGAAATTTCCCTGTCGGCGCGCAATGCCTTCAACCAGCGGCCGCCCTTCGTAAACAGCTCGGGCGGTTGGGATACCTGGGTCGCCAACCCGTTGGGCCGCATCCTGACGGTAGGGCTGAAGGCAAAACTCTGACCGGAGTGAAGGAAGACGGTGTCACCGGGCACCGTTCTTCGCTCCCGGTGGTTTTACACCGCGACAATTTGGCCGCGATCCGGGAGAGGCGCACCGGGGTTTCCTTTTCGGCGAAAGCGGCTATGGTCCGCAACTCATGGAAAAATTCAACCATCTCGAAGGCGTCGCGGCGCCGCTTCCGATGATCAATGTCGATACCGATATGATCATTCCCAAGCAATATTTGAAGACCATTCACCGCACCGGCCTTGGCAAGGCGCTGTTCGACGAATTGCGCCACAATCCCGATGGCAGCGAGAACCCGGATTTCATTCTCAACAAGCCGGCTTACCGGAATGCGAAGATTCTCGTTGCCGGCGATAATTTTGGCTGCGGTTCCTCGCGCGAGCATGCGCCATGGGCGCTGCTGGATTTCGGCATACGCTGCGTGATCGCCTCCAGCTTCGCCGATATCTTCTATGGCAATTGTTTCAAGAACGGCATCCTGCCGATCAAGCTGCCCCAGGAGCAGGTGGATAAGCTGATGGATGACGCCGTGCGCGGCGCCAATGCGGTGATCTCCGTCGATCTCGAAGCGCAGGAAATCCGCGGTCCCGATGGCGGCTGCATCAAGTTCGAGGTCGATGCCTTCCGCAAGCAATGCCTGCTCAATGGCTGGGACGATATCAGCCTCACCTTGCAGGCCGAAGACAAGATCGGCGCGTTTGAGACGCGGCAACACAGCCAGGCGCCGTGGGTCTGACGAACGCCGGAACGACAACAGGAAGAACCGATGAACGAATATAAGCTGCTGTTGGTGCCGGGCGACGGTATCGGCCCGGAAGTGCTGGACGCGACCATGCGCGTGGTCGGCTGGTATGGCCAGAAGGGATTTGCTTACAAGACGGAAGAGGCGCTGCTCGGCGGCGTCGCGATCGACAAGACCGGCCGCCCCGATCCCGACGAGACGTTCGTGAAGGCCAATGCCGCCGACGCGGTGCTGATGGGCTCGGTCGGCGGACCCAAATGGGACAATCTGCCATTCGAGAAGCGGGCCGAACGCGGCCTGCTGCGCATCCGCAAGGACATGGGTGTTTATGCCAATCTGCGGCCGGCCCTGTGCTTCGATGCGTTGAAGGATGCCTCTACTTTGAAGCCCGAAATCGTGTCGGGTCTCGATATCCTGATCGTGCGCGAATTGATGGGCGGGGTCTATTTTGGCCAGCCCAAGGAAACCACCACCTTGCCGAACGGGCAAAAGCGCGCGGTGGACAGCGGCGTCTATACCACCGGCGAGATCGAGCGCGTGTGCCGCGTCGCGTTCGACATGGCGCGGGTGCGCGGCAACAAAGTAACCAGCGCCGAAAAGTCGAATGTGATGGTTACCGGCGTTCTGTGGCGCGAAGTGATCACCGCTCTGCATGCCCGCGAATATTCCGATGTGCAGCTCAATCACATCCTGGCCGACAATGCCGCGATGCAACTGGTGCGCAATCCCAAGCAGTTCGACGTGATCGTGACCGACAATCTGTTCGGCGATGTGCTCTCGGACGAGGCGGCACAACTGACCGGCTCGATCGGGATGCTGCCGTCGGCATCGCTGGGCGACAAGAAGGCGAATGGCCTGCCGGCCGGGCTCTATGAACCGATCCATGGCTCGGCGCCGGATATCGCGGGCCAGGGCCTTGCCAATCCCATCGCCACCATCCTCTCCTTCGCGATGTGTCTGCGCTATTCCTTCGGCCTGAAGGACGAAGCGACGCGGCTGGAAAAGGCGGTGGATAAGGTCCTGGCCGACGGCTACCGCACCGGCGACATCATGCAGCCGGGCATGACCAAGGTCGGAACCGCCAGCATGACCGACGCAATCCTGAAGGCGCTGGACACCGTATAACTTGTCATGGCCGGGCAGCGAGCGGTGCACCACACCGCAAAGCGCGACCCGGCTATCCAGGGGACCGTCCTGTCGGACGCTTGCTGCTATGGATGGCCGGCTCGAGGCCGGCCATGACATCAGGTGGATCAGTTGCCTATCAGTTTGCCACTCCGACCGAGGCGAAGCCGCGCACGGTACATCGACAATATTGGTGCCCGCATCGAACCAGCCCCAGCCATGAAATTGGATTGACAGCCGGCTTGACCATTGTCGTCATTCACCCTTCAGCGTCCGCCGCGCCTGGTGTAGCAGCGGTTCGGTATAACCGCTGGGCTGCTGCCGGCCTTTGAACACCAGATCGCAAGCGGTCTTGAAGGCGATGGAATCCGCGAATAATGGCGCCATAGGGGTGTAGAGCGGATCGTCTGCATTCTGCGTGTCCACCACCGCCGCCATGCGCTTCATCGTCTCCAGCACCTGCGCTTCGGTGACAATCCCATGCAGCAACCAGTTGGCGATATGCTGACTGGAGATACGTAAGGTGGCGCGGTCTTCCATCAGCCCGACATTATGGATGTCGGGCACCTTCGAGCAGCCGACCCCCTGATCGACCCAGCGCACGACATAGCCAAGGA
>DATATP010000342.1:0-11043 GCA_036268715.1 Rhizomicrobium sp. | reverse complement strand
CTTTAAATCGAAGGATGACTCATGCGTCGTTCTTATATACGTAGGGATAAAACAGAGATGATCTGCACCCGGAAATGCGACATCGGTTGGTAATCAGCGAACCCGGCAGCGGTAACCATCCGGAAATGCCTTATTATGATCGGAGTATGTGACCTATGGAGCAGGTTATTGTACGGCACACGCGACATATGCCAGCGCGATCTGTCGCCGTCACGCGCCAAAGCGGTTCTCGCCTCGTGCTTACGGCATTGTGCTTCAACATGGTGCTCTGCTTTATCAGCACGCGCGGCGATATCCACATGTCGAATGCCGTCGTCATCGTTTGCGAGATGACGATCCTCACCGCAGGCCTCTATGCCATGCGCTTCCGGATCTCGGATCGGGCCGTTCGGCTCAGCGGCGTCACGGCGGTTTTTCTCATCGGACTGCGATTCATCAATCCCGGCCTGGACCTAAAAATCCTGCATGATATCGCCATCATGTATATTTTCTACATGCTCGGCACGCTCGCTTCGGTCCAGGAAGGGAATCGCGTGTTGTGGATTGCCATGGCAATCATCATCCCGATCGGTCTTTTTGAGGCGCTTTTCCCGGCACAGTTTGGGGCAATGTTCGACGTTTGGTCGTACTATGTCGACAAGGGCGTGATCAGTGCGTCGACGATCAATTACTCCCACACCACCTCCTTCGTCAGCGGTAGTCGCGGCGGCACGGAGACCCGAACCTTTCTCCCGTTCTTGCTTGGACCAGCGCGTTTCTCGTCGGTATTTCTTGAGCCTGTTTCGATGGGAAATTTTTCGGCAATTGCGTTTGCATGGTGCATCAGCACGCGGATCGGGTCCTGGAAAATGCGCGGGCTTCTGGTCGCCCTGGCGGCGGCTTGCTTCGTGTTGGCCGACTCACGCTTTGCCTTCGGCTGCTGGATTCTGATGCTGGCGTTCCGGATGTCGCCGTTCTGGCGCTCTGGTTTTGCGGTGTTCTGCCTGCCACTGCTGGCGATGCTCAGTCTGGTGGTAGCAGGTTCACTGCATGAGCTGCCAGGTGTCCTGCCTGGGATCGTCCAAGACGATTTCTCCGGCAGACTGTTATTCTCAGGTCGGTTGCTGGACTATTGGAGCTTGCCGCAATGGTTCGCTCTAGAGCCGTCACAGGTTTACACGTCCGATACGGGCTATGCCTATGTGATCAACAACCTCGGACTTCCCCTCGCGCTGTTTCTTCTGAGCATCTTCGCCTTTCACAAACCCAAAACGCCGGAGGCAATATCGATGAAGGCGATGATCGCCGTCTATATGGCGACCTCGCTCTGTATCGGCGCGAATATGTTCACGATCAAGACCGCCGCCATATGCTGGTTCCTGTATGGCGCTGCGACTGTCACGCCATCCACTTTGGCACGAGACACGCGCCAGAACAATTTCAAAAATAACGCTCATAAACAGTGATCACGTCACCGGGGTCCAGCCTGGAACCCGGACCGACTTTGCCCTTCACGGCATAGGCTGAGCCGTGGCCCTCGACCCGCCAATCTGAGGCGTAGCCGGTTACCGCACGATAGGTGAAACCACCGGCCAAGGCCACGGCATCGAGCATGGTCATTCCTGGCTGGTAGGGGTATTGCCCCGGATGGTTGACCTCGCCAAGCACCGAAATCGGACGGTACTGGACAACCTCGACCGATACGCTCGGTTCATTAACAAGCTTGCTGTTTTGGAGTGATGCGGCAATTTCAGACGCGACCTGGTTGGGTGTGCGGCGAGAGGCGACCACGCTCCCGATCAGCGGAAAGGCGATTTTACCGTTGTCGCCAACGGTGAACGTATTGCTGAGCTGGGTCTCGTCATACGTGATGACCCGGATCTGGTCGCCAGGTCCAAGATGGTAGCTCCCATCTTTGGGGGATGGCAGCATCGCCAGGTCCTGGCCTGGCGTGCATCCCACAAGTGCGAGCATCACCGGAAGAATAAGGGCCGCACGCGGAAAAGCGTGGGACACGGACTGTTGATCGGTTTTTGCAAAGCGCATGCGGACTTCCTGACTTATGGCAAAGGGTTGATCAAGAACTTGCCTACTCAAAAATACTGATCCCCAGAAGGAACGTCTGGCTGGTAAAACTATTGTAGCCGGATCCGAAGGTACTGGCCGGCGCGCCGCTGCCGACGCCCCTGCTGTATCCATAACCAAGCGTGCCCCTCAAATGCTGGTTGATGTTCCAGAGCGCACTGATGCCGAGGTTCAGTTGCGTCTGGGTATTCGCACCGAAACCAGGAATGTTGGACTGCGATTGACTTTGGCCGCCGGCCACATACCCAGTAAGGAACACGTTGGTTCTGAGCTCATGGTAGAGTTCTACCCGCGCGTTGGTGACGATCTGGTTGAGCGCGAAGGGCGAGGTGGGGTCCTCCTGCTGGCGCGTGGCAGTGCCCGTGACCGTGTCCAATTCGGTGGGCGTCCAAACCACGTCGAGCTCGAACGTGGGCGTGGTAACGGTCTGCGTCGCGTTCTGCCGGAAACTGCGGCGTTCAAGGCCGGCCAGGGCGCGAAACTGGATGACGCTGGCGCCCCGAAAGTCGAGTCCGGCAAAGCCTCCAAGATCCACATAATTGTCACTCGGGGCCATCGGGAACTGGGCCTGGGCCATCCGCAAGATCATGACGGCGGCATCGCCCGGGGAGAAGTCATATCCGGTCGTGACCATCCCACTTTCGGTTTTATGGTCGAGCGCGTTATAATTAATCGCGATCCCCCCGCTAGATTGCCCGAAGGTAAAATTCTGAAATTCCAGGGATGGCGTGACGCTGAAGCGACTCAGGACCTTGGTGTAGGAAAGCCTGACGTCATCGATTGAATAGGGTACGGGTGTTTCCACGCCATAAACGCCGAGATCGGTCGCGGCGAGGTTCAGGGCGCGATGTGAAAACGAAATCGTCGCGGTATCGTTGCCCAGCGTCAGGGCACCGCCCGCGGCGGCCGTCCAGTTTGTGTAGCTCGCGGACGGCAACGCCAAATAGCGCCGATCGTCGACGCTGAAGGAGGCGCCTAACGCATCCCGCCCCCAATCCGAATTGGCCCGGATGCCGGCATTGGTGTCAATCTCGCTGCTGCCGGAATTTGGCGTGCCAAGGGTGTTTGAATCATAACCGGCGGTTTCGGATATTTCCGGGCGGATCACAAAATCGCCGACTTCAACGCCTTCGGCCTGATCCTGGGTCTCCATACGGTTAAGGACGGAGGCGCTGAAATTCGCGGAATAGCCTGGTATGTCTGCGGGAAAATATTGCTGGATCAACTGCGCATGGGCGTCTTCCGCAGCACAACTGGCGCCACAGATCACAAGTGCCGTGATCAGCAGCTTGTCGGCCCGCTTCAGCGCCGAAAGCCTGCCGCGCATGCTTAGACCGAGTCGTGCTGTGATAGGGCAGGGGCGCGTAAAATACCAAAGCGCCGCGTCGTCTTGAACACCAGAGCGCGCGCGATGGGGTCGAGAAGCACAGCCAAAATGGCAAAGGCCAGCCCGATGCCAACGGCCAGAATCACGGTGGTGACCGGCATCATCGGAACCAGCCTGGCGATGAGCAATGAACAGGCCATAAGTAAAACAGCCGGCAGCACCCGCCAAGGCTTTTCCGGAATGCAGCCGCTCAGTATGTGGAGCACGATGCAGTTCACGGTCACCCGCAATGTCCAGGCAAATGCCGCCCCGGGCAAACCCAGCCGCGTGGTCAGAAACCATAACACCAGAAAAAACGGTGCGATCTCCGCAATGCCGACTTTGGCCGTGACATGCGGCCTGCCGCGCGCCTGTAAGAACCCATAAGGAAGAAACGCGACGCCATTCGTCCAGGCCCCGAACATCAAAATTTGTGCGACCGGCTCGGAGGCCAACGCGAAATGATGGCCGATCCAAAGTCTCAGGAACGGTCCACAAAGCAGGATCGCCGGGCCGCAGACCACCCCGAAGCCATAAAGGAGCGTGATCGTTGCCCGGCGCGTGACGTCGACGGCATCCTCGTGCGTGCCGCGTGAATTGCGCGGAAATAGGGTACGGGATAGTGACGTCGCAAATATCTGCGAGCGCATGGCAAGCGTCATCGGCACCGAGTAAATGGCGACGGAAGCCGCACCGAGCATCGCGCCAATGATCAACTGGTTCGACGTGTCGAACAGCGGATTGAGCAGACTCGAGACCGTGACCCACGAGCCGTAGCCGAACAGCTTGCGTATCCAGTCCAGGCTCACGTCAAATAGACTAACGGGCCATTCAATTTTTATCACGATGGCGTAGGAGAGTGCGACCGATACCAGACGCGTCAGCAGCGTTGCCGGGATGACCACGTCAAGGCTGGGGCCGATTACGTAGGCGCAAATCAGCGGGATGATTTGACCGCCTATCGTGCCGAAGGTGCTCAGCATGTTCGACAGCAGGAATTTTTCGCGCGATTCTAGAGCACCCGTAGAAACACCCGAGAGCATGCCTAACGGCAACATCGCCGCCATCCAGGGATACGCGTGGCGCGTCTCCGTCATCAGGCTGTCGGGGATCTTCACGATATGCAGGAGCACCATATGGCCGACGGCATAGAGCAGCAGCCCGCCGGTTAGCCCAAGGCCAAGATTGCAGCAGAACGCTGTGGCCAGTACCGGGGAGCGATCGCGCGATGATCCATGACCGAGCTTTGCCAGCGCATTCGCCGAGGCGCGCGAGAGACCAAAATCGAGGAAACCAAAATAGCCCAGCAAAACCCAGGTGATGGTGACGACGCCATACCGCGCCAAGCCAATCTGGTGGATATAAAATGGCACTGTCGCTAACGAACTGGCGATTGGCAAGAGCGCCCCGACGACGTTGTACGTAAAATTGGCGGAGAAGGTTTTCCTGCTCATACGCCAGATCTCAGGCTAGTGGTGATCGGCACACCGTGCGTGGCCCCGACGGCCTCAGCATAGATGTCCGCATATCGGGTGGCGACCTCCTCCCAGTCGTACCGGCGCACAGTGTCCATCGTTTGCGCCCGGCGCCGCGTGTAGCTGGCCGCATCATCCAGCACGCTCGCCTGCACCATCGCGGCAGCGCCAGCCGGATCGCTGGGGTCGACGATAAGGCCGATTTTGGTGTCGTCAACGAGTCGGCGGAACGGTGCAATGCCGCTCAAGATCGGCAGCAATCCAGCTGACATCGCCTCCACGGCAGCAAGCCCGAAACCCTCATAGGCGGAAAGACATGCAGAGAAGCTCGCCTCGCCGATCAACGATCGCAGTTGTGCGTCGCTCGGATTGAAGACGAGACGCACCGCATTGGCTACGCCCGCATCGTCGGCCATCGCTCTTAGCTGCTCGGCCGTCTGGTCAGCATCTCGCCCCGCGATGATCAATCGCCATGCCGGATTGAGTGCGTACAGTCGCGCAAGGATGGGAAAAAGCTGGCCGATACGCTTGTGTTGCGCAAAGCGGCCAAAGCAGATGATCGTGCGTGTCTGAACCGGTGCTGAAGCACAAGTAAATCTTGCCTGGTCAATGCCATTCTCGATCACCGTTAATCGGTGCCCGGCACGACTCCGGAACAACTCCGCATCGCTGTGGCTGCACGCCACGATGCGATGATAAGCCTGGATCGACGCACGCGTGACGGTATTAAACCAGAGCTTCTTGGCCAGGGCGAAATCCGCCGTATGAAAGAACCCCCCATGGGTCGAGGCAATCATTGTCCCTCTGTGGAGTGGACGCGTGAGCGCCAGGAAATCAAAGAAAAAGTCGATGGCATGCACATGCACCACATCGGCTGACTGCAAATGCCACAGCACCGAGGGCACGAGCGGATAACGTGACGAGCCTCGCCATGGGAGGCGGTGGATCGGGATGCCTGCCACCACGTCCTCAGGCGGAAGTATTTCGGGGTGCCCAAACACGCGATTCATGGTCACGACGCGGGCATCGATTCCGAGGTGCCCCCGCTGGGCGCGCGCAAGGTTGAGAACGGACGTCTCTAACCCGCCCACCGATGGGCTGAACTGCCGAACCACATGAATAATTTTCAAAGATTTAGCCTTGAGAACCGTAAAGGCGGGTGATCAACTTCATCTCGCTCCGATGATAGTCATCGCCGAAAGCCTGGGGAGAATTTTGGTCCACCATCGAGACGACGATGCCCGAAACGCGCGCGCCGAAAATCTGCAGACGCTTCAGGGAAGCGGTTACGGCTTTTCGAGATGCCCGCTGCCAGCGACAGACAAATATGGTCTGATCCGCGATGCTGCCATGCACCAAGCCGTCGGTCATTGCCAGCAGAGGTGGACTGTCAATAATGATCAGGCTGTAGGACTGTTTCAGGGTGCCGATCACACTGCGCAATCGCGCGATCTCCTCGGCGCCGAATGGACCGGACATGACGTTTCCGGCTGAAATAAAATCAATTGTTGTTGCTGCATCAGTTTGAATAACCTCAGATGACGTCACGCGGCCAGAGAGCAAGTCGGTCATGCCGGGTTTAGATGCTGTTGCGGCATTTTGCATCAATGCGCCGCGACGATGGTCACCATCGATCACCAATACGGTTTTGCCGGCTTGGTGCATGGTCATCGCAAGCCAGACGGCGAGCGTGCTTTTGCCTTCCAGCGGATTTGCCGAGGCCACCAGCACGGAGCGTGACCCACCCTCGCTTGCGGCCAGCAGCGAGAGCTTCATGGCAAGTCCGCGCACCGCTTCGCTCGTTCGCGAGAACGGATCGTCGAGAACATGCCGGGCGACCGAATGTTTTCTACGCGCCGCAACAAAGGGGACTGTAGCCAGCAGAGGCAACTGCACGCTGACGGCCAAATCGTCAGGCCTCTCGAAACCTTCCGAAAAATAGTCCTTGATAAATGTCGCCGCCGCGCCGGTCACCAGGGCCAGGACAAAGACAGCAAGAAGGAGTTTTGGTTTATTCGGGAAAGTCGGCCGCGCAGGGACGTCGGCGTGGGACACGAAAACGACAGGCGGCTCTAGAAGTGCAGCACGATCAACGACGTCATTCGAGTGTTCCAGAAAGGTCTCGTAGACCGTTCGCGCACTCGCCGCCTCCTGAGTGAGGCTGCGGTATTCCGCCTGCGGTGCGCTCTGGGCTGCCGCCTGCGCGCGCAGCGCGTCGAGGGTCTTCGTCAACTGCTGCACTTCGGCACGCGCCGAAACAAGGCCGGCACCAATGGAATGTACGGCCGCTCCGATCTGGCTGTTCAACGTTTCCCGTGCTGCCGCAATCTGTAAATCTAACGCTTTGATCTTGGGGTAGTCCCTCCCGAATTCCGCCGCAAGCTGGTTGCGCGTACTTTCCAGCTGCATGAGGTTACTCGCGGCGGCCACGAGAATCGGCTGCTCGGACAAGCTAACCAGGGCCGTCGCGTCGCCATGCTGCGTCGCGTCGTGCAGGGCGTCTGCCCGCGCCTGGGCCGCCGCAAGCCGCGCCTGGGCCGCCCCCAGGCTGGCCGCCATGTCGGAAATCTGGCGATCCACGAGCGGATCGAGTGTCGTCTCGTCGCCCGCATTGGTGAGATGATGGCCTACACTGAACGCGTCCGCCGTATTCACGGCATCAAGCCAGCGCCGCCGCAGGTCTGCCGTCCGCGTATCGAGCCAGTCGGCCACGCCGTTTAAATTCGCAGCCTGCCGCGCCAGATCCATTCGCTGATAAGTCTGCACGACAGCATCCGCCAACAGCGCCGCACGTTCGCCCGTCTTTGCCGTGACGCTAACGTGAATTACCTGCGAGTTAAGCACTGGAACGACCGACAGCGAACTCAGGAAACTGTTGACCTCAGCCTGTTGCTTCGCCGCGGCATTCGGCAGTGTGATCACTGGACAGACGAAGGATATGCCGACATGGCAAAGCGCTTTCCTGAGGCTGAATCCCGGCTTTTGCGCTGGCGGTGGGAGTTGCGCGAGCACGGCGGCTGCAACGTCCCGAGATTGCATCATCGACGCGTCCGTTGCCGGCAGCTCATCATCCTCGGTCTGACTAGCCGTTCCCTGGCCGATCGGCGCCAAAGGGTCAACAGTCTGAGGAGAAATCGCCACGGTGGCAATCGCCGTATAGGTCGGCTTCAGCGATTCCACGGCGCCGCCGCCCACGACCAAAACCGTCGTGGTGCACGCGAAGAACAGGCCAATATTTGCCCGCCAGACACGCAATATCTGTCTGACCGTATCGCCCCTGGCGGGCTCGGTAGAGGGCATATACGCGATTTCCGGCATTCTTTCGTTCACAATCTTGGCGCCAAATTATTTGCGGAGGCGATCGGATATGGTAACATAATCAATCCTGTCCAGAGTCGATTCAGACCTTGTTCCTGACCGATATATAAGCGCGCACACAGGCAATTTAGATTCCAATTTGCTCACTACTTTGTAATTCTATCCAGGATATTATCAGTAACACTTGGTTTGTTTCGGCCCAGGGCGTAGCGCAAGATATAGAGACCAAATACAGGCAGTCCAAGCAAGTAGCGACGCCAGAGCCGCTTGGGCTCACGCACCAGCCGCACGAGCCACTCGATGCCCAGATTGGCAACCCAGCGCGGTGGCCGGCGCACACGCCCGGCGGCATGATCGACCAGCGCACCGCCGGTAATCGCAACGCCGGTTTGCAGGAGATCCCAGTTATCCCAAAGCCAGCGCTCTTGCCGAGGCATTCCCATATTCACCAGCAGGATAGATGGGGCGGCGCTATTAATCCGCGCCACCACGGCCAGATTCTCAACAGAATTTTTTGCCATGTCGAAGAAACCATGTTGTACGCCGGCCGTTCGCACCCCATACCGCTCTTCATAAAGCCGTGCTGCTTTCACGATGGCTTCGGCGCTGCCGCCGAGCCAGAAGATCGAGGCTTTCGGTCCAAGCACCTCCAGAACCGCCCCAATCCATTCCGGCGGCGTCGTCCGGTGCGCAGGCCGCCCCTTCAGAAGACGTATGGCCAACTGCACCCCGGCGCCATCACAGAACGCAATATCAGCTTTCAAAAATAGCGCCGACATCCACCCAATTGTCTGTGACAGAACAACAAGGTTAGCATTGGCGTTGACCACCAGCATCTTGTGATCCGAATTCACCGCTGCGATCACGCGCTCGGCGATCACGTTGCGGTGCAGATTGTGCAACCGGAGTCCCATGATGTCGATCATGTCAGCCTCAGATGTCTGCGCCATCGGGATCGAGGCGTCGTCATGCAAGGGCATGCGCCGCACCATATCAGAACGCATTGTGACTCACGATTTCGCGGGCCACCGTCAGCGCCATGATCTTCAAATCAAACCAGGCAGACCAATTCTGGATATAGTCAAGATCATAGGCAACACGCATGCGAAGATCATCGGTCGTCACAAGTTCGCCCCGTGCGCCATTCACCTGCGCCCAGCCGGTGATACCCGGCTTGACATGAAATCGCATAATGTATTCTGCAGTAACATCATTCAGAAGCTCCCCTTCCACGCGCGTCTGCAGTGCATGCGGCCTCGGCCCCACAAGGGACATCTCACCACGGAGCACGTTCAGAAGTTGCGGTATCTCGTCGATGCTAAGTCTACGGAGCCACTTTCCCACGCGTGTAACGCGCGGATCGTCACGTGAGGTCTGCTTAACAGACAAAATATCTGACGCATCCGTATACATCGAGCGAAACTTGAAGAGCATGAACTGGCGATTGTTGAAGCCAAGCCGCGGTTGCCGGAACAGGACCGGTCCCGGAGAATCCAGCTTGATCGCAACAGCGACGACAACCGCCGGCAACAGTAGCAAGAGGAAGGCAATTAAACCGATCGTAACGTCGACGATTTTTTTGAGAATTCTTTGCCACACGTCCAAAGGACGGCGTTGCAGCACCAGGAACGGCGTCGAGCCAATGGATTGTACCGGGAGTACGACGTCCGGACCATGTATCAGGTAAGGCTTCGCAAATACGTCCGCGAGGACGCCGCGCAGCCGCCAGCTCAGATGGGCGATCTGTTTTTCGGCGTCAGGCGCAGGAGGCAGCGCGATGATGATGCCATGAAGCTTGGTTTCCTGACTCAGCTTGATCAATGACGCAATCGTCCCGTGAACCTGAGCTTGTCCCGGGCGAGGCGGGCCATCGTCGAAAACACCTAATACTGAAATGCCATTTTGCGATTCTGCACTGAACCGTTCAGCGATGCGGAAAGCATGTGCATCACTGCCGATGACTGCAATTTTTCTCTTCAGCCGGGTTTCTATGGCAGGATGTGCTTTGGCAAAAGTGCTCAAGCCACGCGTTATGACCAATCCGGCTGTAACACTGATTGTCCACGCGCAGGATGCCCTCAACAAAGCTGAGTCTGTCCATCCCAGCCACCAGTACACGCCAGCCTGCACAAAGCCCGCAAGTAACAAAGAGGGCGCCAGAAGGCGTATCTGCTGGAGACTCATTTCAAAAAATGGCAGAATTGGCAATCTGGGATTTGGTAAGGTTAAAAAAAATACAAGTGCCGCCACCAAATCCGCGACTGCGGCCGCAATCGTTTGCTGGCGCGTGGCAAAAAAACTTCCAACCCACGCCGTGGCGAACGAGACGGAAACAACCGTTGCGCTGTCGATCAATGTGACAGCCCACAGCAGCACAGGATGATCACGATGGTCATGCGGCGCCCCTGCGAGGCCAGCCGCATCTATAGAGTCAGGGAACCATGAAGATTGCGGATAAGGCGACCTCCGAGTTGCACTTGCCATTGTGAGCCGAGGCTTTTTTCGCCGAAAGATCTGGCTGCTGCTCATATCGCCTCTCCGCATTCACCATATGACATTACTTCGTCCCGACTCTAACATCGGTGTCGATAGGGTCCTCGAAACTTGGCCGACTTACGCTCGCCTGTTCGGGAGTACAGGATTTTCTAGAATCTGCCAGGCAAGACAACGCACTTGCCAGCGAGATCTAACGCCTCCACAATTGTGAAGACATTCACGGATGCTTCGGGTTGAAGAAACACTTCTCAGTGCACTTTAAGTAGCATCGCGGCTTAATGGGTCAATCGTTATATTGCGCTGCAAAGGTGAATTCTCCGTTAG
>DATATP010000341.1:0-7316 GCA_036268715.1 Rhizomicrobium sp. | reverse complement strand
ACCAGCATTTCGCCGCTGGCATGGCCGAAGTGCCACAAGGGATGCAGCCCGGCGAAGGGAAGGGCGGCTAGGAAGCCTGCCGCCAGCAGGGTCAAGAGCGGCAGGAGCCAGGAAAACAGCGCCAGCACCACCCCCCGCATGCCGCGCACCAGGCTGGGCTGCACATCGGTCAGATGAATGCCGCCCGCTACCACCAGCGCCGTGGCTGGCCAGGCGAACCAGTTATGGGTGATGAGGTGGCGCAGGAAGGAAAGGCCCAGCAGCTCGAACAACGCCGTGCCCAGCCACAGCAAGAGCCAGAATGCACCTTCGAACAGCGCCGCCAGGATCAGTTGCAGTGCCATCTTCCAGGCTACGTCGAAATGCGTGGGATAAAGCGCCATGAAACGGCGGTCGATATCACCGCCCTCGATCAAGGCCTGGGAGATGAACAAGCCTGCGGCCATGAAGACGGAAAGTGCAAAACGGCTGCCGTCCCACCCGACTCCGCGGACAGTGAGTTCGCGCCAGGCGCCATAGCCGGACAACGCGGCCACAACCGCGACGGCCACGCCGCACCAGATCAGAAGGCGCGGCAGGCGAATGATGCCAAGGCCCTGCTGAAACAGCAGCGGTATGAAAAGAAGAGCGTTCCAGAGAGCCTCGCGCACCATTGGTTCCGTGGCGGGCCAAACCTTGCTGCGGTCCGCCTCGATCAGAAGATAGAGCGCGATGCCTTGCACAAGCCCAACCGCCAGCCGGGCGGCCAAATACGGATGCACATCGAATGTGCGCTGCTCGTGCATAAACGCCTCCCCAGGCCCTTTGGAGTCATAGCGGGGGTTAGGTCGTTTTCACATGGCTTGAGCGGCTCCACGGCAGCGAATAGCGCAGGGGCACCGGTTGGAAAATGACTGGTGCCGCCTGCGTGACTCGAACACGCGACCCCCGCATTACGAATGCGATGCTCTACCGGCTGAGCTAAGGCGGCCCGAAGCGCGGCTGGGCGCGCTCCTCTCGAAGGGCGGAAACTACGCACCGGCGAGGAAAACTGCAACAGCAGCCCAAAAGCTGACGGGTCGGCCAGTCCGTAGGACCCGATCTACCGCCCCCCGCCGCGCGGATGGGCAGTTTCATAGGTCTTAAGCAATTGCCGTGTGTCGATCTCGGTATAGATCTGGGTGGTGGACAGGGAGGCATGGCCGAGCAGTTCCTGCACACTGCGCAAATCCCCGCCGCCCTGCAGCAGATGGGTGGCGAAGGAATGGCGCAGCGCATGCGGTGTCGCCCGTTCGGAAAGCCCGAGCGAACCGCGCAAGCGCTGCATCAGGCCTTGCGCCTCGCGGGCGCTCATCGGCCGGCCGCGGCGCGACAGAAACAGCGGCGAAGACGCGGCGCCGGGGAACGGGATTTTCGCGGCGTAGGTTTGCAGCGCTTCGGCCAGCACCGGCAACACCGGCACACTGCGCTCCTTGCGGCCTTTGCCCAGAATGGTGAGGGTCGCGCCCAGGGGCACATCGCCGCGCTTGAGGCTGAGCGCTTCTCCGATACGCAGGCCCGCGCCGTATAACAGCGTCAGCAACGCCGTGTCGCGGGCCGCCAGCCAATCGATGTGGTGCGTGCCCGCGACGGCGATGGCCCGGGCCGCGTCCTCGACACTGAGCGGCCGGGGCAGACGGCGTTTCAGACGCGGCGTCCGGATCGCATGGGGCGCGGCATTTTCCAATATCCCTTCGCGGGCAAGAAATTTGTAAAAGCTACGCACCGCGGCCATCGCCCGCTGCACCCCGCCCGCCCCCAACCCTTCGCCCCGCCGGGCGGTGACGAAGGCGCGGATGTCGGCGGGCGACAGGCCTGCGAGCATTTTCTCCGTCACCGCGCCGCCATGGTGCCCGGCCTCAAAACCGAGAAAGCGCGCAACATCGTCGCCATAGGCGCGCAATGTGTTGGGACTTGCGCGCCGCTCATGCGCGAGCTGATCGAGCCAAGCCTTGCGCAGCGCTTCAACGGGGCGTTGCTTCATCCCTTGATTTCAACATCCGCTTTCTTGGCGTCGGCGAGGAACGCTGCAAGTCCCTTGTCGGTCAACGGATGATTGTACATCTGCTTGAACACGGAAGCCGGGATCGTCGCCACGTCGGACCCCGCCAGCGCCGCTTCGCGCACATGATACACATGCCGTACGCTGGCGGCGAGAATCTCGGTCTTGAAACCGTAATTGTCGTAGATGGTGCGGATTTCGCGGATCAGCGCCATGCCGTCCTCGCCGATATCGTCAACCCGACCGATGAAGGGCGAGATAAAACTCGCGCCCGCTTTGGCCGCCAGCATCGCCTGCACCGGCGAGAAGCACAATGTCACATTCACCATCGCGCCATCTTCCGCCAGCATTTTGCAGGCGCGCAATCCGTCCCAGGTCAGCGGCACTTTGATGGCGATGTTCTTTGCGACAGCGCGGAAAATCTTCGCCTGGGCGAGCATGCCGTCATAGTCGGTTGCCAGCACCTCGGCGCTGATCGGGCCTGGAACCGCGGCGCAGATTTCGCGCAGCGCCCCGACATAATCGCGCCCGGTCTTGGCCGCCAAAGAGGGATTGGTGGTGACGCCGTCGATCAACCCGGAAGCGGCCATCTCCCGGATTTCCTTGACGTCGGCCGTATCGAGAAAGATTTTCATGACGGTCTCAGTCCTTTTTCTTTATAGCTTGCGGTGTGAAGCAGGCTGGATTCCAGACTAGCAGCCCGCCGGTTGCAACCCAAATCGGAGGTCAACCGCGTGCCGGGATTTTGCTGCCGGTTCCGCTGGCGGGGGCTTACGACTATAAACTGCCGCACGGCATAAACGCAGCACGCGGCATGCTGGTTGCGGCCCAGCTCGGTAGTCGCGAGATGCTGGGCGCAGTGTGGGGCGCGGCTGAAGGCGTCGTCGGCGACAACCGGCTGAAGACCGCCGAACCCCTGGCGGGCGCACCGATGCTGCCGCGGGGACTCTGCGATTTCATCGATTGGGTGGCGGATTATACTTTGAACCCGCCCGGCGCGATCCTTGCCATGACGTTGCGTTCGCGCGGCGCGTTCGAGCCGGAAACGCGGCGCATCGCCTATGTGCGCGGGCCCGCGACGCCGCCGAAAATGTCGGCCGCACGGACGCGCGCGCTGGACGTGGCGGGCGATGGCCTGGCGCGCAGCGTGCCGGGTCTGGCCGAAGACGCCAATGTTTCTGCGGCCGTGGTGCGCGGGCTGATCGCCTGTAGCGGGCTGGTGCCGACTCAATTGCCGGAATTTCATCCTTTCCCTGCTCCCGATCCGGACTTTGCGATCCCGGACCTGGGCTCCGACCAGGCGCGCGCCGCCGCGGCGCTGCGCGCCAGTGTTGCCGCGAACGGATATTCGGTCAGCTTGCTTGACGGCGTTACCGGCTCCGGCAAGACCGAGGTTTATTTAGAAGCGGTTGCGGAGACTTTGTCGCGGGGGCGCCAGGCGCTGATCCTATTGCCGGAAATCGCCCTGACGGTGCAGTTCCTGGAACGCTTCGCGGCGCGCTTTGGCGTCAAGCCGGCGGAATGGCATAGCGACCTGTCGCAGCGAGAGCGCCGGCGCGTCTATCGCGCGGTGATGCGAGGAGAGGCCAGGGTCGTGGTTGGCGCGCGCTCGGCTTTGTTCCTGCCCTTCGCGGATCTCGGCCTTGTCATTGTCGATGAGGAGCATGAACAGGCCTTCAAGCAGCAGGAGGGCGCGATCTATCACGCGCGGGACATGGCGGTGGTGCGGGCGCGGATCGAGTGTTGCGCGGCGGTGCTGGCGAGCGCGACGCCGTCGCTGGAAAGTTTCGTCAATGCGGGCGGCGGACGTTACGCCCATTTGCGCTTGCCGGCACGGCATGGGGCAGCGCAAATGCCCAAGGTCGAGCTGGTCGATCTGCGGCGGAGCAATAATGATGACTCGCATACGCCCGCGAAGCGAGATGCCACCGCTGTTGAGCCGCGTGGTCAATGGCTGTCGCCGCCGTTGCGTGATGCGCTCGGCCTGACCTTGGCGGCGGGTGAGCAGGCCATGCTGTTCCTCAACCGCCGCGGCTATGCGCCGCTGACATTGTGCGAGGCTTGCGGCCACAAACTGACCTGCCCGCATTGTTCGGCCTGGCTGGTGGAGCATCGCTATCGCCGGCGGCTGGCCTGTCATCAATGCGGCCATGAAATCGCCGCGCCGTCCGCCTGTCCGGCCTGCAAGGGCGGCCCTCTGATCGCTTGCGGCCCCGGCGTGGAGCGGGTGGCGGAGGAGTTCGCCAAATTCTTTCCCGACGCGCGCTTCGCGATCGCCTCCTCCGACACCTTGCACGGCCCGGCGCAAACCCAGGCTGCGATCCGCGCCATGGCCAAGCGCGAGATCGATGTCCTGATCGGCACCCAGATCGTCGCCAAGGGCCATCATTTTCCGCAGCTCACGCTGGTCGGGGTGATCGATGCCGATCTCGGCGGCTCTGATGGCGATCTGCGGGCGCGCGAGCGCACCTTTCAATTGCTGCATCAGGTGTCGGGCCGGGCGGGACGCGGGGAGAAGCCGGGCTTGGTACTGATCCAGACCCGCAATCCCGAGGACGCGGTGATGCAGGCGCTGGCCCGCGGCGACCGCGACGGCTTCTATGCACTGGAACGGTCTTTCCGCGAAGCCGCCGCCGCGCCGCCGTTCGGGCGTCTCGCAGCGATTATCGTCTCGGGCTATGACGGCGACGTGGTGCGAAAGATCGCGCGCGACCTAGGCCGCGCCGCGCCCGCGGCGAAAGATATTAAAGTGTGGGGGCCGACTCCCGCCTTCTATGCCCTGCTGCGCGGCCAGACTCGCGAGCGCCTGTTGGTGCAGGCCGCGCGCGGCGTGGACGTGCAGGCCTATCTGAAAGCATGGTTGCCGCTGGTGAAGGCACCGAGCACGGTGCGCGTTACCGTTGATGTCGACCCGGTGAGCTTTTTCTGATCGCGCCGCGCGCAGATCCGTTTTCGAAATTTCCGCGCGCCGAACGGCGGCCCGTGCCGACCTCCCGTGGTCGACATCTACCTTCGAGGGTAGAAATGGGCCCCAATATCAAGAAACCGATAGAAATCCGCGATTTCAGAGCGTCCGCACATCCACGAGATGCCCGGTTACCGCCGCCGCCGCTGCCATAGCTGGCGAGACAAGATGCGTGCGTCCGCCGCGGCCCTGACGGCCTTCGAAATTGCGGTTGGAGGTGGAGGCGCAGCGCTCGCCCGGCTCCAGCCGGTCGGCATTCATGGCCAGGCACATCGAACAGCCCGGATCGCGCCATTCGAAACCGGCTTCGACGAACACCTTGTCGAGGCCCTCTTCCTCTGCCTGGTATTTCACCAGGCCGGAGCCGGGCACCACGATGGCGTTGACACCCGCTGCAACCTTGCGGCCCTTCGCCACCTCGGCGGCTGCGCGCAAATCCTCGATCCGGCCATTGGTGCAAGAGCCGATAAAAACATGATCCACCCTCACATCGGTCAGCTTCATGCCCGCGGTCAGGCCCATGTAATTCAGCGCCCGTTCGGCGCTGGCGCGCTTGTGCTCTTCCATCCCGGCGGGATCGGGCACGCTGGCGGTGATCGGCAGCGCCTGTTCCGGTGAAGTGCCCCAGGTCACCATCGGCACAATGTCGCGGGCATCCAGCACCACTTCGGCATCGAACTTGGCGTCGTGATCGGATTTCAAAGTGCGCCAGTACATCGCCGCCTGCTCGAATGCCGCACCTTTGGGCGCGCGGGGGCGGCCCTTGATATAATCGATCGTGGTATCGTCTACCGCGGCAAGACCGGCGCGCGCGCCGCCTTCGATTGTGAGATTGCACAAGGTCATGCGGCCTTCCATGGAAAGTCCCCGCACCGCCTCGCCGGCATATTCGATCACATAGCCGGTACCGCCCGCGGTGCCGATCCTGGCGATCACCGCCAGCGCGATGTCTTTCGCCGTGACGCCTTCGGGCAGAGTGCCATTCACCGTGACCCGCATATTCCTGGAATGCTGCGCCCGCAGAGTCTGGGTCGCCAGCACATGCTCGACTTCCGAAGTGCCGATGCCGAAGGCCAGCGCACCGAACGCGCCATGGGTCGAAGTGTGGGAATCGCCGCACACGATGGTGGTGCCGGGCAAGGTCCAGCCCTGTTCCGGACCGATGATGTGCACGATGCCCTGGCGGATATCGTCCATCGCCAGATATTCGATGCCGAAATCCTTGGCGTTCTTTTCCAGGGTTTCGACCTGGATGCGCGATTCCGTTTCGGTGATGCCCTTGTCGCGGTCCTTGGTCGGAACATTGTGGTCGGCCACCGCCAGCGCCAGTTCCGGCCGGCGCACCTTGCGGCCGGTATTGCGCAGGCCTTCGAAGGCCTGGGGGCTGGTCACTTCATGGACCAGATGCCGGTCGATATAGAGAATCGGGGTTTCGCCGGGGGGGGCTTCCACCAGATGGGCATCCCAGATCTTGTCATACAGTGTCTTGGCCATGGCCTAACCTATTCAAATTACCAAGATAGCACCCCACCGACCGTTCGGGGCGCCCCCGGGGCCGCCTACATAAAGGGCGGGGAGCAGGACTTCAATATTCAGTGGTTATGGCTGAAATAGACCACCGCGATGACGATCAGAATCGTCACCGCCTGGGCCACGATGCGGATGCGCATCAGCCGGTTGGACCAGGTGCGGGAAACGTTGCCGCCCTTGAACAGCGTGTAAAGGCCCAGGCAGAGCACCAGCACCACCACGGCCATTGCAACGGCTACCAGGATTTTTCCCATTGCCGCTATATCGGCCCGCGAAAGGCGCAAAGCAAGTCAGGCCAGAGCGTCAATCTGGGCCTCGGTGAAATTGCCGGGAACAATGGTCACCGGGATGGATTGAACCGCCGCCCCGAACATGGTGACCAGCGGCCCTGGGCCCTCTTTGCCGGCGGCGGAAGCCAGCACCAGGATCGAAATGTCCTCGTCATCCTTCAAAAGCTGGGCCACGCAGTCTGTGACCCGCCCTTCCAGGATCACCAGTTCGCAAATGATGCCCGACAATTCGTTGATCGTTTTGGCGGCGGCATGGATCAGTGCCTCGGCTTCGGCATGGGCCTCGTCGCGCATGATCTCCTCGACCCCGCGCCATTGCTGGAAATCGGGCGGCTCGGCGGCGCACATCAGCGTCACCCGCCCGCCGGTATGCTGGGCGCGGCGGGCCGCAAAGCGCAAGGCCACGGCGGATTCCGGCGTCTTGTCGATCACGACAAGGAATTTGCGGGGGCGAACGGTCGGGGCCATGGCCGATATTACGATAGCTTGCGCTTCAAGTCATAGAGGATCT
>DATATP010000340.1:0-13476 GCA_036268715.1 Rhizomicrobium sp. | reverse complement strand
ACCTATTGGGCGGAAGGTCAGGGCAATTCTGCCGTTGCGGCAGCTCATGTCGCACAGGCCGGCAACATGGAAGGCAAGGAAGTGCGCTTCGGCGTCGCCAACTCCGCGTTGTGGGCAACCGCCACCACCGACGCCTCCAATGGCAGCGTCAATTCCATGCATGACAGCTTCACGCCCCTAGGAGGGATGATCCCGATTCTAAACATGGAATTGGGCGAGATCATCTTTGGCGGCGTGGGCTCGGGCCTTTACGGCATGCTGATCTTCGCAGTCATCGCCATGTTTGTGGCGGGGCTTATGGTGGGCCGCACGCCGGAGTATCTGGGCAAAAAGATCGAAGCCCGGGAGGTCAAGATGTCCATGCTGGCCATCTTGGCGCTGGCCATGTCCGTCCTAGGATTTACCGCGCTGGCGGCAGTCACGAAAGCCGGTCTGGCGGGACCGCTCAACAGCGGGCCACACGGCTTTTCAGAAATCCTCTACGCCTTCAGTTCAGGCACCGGCAACAACGGGAGCGCCTTTGCCGGGCTGACTGCCAACACGGATTTCTACAACACTACCATCGGCTTTGCGATGCTGATCGGCCGCTTCCTCTTCATCGTACCGATGATGGCGGTGGCGGGCTCGCTGGCGGGCAAGAAGATTGTGCCCACCAGTTCGGGCACCTTCCCCACCCATGGGGCGCTGTTTGTTGGCCTGCTGATCGGAGTGATCCTGATCGTCGGCGGCCTGACCTTCTTCCCGGCGCTCTCCCTGGGGCCCATTGCCGATCATCTGGCAATGGTCACCGGCACATTCTTCTGAGGCAGCCATGAGCAAGCACCCAAAACCCCAGACCAGCACAATGAGCGCTGCCATCTTATGGCCCGCGGTCGGCAATGCCTTCCGGAAGCTCGATCCACGCGTGATGGCCCGCAATCCGGTGATGTTTGTAGTGGAAGTGGTCGCAACGCTGACAACTTTCCTCTTCATTCGCGACTGGCTACAGGGCGGGCAGCATCTTGCCTTTGCCTTTCAGATCAACCTCTGGCTCTGGTTCACGGTCCTTTTCGCCAATTTCGCCGAGGCGGTGGCGGAAGGTCGCGGCAAGGCCCAGGCCGAAAGCCTGCGACGCACCCGCAGCGACACCATCGCCAAAGTGCTAGCTGACCAGAAGGCGCGCATTTATTCCAAAAAGCCGGCGCAGCTATTGACGCGCGGTGATTTGGTGCTGGTGGAGCGGGGCGACATCATCCCGTCGGATGGCGATGTGATCGAAGGCATCGCCAGCGTGGATGAAAGCGCCATTACCGGGGAAAGCGCACCCGTGATACGCGAATCCGGCGGCGACCGTTCGGCGGTGACCGGCGGCACCCGCGTCCTTTCGGACGAGATAGTGGTACGGATCACCGCCACCCAGGGCAGCACTTTTCTGGACCGAATGATCGCGCTGGTCGAAGGCGCCGCGCGCCAGAAAACGCCAAACGAAATCGCACTGAATATTCTGCTGGCCGGTCTGACCCTGATTTTTGTCTTTGTCGTCGCCACCATTCCTGCCTTTGCGGCCTATGCCGGGGGTTCCTTGAGCGTGTTGGTGTTGGTGGCACTGTTCGTCACTCTGATCCCCACCACCATCGGTGCGCTGCTGTCGGCTATCGGCATTGCCGGCATGGACCGATTGGTGCGCTTTAACGTGCTGGCTATGTCAGGCCGGGCAGTCGAAGCGGCAGGCGACGTGGACACGTTGCTGCTGGACAAGACCGGCACTATCACACTTGGCAATCGCCAGGCGGTGGCATTCCTGCCGCTGGAGGGCGTGAGCGAGCAGGAACTAGCGGAAGCTGCCTGCCTTGCCAGCCAGGCTGACGAGACGCCCGAAGGCCGCTCCATTGTGGCGCTGGCGCAAAGCAAGTATGGCATTAAGGCAGGTGCGTCGTCCGGTACTTTCGTGCCGTTCACGGCTCAGACGCGGCTTTCGGGCATCGATGGTATTGACGGCTCCATCCGCAAAGGCGCGGTAGATGTGGTGCTGGCGTGGTCCGGGCTGTCGCTATCGGGGGCGGCCCTGACCGTCATCGCGGACCGCATCGCCAAGACCGGCGGAACGCCGCTGGCGGTCGTAAAGGACAGGCGTCTTCTGGGCGTGATTCAGCTCAAGGATATCGTCAAGGGTGGCATTCACGAGCGCTTCGCTGCTCTGCGCCAGATGGGCATTCGCACGGTGATGATTACCGGCGACAATCCGTTAACAGCCGCCGCCATCGCCGCCGAGGCCGGGGTGGACGACTTCCTTGCCCAGGCGACCCCGGAGAACAAGCTGGCGCTGATTCGCGAAGAGCAGGGCAAAGGCAAACTGGTTGCCATGTGCGGCGACGGTACCAACGACGCGCCAGCGCTGGCCCAGGCCGATGTGGGCGTGGCGATGAACACCGGCACCATGGCGGCGCGGGAAGCCGGCAATATGGTGGATCTGGACAGCGATCCCACCAAACTGATCGAGATTGTTGAGATCGGCAAGCAACTGCTGATGACTCGCGGGGCGCTCACCACCTTCTCCATCGCCAATGACGTGGCGAAGTATTTCGCCATCATCCCGGCCATGTTCCTGGCCTTCTATCCACAATTGCAGGCGCTCAACATCATGGGTCTGCATTCGCCGCAATCCGCCATTCTTTCGGCTATCATTTTTAATGCGCTGATCATCGTGGTGCTGATCCCTCTTGCGCTGACGGGCGTGAAATATCGCGCCGAAGGCGCCGCAGCGGTACTGCGTCGCAATCTGCTGCTCTATGGCCTGGGGGGCCTCGTCGTGCCCTTCATCGGCATCAAGGCCATTGATCTGCTCGTCACTGCCATCGGTCTGGCTTAGGAGGCCGCCATGCAACATATCCGCCCTGCCATCGTCATGCTCTTGTTGATGACCCTCCTAACTGGCGTCTTTTATCCCTTGGGATTCACGGCCCTGGCGCAGGCGCTTTTCCCGCATCAGGCGGCGGGCAGCTTGATCGTGAATGACGGCAAGGTAATCGGCTCGGAACTGATCGGGCAAACCTTCGTCGGTGTCCGCTATTTCCATGGTCGGCCCTCGGCCGCAGGCAATAGTTATGACGCCGCCAATTCGTCCGGTTCAAATCTAGCGCCGACCTCGAAAAAGCTGGAAGCCCGCATTGCCGCCGATGTGGCGAAGCTGCGGGAGGAGAATCCCGGCGCCCCGGTGCCCACCGATCTTGTGACCGCCTCTGCCAGCGGCCTGGACCCGGACATTTCGCCTGAAGGGGCCCTTTTCCAGGTGCCGCGTGTGGCAAAGGCGCGCGGACTGCCAGTGGCATCGGTGACGGCTCTGGTGAACGCCCAGGTAGAAGGCCGCCTTTTCGGCCTTTTAGGTGAGCCGCATGTCAATGTCCTCAAGCTCAATCTGGCACTGGACGCCATGAAGTCCGGCGCGCGGGGCGCCTCGGATCGCGCTAAAATCCCGGCCGGATGACAGATGCAGACGCCCGACCGTCCCCCGACGCCCTGCTGAAACAGGCAGGACGGGGCGGGCATGGCCGGCTGAAGATTTTCCTCGGCGCCGCCCCTGGGGTGGGCAAAACCTATGAAATGCTGGTGCAGGCGCGCCGCCGCAAACTGGACGGCGCCGATGCCGTGATTGGCGTGGTCGAGACCCATGGCCGGGTCGAGACCGACCTGCTCACCAAGGGTATCGAGACCGTTCCCAAGAAGCGCATTCCCTACAAAGGCCAAGTGCTGGCGGAAATGGATATGGACGCCATCCTGCAGCGGCGGCCGCGGCTGGTGCTGGTGGATGAACTGGCCCATACCAATGTCGAGGGCAGTCGCCACCCCAAGCGCTATCTCGATGTCGAGGAACTGCTGGCGGCGGGGATTGATGTCTATACCACCCTCAACGTCCAACACATCGAAAGCCTCAACGACGTGGTGGCCAAGATCACCCATGTGCGTGTGCGTGAAACCGTGCCGGATGCCATCCTCGACCGTGCCGACGATATCGAGCTCGTAGACCTGACGCCCGAAGACCTCTTGCAGCGGATGCAGGAAGGTAAGGTCTATATGGCGGAAGCAGCGGAGCGTGCGCAGGCGAATTTCTTCCAACCTGGCAATCTTGCCGCCCTGCGCGAGCTGGCCTTGCGCCGGACTGCCCAGCGGGTGGATGCGCAGATGCTAGATTATATGCGCGCCCATGCCATCACCGGGCCGTGGGAGGCGGGCGAACGGCTGTTGGTGTCGGTGAGTGCCCGGCCCGGTGCAGCGGCGGCGATCCGGCAAGCGCGGCGACTGGCAGATCGCCTGCGGGCGCCTTGGACGGCAGTTCATGTCGAGACCGGCTATGCCGGCGAAGCGTAGCGCGATGCTGTGGCGCAAGCGCTCCGGCTCGCCGAACGCATGGGCGCAACAGCGGCGACAGTGCCGGCGGCCAGTGAAGCAGATGGCATTATTCAGTATGCCCGAGCCAACAACGCGACCCACATTGTCCTTACGCCACCGCCAGGACCGCATTGGCGCAGATTATTTCGAGCTTCTTTGGTCGCAGAAATTCTGCGCCGCGTCCCCGACATCAGCGTGCATGTTGTTCCGGCGCGCAGTGGCCCGATCGATCTGCCCCGTCCATCGCGAGCGCCCCAATCGCTTCCGCCGCTACGCTCCTTCGCGAATGCATTCGGCTACAGCATTCTGGGTCTAGCCGCCGGACTGGCTGTGCGCCAGGGCTTGGGAATTTCCAACGTCACGCTTGTGATGCTGGTGGCGGTGCTGACCAGCGCCGTAACGCTAGGGCTATGGCCGTCGCTTTTTGCATGCCTGGTATCGGCGCTAGCCTATAATTTCTTTTTCCTGCCGCCGCTCTACACTTTCACCATCGCCGATCCTGAGAATGTTATTACCCTACTGGTGTTCTTTCTCGTGGCTGTGATCGCCAGCAATCTCACGGCGCGGGTACGCACGCAGGCTGTCGTGGCGCGCGACCGCGCCGCTACTACCGAAGACCTTTATCTCTTCGCCCGCAAGCTGGCAGGGGGGATCTCGCTCGATGACCTTCTCTGGGCAACCGTCTATCAGGTGGCGCATATGCTGAAGGTACAGGTCGTATTGCTGCTACCGGAAGGCGAGAATTTGGAGGTACGCGCCGGCTATCCGCCGGAAGACACGCTTGACCAAGGCGATCTCGCTGCCGCGCGCTGGGCTTTGGATCAGGGCAGCGCCGCCGGGCGCGGCTCCGACACGCTACCAGGCGCCCGCCGGCTTTTCCTGCCCATGCGCACAGGGCGCGGCATTGTCGCCATCATCGGCTTGCATTCCAACCGTGAGGGCCCGTTGCTGACGCCCGATCAGCGCCGGCTGCTGGATTCCCTCACCGATCAGGCCGCACTGGCCATCGAACGGCTGCAACTCGCTAGGGAAATGGACAAGGCCCGGGTCGCGACGGAGACGGAGAAGTTGCGCTCGGCGCTGTTTACCTCCATCAGCCACGACCTGCGTACCCCGCTGGCCTCCATCCTGGGCTCCGTCACCAGCCTCAAGCAATATGGCGACAAGATAGACGCTGCCGACCAGGATGCGCTGCTCGCAACCATTCAGGACGAGGCCGAACGCCTGAATCACTTCATCGCCAATCTGCTGGACATGACGCGCCTGGAATCCGGTGCGCTGGCGCCACGCATGGACGCGGTGGACGTGACCGATATAATGGGCAGCGTACTCAGGCGCACCGCGAAGCTCCTTGCCGGACATCGAATCGTGCTGGCGCTGGATGACGATCTCCCGCTGGTCCGGGTCGATCCCGTTCTTTTCGAGCAGGTAATGTTCAATCTGTTGGATAATGCAGCCAAATACACGCCACAGGGAAGCGAGGTCACGGTGCGCGGCCGGCACGAAGGCAATATGGTGCGCATCAGCGTGGAAGATGAAGGCGAAGGACTTCCGGAAATGGATCGCGAGCGGGTATTCGACAAGTTCTACCGCGTGATGGCTGCGGATCGCAAACGCGCCGGCACTGGTCTGGGCTTATCCATCGCGCGCGGCTTCATGGAAGCGATGGGTGGCAGCATCATCGCCACCAATCGCGAGGGAAGAAAGGGCGCGATTTTTATCCTGGCTATTCCGGTGGCAAAATGAATTCGTCTCGCATCCTGGTCGTGGACGACGAGCCGCCCATTCGCCGTTTCTTGCGCACAGGCCTGACGGCGCAGGCCTATCGCGTCGAGGAGGCGGCAAGCGGCGAAGAGGCGCTAGAGTTCCTTCAGCGCAATCCGGTCGATCTCGTCGTTCTGGACCTAGGCCTTCCCGGGATAGATGGGCTGGAGGTGTTGCGACGGTTGCGGGAGGGAGGCGCTGCGACGCCCATTGTCATCCTCTCCAGCCGTGATGATGAGGCCGGTAAGGTGCGGGCGCTGGACCTGGGCGCTGACGACTATGTTTCCAAGCCTTTCGGGATGGAGGAGTTGTCGGCTCGCATCCGTGCCGCCCTACGTCACCAGTTGCAGCAGCAAGGCGAGAGGCCCGTTTTTCGCAGCGGCGATCTTTCGGTCGATCTGGTTCGCCGTTTGGTAACGGTCCGTGGGCAGGAAGTTAAGCTGACACCCCGGGAATATGAACTGCTGCGCCTGCTTGTCACGCACGCCGGCAAAGTGCTGACCCATCGGCACATTCTCAAGGAAATATGGGGGGGCGAAAGCGATGTGCAATATTTGCGAATCTATATCCGCACCCTGCGCCAGAAGCTCGAAGCCGATCCCGAACAACCGCAACTAATTTTGACCGAACAGGGGGTTGGTTACCGTTTAAAGCCTGCAGAGAATTGATCGTCCCTTCTGATGCAATGCCGACCGGTTTCGCACTTCCTCGGCATGCTCGCGAACGGAAATATCAAGGCCCGATCAAGCGCAGTAGGGAAGCCATTAAATGCTCCGGCAAAGCGACGATAGTCGATTGCGATCGAAGAATGGGGCACGCGTGGGGCACACAAAAGGCAATCAGAAGAACCTCGGCGCAACGTACTGAAACCACGAGAACATTTTGAAACGTGTTGAAACCGCCTGAAACAGCGCCTTAGGAAACCGCCGCTCTATCCTGCTGAGCTACGGGGTCGCTGGCGAAGACTTGACTCATTTCGCCAGCCATAGCCAGCGGCTGCCGTGGAAATCGCGCATATTCGGCACCCAACCTTTCACACGGGACTTCACCAGGTCTGTCTGTGCGGCGAACCGGGTGACCAGCCAGGGCTCGTCCGCCAGCGCGATCCTTTCCGCCGCCAGCAGAAGGGCGCCGCGCCTTTTGGCGTCCGGCTGGTTCTGGGCGGCGTTCATCAGGGCGTCGAAACGGGGGTTGCGGTAGCCGGCATAATTGTTGCCGCTGTCCGAGCGCAGCAAATCCAGGAAATTCGAAGCGTCATTGAAATCGGCGTACCAACTGGCCTCGCCAAGCTGGAATTTCCGCCGGCGCAAATCGCGCAGATGAAGCTGGATGTCGCTGGCGGCGATGGCGATGTCGATATAGATCGGCCGCGCCATCGCCTGGAAGATCGCCGCCAGCCTGCGGCTGTCGGAGTTGGTGGTGGTGGAATAGGTGAGGTGCAGGCGATTGAAGCGGTCATAGCCAGCGGCCTCCATCAGCTTGCGCGCTTCGGCGGCCCGCATGGAATATGGCATTTTGCGGAAGTCGAGCGCCGCGCCGCCGGGATAACCGGCGGTGCCCGGCGGCACATAGGAGTACGCCGGCGCCTCGCCCAGTTTCAGCACTTTCTGGACGATCGCCTCGCGGTTATAGATGAGGTTCAGCGCACGGCGCACGCGGATGTCCTTCAGCGGCGGATAATCCAGATTGAACGCGATATAGCGGATGGCGAGCGATGGCGTGATATGGAGCTGGCCCTTCAAATTTGCCTTCAGCCATGCGATCTGGCTTATCGGCACGGGCGTCTGGGTATCCAGCTCGTCGGCACGATAGCGGTTCAGCGCCGCATTGACATCGACGGTGGGAAAATAGTTGACCCTGTCGATCCGCACATGCGCCGCGTCGTAGAAGCGCGGATTCTTTACCAGGCTCAGATGATCGTTGGGCACCCATTCCTTCAACCTGTAAGGGCCGTTGCCGACAAAATTGCCGGGCCGCGCCCAGGCCTCGCCCATGACCTGCACCACATGGCGCGGCAGCGGCATGGCCTGGAGTCCGGCCAGCAATTCAGGGAGATAGGGCGCGGGATGTTCCAGCGTGACGATCAGGGTACGCGAATCTTTCGCGCTGATGCCGAGCGCCGGCGGCGGCAGCCGACCGTCGCTGATGGCGCGGGCGTTCCTGATCACCCACAGATTATAGGCGTAGCGCGACGCGGTTATGGGATCGAGCAGCCGCTGCCAGGCAAACACGAAATCCGACGCCGTCACTTTCACCCCGTCCGACCACATTTCATCGCGCAGATGAAAGGTCCAGGTCTTGCCATCCGCCGAGGTCTCCCAACGCTCCGCCGCGCCGGGGATGGGTCGCGCCGCAGCGTCCAGGGTGGTAAGGCCGACCAACATGTCGCCGATGATATTCTGTTCCCAGGTGCCGCCCGCGAACTGGGGGTCGAGCGAATCCGGTTCGGCGCCGTTGCCCCGGTTCAGCACGGTTTCGGCTTGCGCCGCGACGGCGATGACAACCAGCAACAGGGTGGCAAGCAGCCTTCGCATCACAATTTGTGAATGCCGCGGTCGAGCGACAGCCAGCGAGTGCGGTTGAAATTGGTCGGATTGCCGATCCAGCCCTTGACCTGGGGTGAGACCAAGTCGCGGGTCACGTCGTCGAACAGGGGGATCGCGGCCACATCGTCCAGCATCACCTGCTCAGCCTGGGCGAGCACCTCCAGCCGCTCCGCCGCGTCGCGAATATGGTCGGATTGGCTCACCAGCCCGTCGAAGCGCGGGCTGGAATAGGCGCTGTAATTCAGGTCCTTGTTGTTGCTTTGAAACAGGAACAGGAAATTCTTGGGATCGGCGTAATCGGCAAGCCAGCCAGCCGACGCCACCGCGAAGTCGTGGCGCCTGAGCGTGGCATTGAGGATTTGGGAATCCAGCGACAGGATACGCATCTGCACGCCCACCGCGCGCCACATCGCCTGCAGCGCCACGCAAGTGAGCTTCCATTCCACCCGGTTGTAGATCGACATGTCGAAGGTGAGGGGATTGTCCGGCCCGAACCCCGCCTCGGCCAGCAGGGTCTTGGCTTTGGCGATGCGCGCCGGCATCGGCAGCGGTCTGAAACGCAGTTGCGCCGTATACGGATAATCCGGCATGCCATAAGGTATAATGCCATAAGCGGCGCGCTGGCCGGCGCGCTGCACCTTGTCGACCAGCACTTCCCGGTCGACCGCCAGCGACAAGGCGGTGCGCACCCGCACATCGTCGAACGGCTTGCGGGTGAAGTTGAGCACCAGGAAATAATTGCCCAGCAGCGGCCCGATGCTTAACTCCCGCGGCATGGTCCTGCGCAGCAAGGCGATTTCGGTCAGCGGTATGCCATGATAGGAGATGTCCAGTTCGCCGGCGCGGAAGCGCTTGAGCCCCGCCAGCGCGTCCTGCGTGGGATAATAAAATATGTGCTCGATCGGCACATTGGCCGCGTCATAGAAGCGGGGATTCTTGTCCACCCGGATATGGCCGTTCGGCACCCATTCCTTCAGGATATAGGGCCCGTTGACCGCGATATTCTCCGGCTTCAGCCAGGCATCGCCATGTTTTTCAACCACATGCCTGGGCACGGCATAGGTGGTCGCATGCATGAAGAGTTCGGCGATATAGGGAACCTGGAAAATGAATTCGACTTGCAAGGTGCGGTCGTCCAGGGCCCGCACGCCGACCGCTTCCGGCGGCAGCTTGCCGGACGCGGCTTCCTGCATGTTTTTGATGGGATAGAGGATGGCGACATATTGGGCGGCGGTTTTGGGATCGGCGATGCGGCGGAAGGAGAAGACATAATCATGGGCCGTCACCTTCACGCCATCGGACCAGACATGGTCGCGCAGCCGGAAGGTGGCGGTGAGGCCATCCGCCGAGCGGGAATAGCTCTCGCAGGCGCAGGGGATTGGCCGGCCGGCGGCGTCCTGGTGCATCAGCCCGACCATCATGTCGCCGATGATATTGTCCTCCCATATGGTGGACGATTTGTGGGGATCGAGGGTCTCCGGCTCCGCCGCGTTGCCGCGGTGAAAGGTGCGCGCGTCGGCCGTGGAGAATTTGAAACCGCTGTCCGCCGGCCTGCGGAACGCGAAATAGCCGCCCGCGACCACCGCGGCCGTGCCGCCCGCCATCGTCAGACGCCGGTTCCAGCCTTTCGAGGGCGCCATCAACTCATCCCTGTGCCGAACATGTTTACCGCGCCCATCGCAATACCATAAGATGCCGCCGGACCGTCCGTCCGGCGCGGGCGAGAGGGTTGCAATTGCGGGCTGTCGAGATCGGGGCGAGCGGTGACAGAAGGATGAGATGGGGGCATCTGATCGGTGTGGCATTCGCTTTCCTGTTCCTGGCGGGCGCCGCACAGGCGGCCCCGCGGGAGGATGTGCTGGCGGGGGCGATCCGCTGTGGTTCGATCGGAAATTCGCGGACCTGGCTGGACTGTTATTACGGCGCGGCCCAGCCGATGCGGACACAGCTCGGCCTGGCGCCCGCGCTGCCCGCCCAGGTGCGGCTTGCCGCCGCGCCGCCGGCCGGCACGCCCGCGGACAACACCTTGCGCCAGGATATTCTATCGGCGGCGATTCGCTGTAGCGGCGAAGGCCGGCAATGGTTGGACTGCTATTATGGCTCGGCCCAGCCGATGCGGGCGCAACTCGGTTTGTCGCCCGCGTTACAGGCGCGGCAGGCCGCTCCGCCCCCGCCGGTCCGAACCGCTTCATTGCCGCCCTCGCCCGCACCGGGCGCCTATACGCCGCCGCCGGGATATGTGCTGCAGCGGGCGGCGCCGCCCAAGAATGCGGAATTTCCCAGCTTCTGGAGCGGGCTGTTCGGCGAGGACCCCGTGGTCGTCAAGACGCAGCTTGCGTCCTACGGTCTGGACAGCGACGGCTATTTCACCGCCACTCTCGCCAATGGCCAAGTCTGGCGCCAAACCTCCGGCGCGACCAATGCGCATTGGCCGCGTGCCCCTTCCACCTACCAAGTCGAGATCAGCAAGGGCATGATGCGGACCTATAATTTCCGCGTCGCGGGCGATCCCAATCTTTACAAGGTGCGGCGGGTCCGCTGAAACGGCACAAAGGGGGCAGGGTGAGAAATATCGGATTTGCTGTCTTGACGTTGCTTTCGCTGACGCTTCCGGCTGTCGCGGCTGGCACGCGCGACGATGTGGTGCAGGGCATCGTGCGCTGCGGCGCCATCGCCGACGATCGCCAATGGCTCGATTGCGTCTATGGCGCGGCCCAGCCCATGCGCTCCCATCTCGGGCTGCCGCCCGCGCCGCTCGTCCAACAGCGGCTGGTGCCGGCGCAAGGCTATGGTACCCTGCCGGGGTATGGCGGCACGCCGGCCCCGGCCTATGCGCCCAGGCCCTCCGCCCCCGCGCCGGCCCCCAAGACCCAGGACCGGGGATTTTTCGGCAGTCTGGTGGGCGAGAAGAACATCCCCGACATCGTTTCGCGTCTGGCGAGCTACAGCTTCAATAAGCAGGGCTGGTTCACAGTCACTCTGGCCAATGGCCAAGTCTGGACCCAGATTTCCGAAGCCGACCGGCAGCCGGACTGGACGCGCGCCGCGAACAGCTATCTGGTGACCGTCAGTCCGGGTGCGTTCGGCACGTTCAATCTCACCGTGGCCAAAGAGCCCGGCGCCTATAAGGTTCGGCGCATCAAATAAACGTCAGTCATGCTCGGCCACCAGATGGCCTGGTGCTTCCTCGATCAGCCGCGGCCGATATTGCTCGGCATCGGGATCGTCGATACGGCGGGACTTGAGAAAAGTGAGCTGTGCACGCGGATCGAGCGGCGAGGGCAGGTCACCCGTCAGTAATGTCCACTCGCGGCCGCGTTCCACTCTGGGATCTGGTGTCAGCACCGCGGAGAGCAGCGCCTTGGTATAGGGATGACGGGGATCGCGATAGAGGCTTTCGCTGTCCGCCAGCTCCACCACCCGGCCGAGATAAAGCACCATGACCCGGTGCGACAGCCGCCGCACCACCGAGAGATCGTGACTGATGAAGATGATCGCAAGGCCGGTCTCCATCTGTAGGCGGCGGATCAGTTCGACGATCTGCGCCTGAATGGAAACATCAAGGGCGCTTACCGCCTCGTCGCATACCACCATTTTCGGTGAGACGATCATCGCCCGGGCGATACCGACGCGCTGGTTCTGGCCGCCGGACAGTTCGTGCGGGTAGCGGTTGATCCAGGGGGGCTCCAGCCCGACCCGCGCCATCATCGCCGCCACCCGCTCACGCACCTCCTCGCGCGAAAGTCCCGGCTCCAGAGATCGCAACGGCTCGGCGATGGATTGGCCGACGGGCATGCGCGGATCGAGGCTCGCCAGCGGGTCCTGAAAAACAATTTGGAAGTCCCGGCGAAGGGCGCGAATCTCCTCCCGCGAGCGGCCGTCAAGGTCGCGCCCCAGCCAGAGGACCCGGCCGGCATCATGCGGCAGCAATTTCAGAACGGCGCGCGCCAGGGTGGACTTGCCGCAACCGCTTTCGCCGACGATGCCCAACGTTTCGCCATGGTTGAGGGTGAAACTGATCCCATCCACCGCACGCAACAGGCGCCGCTTGGCGAACAGACCGTCCCTCACCGGAAAGGCGATCTTCAGATCGTCCACCCTCAGCAATGGTCCGCCCGTCCGGGTCGCGGGGGCGGCTTCTTCGTCCAGCCGCGGGATCGCGTCCAACAGCATGCGGGTATAGTCGTTCTTCGGCGCGTAGAAGATGTCGTCCACTGGACCCTGCTCGACGATCTCGCCCCGGCGCATCACTTGCACGCGATCGGCCAGGCCCGCGATCACCCCCATGTCATGGCTGATCATCGCGATCGCCGTCTTCTTGCCGGTCTTGAGGGCGCGCAAAATTTCCAATATCTGGGCCTGCATCGTCACGTCCAAGGCGGTGGTCGGCTCATCGGCGATGATGAGGTCCGGCCCAGTAATGGTCGCCATGGCGATCATCACCCGCTGACGCATGCCGCCGGACAGTTCATGGGGATATTGCCCCATCCGCCGTGCGCCTTCGGGGATGCGCACATATTCCAGCATCTCGCGGGCGCGCTGCTGCGCCTCCTGGCGCGGCATCTTGCGGTGAAGGGTGAGCGCCTCGACGATCTGGGCGCCGATCCTCATGTGTGGCGTCAAAGACGTGAGCGGGTCCTGGAAGATCATTGTGATGGCGCCGCCGCGCAGCGCATTCAAGGTCCGCGTCGGCGCGCGCAATATCTCCGTGCCGCGGTAGCGCACGCTGCCGCTGACCCGGCCGTTGCCGGCAAGCAATCCCATCGCCGCAAGGAACAACTGGCTCTTGCCGGAGCCGCTT
>DATATP010000339.1:0-10315 GCA_036268715.1 Rhizomicrobium sp. | reverse complement strand
CGGCGGATCGTTGGGATGTACCGACAGGCGGACGTTATGGGCTTCCGCCACCGGCACCACTTCTTTGAGGAAATGGGTGTAATTGGCCCAGACTTGGTCGTACGTGACCGCGCCTTCATCCGGCAGCGGCGGCAAGTTTTTCATGCGATCATAGTCGAAGGTCAACAAGCTCGAGCCGCCACGGCCGGGCGTCTCGTGATAGCCTTCGTTGGCGCGATGGGGGAAGAAATTATACTCCACCACCGGCAGGCCGGTCTTGCCGGCCGCCTGAATGCAATCCTTGAACTTGTTGATCTCCACGTCGCGGCCGGGCAGGCCATGGACGATCTTCAGCCAGTGCGGCTCCATATGGTCCTTGTCGAACCATGGCGTCATCACGATGCCCAGCGACAGGCCCTGGGTCTTCATCTTGTCCATCCAGGAGCGCAGCAGGTCCGCGGTCCATGGAATCGGCGGCATGTCGGGAATGTCGACGACATTGATCCCGATCTGCTTAACTTTGCGCATTTCGGCATCGTTCGGCGGGCCGCTGATATACATGGTCAGCTTGGGCGTATCGGGCCCTTCCTGCGGCATCGATGCAAAAGCGGGCGAGCCGGCGGCGAGCAGCGCCGCGCCGGACGTCCCGAGCATTCCTCTGCGGGACAATGGGTATGTGATTGGCTTTGTCATGACGTTCTCCCCTTCGATGTTGTTCTTTTCACTCAAACAGGTGCCGACCGCCCTGCAGACAGGCGCAGGAGCGGCGCGATAATGCACAATCCAGCAAAAAAACCATAATCCAGTAGGCGCCAGAATTCCCGGTGCCTGACCTCAGACTGAATCGCACCCAGCACGAAGTCACGTGCAAAAGCAATCAGGATATAATTTAACCCCAGAAACATGATCGCACGCCATAGCGCAGGGCCGAGCAAGTCCGCCAATCCGAAGGACAGTGCGGCCAGCAGATAGGTGAAGACGATCGCCAGCGCGAAAAAGATCAGCAAGGCGCCGTGCAGCGGCACGCGATTCAGGAGCAAGCCCAGCCGGACGATCAGGCCGATGTGAACGAGATGCGCCGAGGCGAAGGCCAGGCCCCAATCCCGCCCCCGCGCCAGGGGCGCAAAAGCCGGTCCGAAAAGCGCGGTAAGAGCCCCACCGCAATAGGCGGTCCAGAAAAGCAGAAACGACCAGCGCGCGGTCACGTCCAGCGCCGTGCGCACCGCCTTTTCGCCGCCGCCATAAATGGTAAAGACGCCCCCAGCCAGGATCAGAGCGACAGCGAAGGCCAAGCCCATCGGCAGTATGGGTACCGGCCTGCTATTCATCGGGCGCCCGAACAAATCGTCATGTCCGCCCCGGCTCGCGCCGACCCTCCCCCTACCATGGTCGCTCCGGCTCGCGCCGACGCTGCCTTTACTTTGGTCGCTCCGGCTCGCGCCGACGCTCCCCGCCGATTTAGCCATATCGGAACGGGTTCGTCACGTCCCGGCACAGGAATTCCGGAAAAGGCCGGATTTGGCGGCCAGGCGGGCGGTGGCACGCATCGTGCGAGATGGACCGCAACAGTTCAACAATAGGTCGTACCATGATGGAACACAGCTTGTCGCAACTTTCACGCCTCTTCGGTCTGCGCTCCCACGAACCCATCGAGGTCGCGCCCGATCCCGATTACCACCGCAGCACGGCGCCGGACGCGCGCATGAACCTGCTGCTGCGCTTCGATACGCCGCTCGGGCCGCGCACCATCGTTACCTCGGGCATTCCGCTCACTTTCGCTTCGGAGATCACGGCGGCAATGATCCGCAGCGGGCAATATGCGGAATTCATCGACCAATGTCAGCCGCTCACCGTGGCCGAGCGGGTCAAGCGCAAAAAAATGGAGAGAGCGCGCGCGCCCAAGCAGCAGACCAATGTGGTGGGCTGGGAACGCCGCGAGAAAATAGCAGCCAAGGACAGGCCCGAGGTCGAGCGCCGCAACATCTGTTGAAAAATTATATCGGGGGCATGTAAAGGCGTCCGGGGCGAGGCATGCGCGCCGGACGTCAATTTTTTTGCGCCCTCAATAGCAAATTGGTGGGCAGGCCGAGCAGGGACACGCTGCCAATCCCGATGGACTTCATTCCCGCCGCCAACGCCGCCTTCCGCAGCGAGCGCCGCGACAGGAGATTGAGGTTTTCCTCCTTCGCCAGCATTTCGTGCCCCAAACGGCGCAATAACCAACGGTGCATCCGCACGGGCAGCCAATGCAGCAGTGGCAATACCGTATGAAATTCGATGGGATACCAGCGATTGGGCGTGGTCACGAACACACCCATTCTTGCCACGCGCCACAATTCACGCAGGAAGCGGGCCTGCATCGCGGCGCTTCCGACATGTTCCAGAACGGCGCTGGAATGGACGAAATCGAAGGCACCGTCCGCGAAGGGCAAATCGCGCCCGTCGGCCTGCACGAAGGTCAGGCCTGGATAGATCGTTTCCAGGAAGGACGCATCGTCTATGCCCACCGCGGTGATGCGGCCTGGCTCCGAATACCAGGCCTCCAGATAATTGGAATGATCGTAGCTGCGGTCCGAGGTCGCGCCCACATCCAGCAAAGTCGAACCGGATGGAATAGCCATTGTCTTCACGAAGGCGGCGAACATTTTGCGCCGCTGATGCGCCGCGACCCGCACCGGCAGGGAATCGGGCCGCGCGACATTATATTGTGCGTTCGGCATTGGCTCCCATCACCACAGTTTCCGGCTCGAAAACACTGGCCGGCTCCTCCGCCGGGCGTCGTGTCGTCCTGATCTCGAGCACACTGATGAAGAACGCGCCGTAAGCGAAATGAAACGCCAGCAGAATGTCCGTGGCAGACGGTATAACCAATCGCATGGTCTCGCGGGGCAGCAGGGCGCCGAACGCCTCGCCTCGCCAGGAGCCCAGCGCAAGAACACCCAGCGCAAGGCCGAGGAGTAGCAGAATGCCGCCTGCGATCAGACCGCTCTCAAGCGTGACGATCCTCGACAAGGAAAGAAAGCGGGGGTCGGGCGGCACGATGCCTTCCCGCATGCCGTAGATTTTGGCGAACACCCAGAACAGCATCGACTGGAAGCCGATCACCACCGCCAGCGAGGCATAAAGCAGCGAGTGGATATCGAAGGTCACACCCCCCACCACCCGCGGCGCCGGCAGGAGCCACGCCATGACGAGCAAGCCCAGGATGAACATCGCCATTCCGGGATAGAGGAACAGCCAGCGGGGGCTGAACAGCAGCAGGAAGCGCAAATGCCGCCAACCGTCACGCCAGCTCCGCAAATGGGGTGGCCGGCTGCGCCCATCGGGTGACAAAGTCGTCGGAACCTCAGTAATGGGAAGCTGAGCGATGGTTGCCTTGACCACCATTTCGCTGGCGAATTCCATTCCGGGTGCCTGCAGGCCCAGCCCCAGGATCGCCGATCGGTCGAAGCCTCTCAGCCCACAATGGAAGTCGCCACAAGGACTGCGGAAGAACAGACGGCCGACTGCCGTCAACACCGGATTGCCGAGATAACGGTGCAGTGGAGGCATCGCGCCCGGTTTGATGCCGCCCTTGAAGCGGTTACCCATCACCAATTTGAAACCTTGACGCAATTTCTCGATAAAGGGCTCCAGCTCATCGAAATTATAACTGTCGTCGCTGTCGCCCATGATGATGTATTTGCCCCGCGCCGCGCGAATGCCGCCAAGCAGGGCACTGCCATAACCGCGCTCATTTATGGCGACAACCCGCGCCCCGTTGGCAATGGCAAGCGTCTGCGAGCCATCACTGCTACCATTGTCCGCGATCAGCACTTCTCCCTCGACGCCGCTGCGCGCGAGAAAGCTGCGGGCCTTGGCGATGCAACGCTCCAGCGTCTCTGCCTCGTTGAGGCAGGGCATCAGTATCGTTAATTCGCATGGCATGATCGGACCGGTATCCCCCGTTTTTCTGCGGCCATACAGGCGCCCATAATACTCTTCAAGCCCTGCAAATTGGAATTGGGGTAGGAATCGCCGAATGCGGCGCCGAATATGGGGTCTTGTCGAGACCCGCGGATTTTATCGACGGGTGGCATGGTGGCCAGGCCCGGTTTTCATCGCCGCTGCTCTGGACACTGGGAAAAATTTTCCGGGACCACTGGACATTTCCTTTCTTCGGTGTAACGATTGCGCAGGCTCGTATTGCTGTCATCGTTCGCCTTGTACAGCGTTGCGTCTGCATCTTCCAAAATCTGAAGTCATTTTTGGTTTGCGGCCGAGCGATCGCCTTTGGCTGTGATCGGTCGGCATGAGCCGTCAACTCCTGGAGGAGGCAAAACCATGTGCGATCCCGGACCCCTTCGCAATTGGCTGATAGGACTTGCCGCAGCAATCGCCGTGGCGGTCGCGATCATCATAGGCGCGGCAGTGGCAAACGGCTCCTGGTGGTACACTTACCTCTCACCTGTCGGAATGCTGGTCGCAGCGGCGGCGACAGGAGGAGCGATCCTGCTTTGCGGACAGGCGCTCTCCGCGCTGGACATGTTCTGTAACTGCACCGGGCCAAAATGCGCCGGACAATGTTCCAATCTTCGCAATACACTTCAGGCCGCGAAAATCGTGCTCGGGATTCAAGCCGTGGCGTGCCTGACGGTCGCGGCCTATGCATGGATACCAGGCGCCGCACAGCCTGCCCAATGGGCGATCATCGGTGCGCTCCTGATTCAGATCGCGCTCATCATCAGTGCCATTGCCTTCATGGCACAGTTGAGCAGTTGTGGGACAGCCAGACCTCCTGCCGCATCTTCCGGTCAGGGCCTGTCATCGGCCGACCCGCCAACCACAGTGACTTGATCCGACCGACAGGCGCGATATCGGCAAATAATAGAGGGACGATTTTGGAACCCGCGGCCGTTCAAATTCGAAAGCGCCAATGAGACGACTGCTTTTCGCTGCCAACAAATCTGCAAAGCCGCAACTGATCGTCAAGATATCCGGCCGCGCTTTACACAAGTCCTCGAGCTCGTCACCTCGTCCGGCGTAATTCCTATGGGAGGCGTCGAGTTCATCTCTGAGTTTACCCGGTAAGCGCAGTTGACGCATGTCAACAGGTAAATGACCGAAGTGTGGCCCAATTAGGTCAAAACCCCTCTTAACAAACTACAATATTCGAGCGTCCGACGTGTGCGATGCGGTAAGATTTTGAACGAACGCGATTGTCCCGGTTCGTCAAGGTTCGGACTTCTTATTCGCTCGGCCTGCGCGTTCAGGGCGCGTATTTGCTGAGAAAAATGTTTGAGATGAAATGCGGCATTCCTTTCCGTAACTTCTTAACGGCGGATGTTGCCAGCGGAACTTCGAACAAAAAAATTGTGCCAACTCGATTCAGTCTTTTCACCGTCGCAAAAGAGGTTTTCAATCCGGGGTGACCGATGGGAGGTTGCCTTGGACAATTACGAAATTCGAATTGTAAAAGAAGGCCGCGGACCTTTCATTTATGCCAGTCCGCAAGCGAGCGATCACGCCGCGATCCGTCGGGCGCAGAGCTTGGCGGAGGCAAAGGATGAGGTCGAGGTCTGGAGAGGCTTGGACTGCATTTATGCAACGTCCGCAAACATGTACTTGACAAGCTGATCTCTTTAACCCTGGAAAGTGGCTCAGGGTGATCAGCGTTGGGTGCTCGTAGGCCGACATCGGCGTCCTGAGATGTCGTGATCGCCGAGCATCAAGTCCGGTGGCATATTCCGGGCACGCCAACCAATCCCACACCGAACGGCGAAAATATCACCGCTCAGGCGCCGCTTACGTTCGCTTCTAATTCGCTTGTCGGTGAGCCAAAGCCAGACTCCGAGATCCGGCGGGCCAGATCAACATTCGTATTGTTGGGTGGCTGAATAAGCCAGGAAAAGGGCTATCGCGAACCCAATAATCTCGTTGCAATCTCGTGATATACCGATATATATCACGAGATGGTGGATGGTTCGATTCTACGACGTTCACATCCGTCAGCCGTTGAGTGCGATTTTCGCGGCACTCTCATCCAAGTGATGCGTTTGCAAACTAAGTTATAAGGAGAGGATCATGATCCGCTTGGCTGTTGTGGCCGCCGCGTTGATTACCTGTTGGGCGCCCGCCGCCATCGCCGCAAATTTCGTGGTCCACGACGCCAAATCCCAGCCCGAAAGCCTGGCCCGCGCGCCGGACGGAACGCTGATCGTGGGCAGCGCCAGCTCGCCCTTCGTTTATCGTGTCAGGCCCGGCTCGACCAAGGCGGAGACGTTTATCGATGCCAGCGCCGAAGGCCCAGGCACGTTTTTTTTCGGTCAACTGGTCGATCCCGCAACCAACACGGTATGGAGCTGTCAGCTAACCCCCGTGCCTGGCGCGACGCCCGTCCAGCGCCACTCTGCGCTGATAGGGACCGACTTGCGGACGGGCGCGCGCAAACTGCGCTGGAATCTGCCGGGGGACAACAGCACCTGCAATGATTTCAGCATTGGTCCGGACGAGGCACTCTATATTTCCGATACCGCCACCGGGCGGATTTATCGGCTGGCGCCCGGTGCCGATAAGGCCGAACTTTTCATGGAAAACCGGCTTCTGATGGGCATAGACGGCATCACCTTCCTGGACGGCGTGCTCTATGTGAATAACGTGGCTTTCAACAAATTATATCGCATTCCCGTGGACGCTTCCGGCAAACCCGGAAGGCCGGTGGATATCTGGATGGACGCCCCGGTCAAGGGACCGGACGGCATGCGGGCGGCGAATGGCAAGCTGTTCGTTGCGGAGAATGGCGGTGGCCGAGTGGATTTCTTGACCGTTACGGGCGACAAGGCCCATGTCATCGTATTGAAGGATGGCTTGAATACCCCGACAGGGGTCGAGCCGGCCGGTAATACCTTGTGGCTATCCGAGCGCGGCGCCGGTAAAGTCTGGTCCATCCCGATGCCAAGGTAGCGGTTCAAAGTTTTTGGGATTCCGGATGTTCGCCGCATCGAGAGATCGCGCCGAGACGCCGGCGGTCTGTTGTTGCAATAGCTGAGTAGCGAAAAAGAGGATGGGGCCGATGAAAAATTGGACGAAAGCCGCGACGGTTCTGGCATTGGCTTCGACACCGGCATACGCGCAGGTGAATGCGGGCGAACAGCAGCCGGAATCGAGCTTGCCGTTCACCATGACGCAGGTCGCGACTTTCAACCTGCCATGGCGTATTGCCTTCCTCCCCGACGGACGCATGCTGATCACCGAAAAGGTCGGTCCGATCTGGCTGGTGACCCAGCAAGGCAAGAAAAAGCCCGTCCAAAATGCCCCGGCTGTGCTGTATGGCGGGCAGGGCGGCATGCTGGGCATCTTTCTCTCGCCTCACTATGCGACCGACCAGAGCGTCTATCTCACCTATTCGGAGCCGAACCAGGGCGGCTCGAGCCTGGCGCTCGCCAAGGCCAAGCTGGCGCTGACCGGCACATCGGCCAGCCTGGAAGGGCTCACGGTGATTTGGCACGACCCGATGGGCGGGCGGGGTGGGCAGTTTGGCGCTCAGGTGGCCTTCTCGCCTGACGGCCAGTATCTGTTCCTGACTTCCGGCGACCGGCAACGCTTCACGCCGGCTCAGGACCCCAACCAGCCCCTGGGCAAGGTTTTTCGCCTGACCCTGGACGGCAAGCCGGCGCCCGGCAATCCGATGGCAGGAAAGACCGGCGCACAGAGTATCGGCGTGATCAATCCGCCCGCCGATGCGGAGGCCGCCAAGACGGCGCCAATTGCCTATACCTATACCTTCACTGGCCCGAACTTGACGCCGTCCGAAACCTGGACCACGGGCCATCGCACGCCCTATGGCTTGGCGTTCGCGCCTGATGGCCGGCTGTGGGAGCTGGAGCATGGCCCACGCGGCGGCGACGAGCTGAATCTGATCGAGCGGGGCAAGAATTATGGCTGGCCGCTGGTTTCTTATGGTGTGAATTATGACGGCGTTCCGATCGCCAGCCCTGACACAAGGCCGGACCTCACCAAGCCCGTGCTCTATTGGGTGCCGGTCATCGCGCCGGGCAACCTGATGTTCTACAAGGGCGCGATGTTCCCGCAATGGAACGGCTCCGCCCTGATCAGCGGCATGGCAACGGAGTCGCTGAGCCGTATCGTGTTCGATGGCAAGGGCGGCGCCAAACCTGCGGAACGCTGGAGTGTCGGCCACAAAATCCGGGACGTGGAAGAGGCGCCCGACGGCGCGCTGTGGATGATCGAGAACGATCCCAATGGCGGCCTGTTTCGCGTAACGCCGAAATAGGGACTTCAATCGGCGTTAGAATTTGTTGACCTGTCCATCGGGCAGCCGCACCTCGCCCCCGGGCCAGCCGCCGTTTGACGGATCGGTGCGGTCATAAGGATATTTGGCCGCCGCCGCCTCATCGATCTCGATGCCCCAGCCCGGCGCCTCATTGGCGTAGAGATAGCCATTCTTGAGCTGCGGCACGCCATTGAAAATTTCCAGGGTGGACTCGTTGAATCCGGTCCATTCCTGAATGCCGAAATTGGTGCAGGACAGGTCCAGCGCCAAGTTGGCCGCATGGCCTATCGGAGATACATCGGCGGGCCCATGCCAGGACGTCCGCACCCCGAAAATTTCTCCCATCGCCGCGGCTTTGCGGGCCGGCGTCAGGCCGCCTGTTTGCGAGACATGCATGCGCATATAGTCGATCAGGCGCTCGGAAATCAGTGGTGTCCATTCGTGGGGGCTGTTGAACAATTCACCCATCGCCAGGGGTGTCGAGGATTGCTCGCGGACAATGTGAAACCAGGCCATGTCTTCCGGCGATAAAGGGTCCTCCAGATAGAAGAGCCGGAATTTCTCCAAGTCTTTCGCGAACTGCACAGCCTGCGTTGGGCTGATGCGTTCATGGGCGTCGTGAATCAACTCGATGTCGCCGCCAAGTTCTTTGCGGCAGGCTTCGAACAGCGCAAGCGTGCGGTGGATATAACCTTCCCGGTCGAACACGGCCTTGTCGTGCAGAACGCCTGCGCCGCCATGGGTGGCGCCATAGACGAGATCCGGATCGACCTGGACGCGAACATGCTGGAAGCCCTGGGCGATTAGCTTCCTGGCATTTTCGATGGTCTCGGGAATCGTTTTGCCGTCGACCCCGCGATAGGCATCCGCTGCCTCGCGTGTCTTGCCACCGAGGAGTTGATAGACGGGCATGTCGGCCATCCGACCCTTGATATCCCACAGGGCCTGATCGACGCCGCTGACGGCATTGTTCAAGACAGGGCCATTTTTCCAATAGGAACTGTCGTAGCAGAGCTGCCAAATGTCCTCGATGCGATCGACGGTGCGCCCTACCAGCAGCGGCTTCAAATATTTCTCGACCGCCGGCTTGATAAGGTCGGCGCGAAACCAGAACGACGCACAACCAAAACCGTAAAGCCCATCCTGGTCAGTGATGACCTTCACCACCGAGAGCCGGGGGCCGGCGGGAGCGCAGGTGATGACGCGAATATCCCTGATCTTGGGTGCCGGCACGCCACGCGATTGCCGCTGCTCTGCCTGTTGCGCGGAAACATCCTTTGCTGCCAATAAAGCCATGGCAGCCTGCCCCATCCCCATCACCTCACGCCTTCGCATGAATCCCCCCGGGCTTAGCGGAACGATAAGAGCGGCGGGCGCATGAAGCAACTAAGCCGGAATGGGTACGACAGCGCCTCGGCCAATCGATCAATGACGGGCCCATTGGGATCTGCGCAAGCACCCTCCTTTGAGCTTGCGGCGCATCTCCGCCGGGGCGACCATGTTATGGTTCCGCTACCGTCTTGCGCGGCGCTCGTTTTCTTTCACGCCCGGAGAATGTGTCAGACTCGCCCGAACTTGAATTTGGATGCGCTTTAAAGATTCGGTGGCCTAATGCGATCGTCCAAACAATGATCGGCACAAATCCAGAAACGCGGGGAGCGCCGGATTGTCGTTTTGATCGCACCAAAGCATGTACATCTCCAAGGGACGAGGGGGCTCGGTCTCGACAGGGCGGAACACGACGTTTTTGAACGCAACCCGTGTGACTCCTTTTGCGACCAAGGCCGCTCCAAGGCCCGCGGACACCAGAGACAGGATAGAATGGTTCTGGTCGAGGTGGTGCACCATCACTGGCGCAACGCCAGCACGATCGAACATCCCGGTCAGCATCGCGTGGCTGTAGCTGGCTCCCTCCATGGAATACATAATGTAGTTCTGGCGATCAAAATCCTTGAGGGTCAGTTTTGCCTTGGTGGCGCGCGGATCACGGGCGTGGAGCGCCGCAAAGAATGGCTCCGTCCGCATGCGAAAGACGCCAAACTTGCTAGGATCAACCGGCGGTCG
>DATATP010000338.1:0-1760 GCA_036268715.1 Rhizomicrobium sp. | reverse complement strand
AAGCCCAACGGCTTTGATCGGCCGTGGTCACCGGCGATCGCCGGCGACGCCGAGGCTGACCCGGGCCTGGTCCGCACGCCAGCCACGCCGCCGCGCGCGGTCGATGCGACACCGGCGGAAGCCGATCAGCAGGGTGAGGATTAGGAGCGCCCGCGCGAAGGGCCCCGGCTCACGCCAGGGCCTTTTTGGCTGGCATCGGATCGGTCAGCGGCCGGCGGGCGCCGAGATGGCGTGGCCGTCGCTGTAGTCTGAATAGGTGCTGGGCTGCGCCACCGCGTTACGGGCGTTGCGGAACTGGTCGCTCACCGGCGCCCGGACCATTTTCCTGGCGTGATGATGTTCCGCAGCCGCGGCAATCTGTGCAGTCGAGGCAACCATCAACGTAGCTGCCAGTACGGTCAGGATCGTCTTTTTCATTGGAATCTCCCTTCGTCGATCGCCTCGCGAAGCGTTCGCCTCGTCTTGCGATGGCTGGGAGATAGAGCCAGCCACGCGATTTGATAATCCGTGGAGATGGAGAAGGACTATCAATCAGGGCTGGATAATCCAGCCCTTGCGCCGATGACCGGCATCACGGGGTGAGGCGGCCAATGCGCGCCGTCGAGCGCCCGTCTGCGTCGCCCCCCGGAACATCGATCCGAGGGCGGGATTTTGCGCGAAGGCCAGCAGGCTCGCTGGTTCAGTACTTCCGGTAAAGCCCGATCAGCTTGCCTTGGATCTTCACCCGGTTGGGCGGCAGGATCCGCACCTCATAGGAGGTGTTGGCGGGTTCCAGCGCGATCGACGCGCCGCGGCGGCGGAAGCGTTTCAGCGTCGCTTCCTCTTCGTCGATCAGCGCCACCACGATGTCGCCGGTCTCCGCGGTGTCGTTGCGCTGGATCAGCGCCATGTCGCCATCGAGGATGCCGGCATCGACCATCGAATCGCCGCGGACCTCGAGCGCGTAATGCTCACCCGAGCCGAGCATGTCCGGCGGCACGCTGATGGTGTGGCTGCGGGTCTGCAGCGCTTCGATCGGCGTACCGGCCGCGATGCGGCCCATCACGGGCACGGCGACCGGGTGGTTGCCGTCGTCCTCCGCCATGGCGTTATTGTTGCTGCTGCTGCGGACCTTGCCCAGCGTGCCTTCGATGACGCTCGGCGTAAAGCCGCGGCGGCCATTGCCATTGCCGCTCCCGGCAAGCTCCGGCAGCTTGATCACCTCGATGGCGCGGGCCCGGTTGGGCAGGCGGCGAATGAAGCCACGCTCTTCCAGCGCGGTGATCAGCCGATGAATGCCGGACTTCGAACGCAGATCGAGGGCATCCTTCATCTCGTCGAACGAGGGCGGAACGCCGGCCTCTTTCAACCGCTCATTGATGAAACGCAGGAGTTCGTACTGTTTGCGCGTGAGCATCTCGACCAGTCCCCAATTTCGTCGCGTCGTGTTGTTGGTGTCGTTCAATTCCGAGAGATCGGAGCCGGAGGGCTCCAGGTTGCGAAGGTCCCGATTGAGGGCATCCGCAGGCGTCAATACTCGAAACAAATCATGAACGAACACTATATGTTCCATATGTGTTCCGCAACCACTTAATTTCTGGTGAACGCGATCAGCTTTGGCAGCGCGCGGCGCTTCGCGCGCTCAACGCGGCAGCCGCAGGATGTCGCAAACTGCGCCTTTGAGAGCTGCCGGCGCAAATGGCGGACGTATCAAAAGCGCCTGTGCCGCAGCGAGATTCCCCAACAGCGAGCTGTCCTGATGGTTGACCGGCGTCGCGATC
>DATATP010000337.1:0-1573 GCA_036268715.1 Rhizomicrobium sp. | reverse complement strand
CAACCCTGCGCGACGTGGATCACGTCCTGCGAAGCCGTGGCGGGCTGGGGCGCCACCGGCATGGCCTGGGCGGACATCGACATCAGGCCGAGGCCGAGGGCAAACGCGGATGCAGCAAGAATCTTCATCGGTATTTCCTTTCCTGTCTTTTCGCCGCGATGCGGCAGAATCGGGTTTACGCAAACAACATGGCAGCCCGGCAACGCCAAACGGCGTTGCCGATACTGCCTCACCGCCAGTGGCGATGGTGCCAATGATGACGATGCCAATGGTGATGGTGCCAGTGGTGGTGATGCCAGTGGTGTCCCCAACGTACCTGCTCCGGCTTGAGACGATCGACCTCGTTCTGTGTCACGACTGCGGGCTGTACGGCTTGGCTAGCCTGGGGCGCCAGTTCCGATTGCGCCGAAATCGGCGATAGCGGCGCGGCATTCGCAGCCGAAGCGAGCGCGGCCGCGCCCACAAACGCGCCCAGCGCTAGTTTTAGAATATATCGGTGTTCCATGACGGCTCTCCCATCCAATGACTCCCAACCCTGACAGGAGTTTCGCCGCGGCGAGATGAATGGCCGCTGAACCGGCGGCAGGGCTGATGGGAAACGCGACTTCATTCGTCATTCCGGGACACGCCTCTTGGCGTGGGCCCGGAATCCATAGCCCCCGTGGTCATGTTTGGCAGTGACGGCCTTTGGTGTTGAACACGAGGACAGGGGTTATGGATTCTCAGATGCCCAATTGCGCATCGTAGCTCGCGCTTCGCGCGCCGCGGAATGACAGCTGATTACCCCCCGAACTCTTCCGCCAGCACCAGCGTCTCGCGGGTGCGGGTGACGTCGGGCCAGTCGCGGTTGAAATCCGCCACCAGCCGTTTCATCTCCGGCCCGTTGATCGCGCGCTCCAGCGCGGCCTCATCGGCGAACTCGTACATCGCCTGATGCAGGCTGGGATCGGCCAGACTCCAGAACCGCCAGGCCTTCTTGACGCCGAACGATTTTGAGGCGTCGGGCAGATGCTCCTTGCTGTACCAGGCGTCGAACGCCCCGCGTTTGGCGGGATCGACGACGGTGGCGCGAACGACGAAATAGGCTACGGGCATGTCGGTCCCCCCTACGCCGCGTTGCGCCCGCGCGCCGTCTCCGCGCCGAGCAGCCCCGCCTCGACCAGCGCCGCCTTGATGCGCGCGATTTCGGCGTCAGTGATCCTGACCAGCGGCGGCCGCACCACCGCGCGCGGCAGTTTGCCGAGCAGCACCAGCGCTTCCTTCATGCGGTTGTGCATGTCGATGAAGGGATCGGCATAGAAGGCGCGCGCCGTCGGATAGATCCGGTCGTTGAGCCGGCGCGCTTCCGCCAGATCATTGGCCTTCACCGCCCGAAACAGTCGGGCCTGGAGGTCGGCGATGACGCTGCCGCTGCCCGACAACAGCCCATTGCAGCCGAGCACCAGCGAACTCAACAGCCACGCGCTGTTGGTCGACAGCACGTTGATCGGACGCTTGCGGCCCTGAAGGCGGCGGATCGTGCTCTCATGCGCGGGGACCTGCGGCGTCCAGTCTTTTATCGCACGAATGCTTG
>DATATP010000336.1:0-11671 GCA_036268715.1 Rhizomicrobium sp. | reverse complement strand
AGACCTCTCCCGGTTCTGAGTCAGCGTCGGCCTGTCATGGCCGATCTAGCCCTTGCGGATAGCTAACTCAAGTATATAATCGCCCGTTGACGCTCCTCCGGAACTAAAGTAGAACGTTTCGTGATGTTTCGGCTTTGTTCGCATCTTACAGCGCCCTTCTTCCTGCCCCCGCAAAAGGCCGGAAGCGGAAGCGCATCGCGGCCTGAAGGGGGATAGCATGCTCACCCGCAAGCAATATGAACTCTTGATGTTCATCCATGAGCGCATCCGCGAAACCGGGATTCCGCCCTCCTTTGACGAAATGAAGGAGGCTCTGGACCTGAAGTCCAAGTCGGGCATCCATCGGCTGATCACGGCGCTCGAAGAGCGCGGGTTCCTGCGCCGGATGGAAAAACGTGCCCGCGCGCTCGAGGTGCTCAAGCTGCCCGACAATATGGCCGACACTTTGCGGCCCGCGACCACCCGAAGCCAGGCGCAGCGCAGCCTGCCCGGCCGGCATGGGCGGGGCGAAAACCGCATGCCGGCGGATTCACGTAGCTTCGGCGTGCCGCGACGCGGCGAAGGCGAGGGCACGGTCATCGTGCCTCTGGTCGGACGCATCGCCGCGGGCACCCCGATCGAGGCGTTGCAGAACAAGGTTTCGGATGTGCCGGTGCCCGGCGGGATGATCGGCCGCGGTGAGCATTACGCCCTGGAAGTGACCGGCGATTCCATGATCAATGCTGGCATCCTGGACGGCGATACCGTGATCATCCAACAGGTCGACGCCGCCAATACAGGCGAGATCGTGGTGGCGCTGGTCGATGACAGCGAAGCGACCTTGAAGCGGTTGCGGCGGCGCGGCGATTCCATCGCACTGGAAGCGGCAAATCCCGCCTACGAAACCAGGCTCTATGGCGCCGACCGGGTGAAGGTGCAAGGCAAGCTGGTCGGCTTGATCCGCCGTTACTGAGCCGCAACGGACCAAGGCCGCATCCCGCGCGACTGCCGCACGCTGAGTACGCCAATCGGCGACAGGGTGATGCGGTCGCCGCCATCGCGCAATGCGATGCCGCGATCGATCATGGCGAGCGGGCCGCGGCACTGTCCCGCTACCCCGCTGATCAGGATCGCAGCACGCATGCAATCTTCCCCCAAGGCCTCGGGCCGCCGTGCCGCGGCAATCATCACCCGGTCCCGCACGGCACAGCCAAGTCCATCGCAATGAAGTCCGGGCAATCCTACCGCTTCCTCCGGCGATCTCCCATCGCCGTCCCGCCTCAGCCATTCCTGCGCCGCGAACCGGTCCTTGGGCAACCGCAAGAAATGCAGCAGCCCATCATGCCCGCGCAGCGCGATGGTCTGTGCGTCTGGAGCCACCAGCATCGCGGGCAGCGGCGCCAGCAGCGCCAGCACCATTCCAAACAGCATGGGCGCAATACCCCACCAGCGCACGCTGCCGCGCCAGATCGCCAGCCATAGCGCCCCTAAGGAAATCGCCACCAGCGCCGCCAGCGGCATTGCGGGCGCGAGCGATACCGCGCCGGGAAGGCCGGACACGAACCGCCCGACCGCCAGCATTGTTTCAATGCCCGCGCCCAGCAGATGCAGCGGCGGCGCTTCCAAGCCGAACGGCATCGCCATGACCGACAAAGCGGCGGCGGGCATTACCCAAAATCCCATCACCGGCATCGCCAGCAGATTGCCCAGCACCGCATAATGCGTCACCCGGTCGAAATGGAACAACGCGAAGGGCAACGTCGCCAGGCTGCCGACCAGGCTCGTGAGAATTAGACCGCGCGCATAGCGCGCGATCCGCCCACGCGGGACGTGCGGACGAGTCTGGACCCATTCCGCGACCGCGATCAACGCGACCACGGCCGCGAAGGACATCTGGAATCCCGGCTCGATGATCGCTTCGGGCCGCAAGACCAGCAGGATCACGGCAGCGAGCGCCACGGCCCGCATCGACAGCGCCGGGCGGTCGCACAGGATGGCGGCCAGCACCATTGCGAGCATCACGAAGGCGCGCAGCGAAGACGGCGCCGCGCCGCTGAGAATGAGATAGAATGCCGACCCCGCAAGCGCCGCGCTCGCCGCCCATTTTTTGATCGGATAGGCCAGGGCGAGCCGGGGTATCGCAGCCAGCACCGCCCGCACCAGCCAGAAAAGGCCGCCGCCGACCAGTGCCATGTGCAATCCCGCAATGGCGAGCACATGAGCGAGGCCGGCGTCGCGCAGTGCCGCCTCATCCCCGTCGGCGATGCCGCCGCGCGCGCCGGTAACAAGTGCCGCGGCGATCGCTCCCCGGCTCCCCGGAAGCGCCGCCTGGATGCGGCGGGTCATGCGCCAGCGCAGCCGTTCGATAGCGTCGGACAAACGCTCCTGTCCGGTCGGGCTACGCGGGGCAACGATGGGCCGGGCGCGGCCATAGGCGAATCCCACCGCGCCGATGGACTGGAAGAATGCGGCGCGGCCAAAATCATTCGCGCCCGGCTCGACCGGTGCGGGCGGCGGTTGCAGGCTGGCGGTGAGGCTGACCCAGTCTCCAGGTTCAAGGCTGCCGGCATCCCGCAGCGCCACCCGTATCCGCCGCGGCGGCGGCCCGGAAAACGCGCCCGAACGGGGATCGGACAGCACCATGCGCAGGCCGTTGTCGCGGGGCTCGATCGCATCGATATGGGCGATCAGATGCGCGATCAGGGGACGGGCCAGCACGGGGGCGGCGACCCGTTCTTCGCGGAATTTGGCCAGCGCGAAGCCCAGCGCCAGCACCGCCAGCAGGACAGCCAAGGCCATACGCCAATACTGTCCCGCAAGTGCCGCGACCAGTCCAATTCCCAGCGCGAGCCACCCCGCCCAGGGTGGCGGCTCGAAGTCCAGGGCGAAATAAAACGCCGCGCCTGCCCCGAGCGCCACCGGCAGCCACAAGGGCCAGCGGTCGCGCTGGTCAAACGCCGCTATCGTTCGACGAAACTGTTTGATAAACGAAGCGCGGAAAGCCCCCTCCCTCGCAAACCCGGATCATGTCGCAAAACCCCAGGCCTGTCTTAAGATTTGCCCCCTCGCCCACAGGCATGCTGCATATCGGTGGCGCCCGCACGGCCCTGTTCAACTGGCTTTATGCCCGCCATACCGGCGGCACGTTTCTTCTGCGCATCGAGGACACGGACCGCGAACGTTCCACGCCCGAGGCGGTGGCGGCGATCCTGAACGGCATGACCTGGATGGGCCTCAACTGGGACGGCGAGGTGATCTATCAATTCGCCCGCGTTGCCCGCCATCGCGAGATCGCAGAGCAGATGGTGGCTCGCGGCATGGCCTATCGCTGCTACGCCACGGCCGAAGAGCTGGCGGCGATGCGCGAAGAACAGAAGGCCGCAGGCAAGCCGATGCGCTATGACGGACGCTGGCGCGACCGCGATCCGGGACCGGACCAGGCAGGGAAGCCCTTTGTGGTGCGGTTGAAGGTGCGGCAGGCAGGCGAGACCGTCGTGCACGATGTCGTGCTGGGCGATGTGCGCTATGCCAACGACCAGCTTGACGACATGGTGCTGCTGCGCAGCGATGGCACCCCCACCTATATGCTGGCGGTGGTGGTGGACGATTTCGATATGGGCGTCACCCATGTGATCCGGGGCGCCGACCATCTCAACAACGCCGCCCGCCAGCTCCAGATCGTGGAAGCGATGGGCTGGCCCGTGCCGGCTTATGGCCACCTGCCCCTGATCAACGGGCCGGACGGGCAGAAACTCAGCAAGCGGCATGGGGCGCTCGCGGTGGAGGCGTATCGCGACATGGGCTATCTGCCCGAGGCCATGCGAAACTATCTGCTCAGGCTGGGCTGGAGTCATGGCGACGACGAAATCATCTCCACGGCTCAGGCCATCGAATGGTTCAATCTGGAAGCCATCGGCAAAAGCCCGGCGCGGATGGATTTCAAGAAGCTGGATAATTTAAATGGCCATTATATCCGCGCCACTGCGGACGCCGTACTTGCCGCGGAAGCCGTTGCCTTTCTCGCCAGCCAGACTCCGCCGCGGCTGCTGTCGATGACGGCGCGTGCCCGGTTGGAAGCCGCAATGCCTACACTCAAGGAGCGCGCCAAGACTTTGGCCGAACTTGTTCAGGGTGCGGACTTTCTGTTCACGGATGGTCCGCGCAGCCTGGACGAGGCGGCCGCCCGGCTGCTCTCGGCCGAAAGCCGCGACCTTCTGGCGGGGGTGCTGGCGGCGCTGGAAGGAACGGATTGGAGCGCCCCGGTCTTGGAGGCCGCCGCCCGCGATTACGCCGCAGCCGCCGGCCTCAAACTGGGCCAAGTCGCTCAGCCATTGCGCGCTGCACTCACGGGACGCACCGCCTCGCCACCCTTGTTCGAGATTCTGGCCCTGCTGGGGCGGGAAGAATCCATAATCCGGATAAGGGCTTACAGCGCAAATTCGCGCCCTTAAACTGTCCCCTAGTGACGCGTTAAGCAATCCGGGCTTATATTGCTGCACCGCAAGAAGAATTGGCTAGCAGCAGTTGCAGGAGATTTCGATGAGAGAGAGCAAGATCAAGCCGGCGGGTTCAGCGTCGCTCACTTACCAAAACAAGAATTATGAGTTCCCCGCCTTTGCCGGCACCCAGGGCCCTAACGTCATCGATATCCGCAAATTATACGACCAGGCGGACATTTTCACGTACGATCCGGGCTTCACCTCCACCGCCTCCACCGAATCCCGCATCACCTTTATCGATGGCGACAAGGGAATTCTGCAATATCGCGGCTATTCCATCGGCGATCTCGCCGAGCATTCCACTTTTCTGGAGACCTGCTATCTCCTGCTCTATGGCGAGCTTCCGACCGCCGCCGAGATGGAGAAATTTACCCACTCCATCACCCACCACACAATGGTGCATGAACAGCTCGCCAGCTTCTTCTCCGGTTTCCGGCGCGATGCCCATCCGATGGCGGTGATGTGCGGCGTGGTCGGAGCGCTATCGGCCTTCTATCACGACTCCACCGACATCAACGATCCGGAACAGCGCGAAGTCGCGAGCCATCGGCTGGTCGCCAAGCTGCCGACCATCGCGGCAATGGCTTTCAAATATCACGTCGGCCAGCCTTTCGTGTATCCGCTCAACAAGCTGGGCTACACCGAGAATTTCCTGCGCATGTGTTTCTCGGTTCCAGCGGAGGAATACAGGTCCAATCCGGTTCTGGCCAAGGCGCTGGACACTATCTTCATTTTGCATGCCGACCATGAGCAGAATGCTTCGACCTCCACTGTGCGACTGGCCGGCTCGTCGGGCGCCAATCCCTTCGCCTGCATCGCGGCAGGCATCGCCTGCCTGTGGGGCCCGGCCCATGGCGGCGCCAACGAGGCGGCGCTCAAGATGCTGATGGAGATCGGCACCGTCGATCGCATTCCCGAATATGTGAAGAAGGTGAAGGATAAGTCGAGCGGCATCAGGCTGATGGGCTTCGGCCACCGCGTCTACAAGAATTACGACCCCAGAGCCAAGGCGATGCAGATCCAGGCCCACGCCGTGCTGGACGAGCTGGGCCTGCATGACGATCCGCTTTTGAAAGTGGCGATCGAGCTGGAGCGCATTGCGCTGCAGGATGATTATTTCATCGAGAAGAAGCTTTATCCCAATATCGATTTCTATTCCGGCATTACCCTGAAGGCGCTGGGCTTTCCGACCAGCATGTTCACCGCGCTATTCGCGTTGGCCCGCACCGTGGGCTGGATCGCGCAATGGAAGGAAATGCTGGAAGACCCGCACCAGAAAATCGGCCGTCCGCGCCAAATCTATACCGGACCGACCGAGCGCAGCTTCATTCCGATGAACAAGCGATAGACCTTCACGACGCAGTTTGGACCGGCGCTAGAGCGTTTTCGTGTTCGTTGAATCACGAAAACGCTCTGTCTCCTTGGTCTGTCGTGGTTCCGGACGGAGTTGGTAGCGGCAGCGTGCCAACGCTACACTTTTCCTGGAACCGCTCTATCAGGCCACGGCGCAGCGGTTGCGGCGGCGCCGGAAAGCCGCGCCCGCGAGGGTCGCAAGTCCCGCCGCCAAAAGGCTGAGGCTCGAAGGCTCGGGCGTCGGGGTCGGCGGGTCGCTCAACGTGGCGACCGGCGGATCGTTGTTGAGAAACACAAATGTCCCGTCGGCATATCCCCCGGTGTTCTGGATATAGAAATGGCTGAAATTGTCGGCGCTGCTTTGCAAGGAAATCTGGTTGCTTCGCGTCGAATTGTCCGCCAATCCGAAATAGGTGAGATCGCGAAGCGTATCGGCCGCCGAAAATTGCAGATCGCTGACACAGCCTGTCGGGTTGGCTCCGCAGGCCGTGAAAGACGTGAAAGAATAGCCGTCGATCTGCGCGTCGAACTGGGTCAGCAGATTGTCGATATTCAGATAATACTGGCCGGAGGTCGGGGTGGCACTCAAGGTAAATACCAAAGAGCCGTCGGTCGATCCGTCGGTTTTCAACCCGGCGATGTTGGTCGATGTGATCTGCATCGTGAAATCGTAGGAAATTGGGGAAGCTTGCGCAGCGCCGCAAGCAGCCAGAAGCACGGTCGACACCGCCGCCGCCTTAAAACAGGAAATACTCATCTACGATCCTTTTCGACACACCCAACCGCATGCAGCAAAATCCGTGCCAGTGTGGAATATCCTGGCAAAACCGGATCGGTGTGCCCTGCCGGGCGTGCGACACTGTCCCAATCGTAAACAGTTTTTACACAAGTCCGGAAAAACGGTCCGCGACGAAATCCAGCAGAACGCGGGCGGCGCGCAACGATGGAGTTTCCTGCCCCTCGCCCAATGCCTGCGCGAAGACATTCATCGCCTCGACCTGCGCTGCGGCCGCCGCGGAATTCGTGAGCAGCTTCTCCAGCTCGTCCGCCAGCCCCGGGGGCGTGGCGGCATGTTGCTTGAACTCCGGCACTACGGGGCGTTCCAGCAGGATATTCACCAGGGTCATGTAAGGCACCGTCATCAGATGGTTGGCGAGCGCATAGGTCAGCCCGCCGACCCTGTAGGCGACAACCATCGGTGTGCGCGCCAGCGCCAATTCCGCGGTTACCGTCCCGGACGCCGCCAGCGCCGCGTCGGCGGCATCGAACGCGGCATATTTGTCGTCCTCGTTTTCGAGGATGTGCAGGGGCGTGGGCCAGGCGCCCGCGCCTTCGCGCACTTTCGCCGCGACATGAGGCAGGGTGGGCAGCACCGTCACCAACCCCGGAACGCGCCTTGCCAACAACTCGACCGCAGCACGGAACACCGGAAAGATGAAACGGATCTCGCTTCTGCGGCTGCCCGGCAACAGGGCCAGCAGCGGCGCCTCCGGCGCGATGCCGAGCCGCGCGCGCAACGCAGCGCCCCCCGTCATACGCGCCCGGCGTTCGATCACCGGGTGGCCGACGAACCGCGCCTTCACGCCATAGCGCTGGAAAAATGGCACTTCGAACGGGAACAATGCGAGCACAAGATCGAAATAGCGGGCCATCGCTTTGGCGCGATAAGCCCGGGACGCCCAGACTTGCGGCGCGACATAATTGACGGTGCGGATCGACGGATCGCTCCTTTTGATGCGCCGCGCGATGCGATGGGTGAAATCCGGGCTGTCGATCAACACCACCGCATCCGGTCTGGTGACAAGCGCGAATTCGCTTGCCTGTTTGACCCTTGCGAGAATCCGCGGAATGGCGGGCACCACTTCGCGCAGCCCCATCACCGCCGTCACGTCCAGCGAGAACAGGCTCTGAAGGCCTTCGCGCGCCATCGCCGCGCCGCCCACGCCGATAATCTTCACCTTCGGGTCGAGCGCCTTCAACCCCGCCATCAACTGCGCGCCCAGCAGATCGCCGGACGGCTCGCCGCAAACCAGCATCAAGGTGGCTCTTTTTGTTTGCGCCTCCGTCGACACGTCCGCGCCCGTCACGGCGTCACGCCAGCTACGAAAAGGCCCAGCCGATCGGCTTCCGCCGCCACCGCCCGCTTGTCCACGATCAGCGATTTTCCCGCTTCCAGCGCGATCCCGGCCAGACCGGCCGCCGCCGCATTGGCCACGGTTGAAACCCCGATCACCGGCATGTCGGTCTTGGCATCCTGGGTCGGCTTCAAGGCTTTCACCAGCACGCCGCGTTTTTTCTCGGGCGTGCCGCGCAAATTGGCGCGCAAGGCGCCAATTCGGGCGATCATCGCATCGGTACCTTCGGCGGCTTCCACTGCCAGCGCCAGGCCTTCGCACACCGCCGCCGCCTGGCCCACATCCAGCGCTCCCAGCGCGCGCACAATGGCGAAACCGCGCGCGATGTCCGCTTTGTGATCCTCATTCGGCGCGAGGCGGCCCAGCGGTCCTTCGCCACAGATCAGGCCCGGTGCCGCTTCAGCGACGCCGACTGCGCGGAAGCCCTCGCGTTCGAATAGTTCGACCAGCATGCGCAGCAAGGCGTCGTCGCCCTGGCGTGCCGCCGCCACCACGCGGGGCAGCACCATCACGCCCTTCGCGTCGAGCTTGAGCTCGGAGAATTTCGGCCGGTCCACACGCCCCGCAAGCAACACGTCCCGCGCCCCCGCGCCCTTGAGCGTCTTGAAGGCGCGCCCCGGCTCGCCCAGCGACACCCATTCGTGCGGAAAATCCGCCGCCCATTCTTCCGTCATGCAGCCGCGCAGCGCGACGACAAATACCGCGCGCCCTGCCTCGCGCGCACTTTGCGCGACGGCACGCGGCAGATCGCCGCCCCCGGCGACGATTCCCAGCACGTCATTCATCTCCGCGGCGGCGAGCAAGGCATAAAGGCTGCTTGGCATCGGCGAGGATGAAATCAACGATCTCGCCCACCTCCGCCACATCCGGCCAGCGCTCGCGCGCTTCCCGCGCGCGGCTTACGACCGAGCCACCGTGACCGTAAAAGACCAGCCGGAACGTCGCGCGCATGGCATTGATGGCGGCTTTCGAGAGTCCCCGCCGTTTGAGCCCGATCAGGTTGAGACCCGCCAGCTCGGCATGATCCCCAAAGGCCATCGCATAGGGAATGACGTCGCGGTTGACGCCGGTGATGCCGCCGATCATCGCGCCCCGGCCCACCCGGCAGAATTGCTGCACCGCCGACAATCCGCCGAAAATCACGCCATCGCCGATCACCGAATGGCCGCCCAGCGCCACCGAATTGGCGAAGGTGACGCCTTCGCCCACTTGGCAGTCGTGCCCAACATGGCTGCCCGCCATGTAATAGCCGCGCGGCCCCACCCGGGTGATCCCGCCGCCCTTGCGGCTGCCGACATTCATGCTGACCAACTCGCGCAGCACGCAATCATCGCCAATCGCCAGCCGCCCGTCGGCAAAGTCATTGCCACGGATTTGCCCCTCGCCGCCCAACACGGCGCCGGGATAGACGATGGTGCGCGCGCCGATGCTGGTAATGCCCGACACCGAGACGTGCGATCTCAGCTGTACCCCTTCGCCCAAGGTCACACGCGGCCCAACATGGCAGAAAGGCCCGATCTCCACGCCGCCGCCAAGAACGGCGCCGTCTTCAATCAGGGCTGTGGGATGAATCGTCATGGCCAATGCCGTTTGAATCGCTGCCCTCCTGGATCATCGCGCTGAACTCGGCTTCGGCGCAGAGGTCGCCGACGACGAAAGCCTGACCCCGGAACCGCCATACCGGGCCTCGCCGCCGCAGCGCCTTCACCGGCATGCGCAGCATGTCGCCCGGTTTCACGGGCTTGCGAAACCGCGCCCTCTCGATCGTCATGAAATAGACAATGCGGCTCTCGCGCCGAAAGCCCAGCGAATGCACCACCAGCGCGCCGGCGGTCTGGGCCATCGCTTCCACGATAAGCACGCCCGGCATGACCGCATGGTCGGGGAAATGGCCGAGGAAATGCGGCTCGCCCACGCTCACAGCCTTGTAGCCGGTGGCGCTTTGCGACGGCACGATGTCGGCGAGCCTTTCCACGAACAGGAACGGGGCGCGATGCGGCAGCAGCTTCTTGATCTGCTCGACATCCAGCACGGTTCCGTCAGCCATGTCCGTCCTTGTTGCGGCGGGCGGCCAGCCGGCTCACCGCATGAATCTCCCGTGCCCATTCTCTTATAGATTTTGCCGGCACCCCGCCATAATCCCGGCCGCCTTCGACCTTTTGTCCGGAAACCGTGGCCGAACGCGCCGCCAGCCGTGCGCCCGCGCCGATATGGGAATGGTCGGCTATCCCAACCTGGCCGCCCATGATGACAAAATCCTCGATGATGCAGCTTCCGGCGATCCCGCTCTGGGCGGCAATCACGCAATGCCGTCCGATCTCCACATTGTGAGCGATCTGGACCAGATTATCGATCTTGGTTCCCTCGCCGATCACCGTGTCGCGCAGAGCCCCGCGGTCGACTGTGGTGGCGGCGCCAATCTCGACGCCATCCTGGATGATAACCCGGCCGAGTTGGGGAATGCGGATATGGCCTTCCTCAGACGAGGCGAGACCGAAGCCTGGGGCGCCGATCTGCGCACCAGGCAGCACCAGCACCCGGTCGCCGAGATGGGCATGACTGATGCTGACATTGGCGCCGATCTCACAGCCCCGGCCGATCGTGACCCCCGGGCCGACCGAGGCATTGGCTCCCAGAATGGTTCCGTCACCGATCTCCGCGCCCGTCCCCACCGCCGCCCCGGGGCCGAGGACGACATTTTCTCCCAGTTCGGCGTCCGCCGAAACGGCGGGCCGCATCGGCCACACATCCAGCGCCGCGCCGGGATAGAACAGCGCCGCGACCTCTGCCCAGGCGTGGAGTACGGACGTTGCCGTCAGCACAGTCATGCCCTGTGGCGGAGGCGGCGCACCCTTTGGCGCCAAGCAGAAGCCGGCGCGGCTTTGCACGAAATTGTCGCGCAACGGCTTGCCTCCGGCGAAGAAGCTCAATTGCTGCGGCCCCGCTCCCGAAAGACTGGCAAGATCGCAAATCTCCGCTCCCGGATCGGCGCCCGCGGGAAGCGCCAATTTGGCCGCGCGGCAGATCGCGGCCAGGCTGAAAGGACCACGATTGTCATAGAAGCGGGGATCGGCCATTCACTTCTTCGGCGGGGCAGCCGGATTGGCCAGCGAGACTTTCACCGCGGGCAGTTTGGCATTGAGCCGGTTGATCACATCGCCGGTGATATCGAAGGCGCCGGAACCGGCCATCAAAACGGCCTGTTTCAGCACCACCAGATTGGCGCCGCGCTCCTTCATCACCTGCTGCAGGATGGGGCCGAGCACCTTGGACATCTGGCCCTGGGCCTCCTGCACCCCGGCATCGATCATCTGTGCCCTGCGCTGCAAGGCTGCCTGCGCGCCGTCCGCCTTCTGCTGGAAAGCCTGAACTTTCTTGGCGCGAACATCGGGGGCGAGAATCGCGACCTGCTGCTGCAGTTGCTGCTCTTCGGCCTGCAGCGACTTCTGGGTCGCTGCCTTCTCATTCTGGACCTGCTGGGCAAACGTGCGGACCTGGCGCTGGATGTCCTGGCCGGCCTTGGAGTATTCCATCAGCGCGCGCTCGTCGAACACCACGATGCGCGGCGAGGGCGGGGGCGCGGGCGGCGCTGCGCTGGCGGCCACCGCCACCATGGGAGCAAGAAGAGCTGCGAGCGCGAGGGTCTTGATCGTCATCTTAGAATCCTGTTCCGCCAGTGAAGTGAAGGATCTGGGGCCTGTCATA
>DATATP010000335.1:0-2361 GCA_036268715.1 Rhizomicrobium sp. | reverse complement strand
AAGCGAGGGGAGTAGTGCAATCCGATAATCAATCTATCGCTTTTCAAGATCAGATCAGTGTAGCTGATATCCCTCGTATCTTGAACAAAATCGCAGATGCCTGACGTAACAACGTTTACATTTCCGAGCACGTAGAGCGCGACATCATTCATGAGCTCTCTTCGCATTTTTTCATCAAATGCCCATTGGACAGCAATGGTAGCGACGAAAAAAGCACCCAGGTTAGTAATGATCTCAGCGAGGTGCAGTGTGCCGATTCTTTCCGGAAGAATGAGAGACGCCCCTAACATCAGCGCTAAGCCTGCCAGCAAGAAGCCGAGCCGTATGAGCAGAGAAAGCCGTTTTGATGAGGCGGAATTGAGAATCATAGGGAGAATTTGCCCGCGAATGTTTCGTAGATGCCGAGATGAGCGTCCGAAATGATTTATATGATCTAGCTTTGATTGTTTTCATGTAGGTTGCAACTAAAAGCAAGGGTATTTGCACTTTTGCACGGATTGGACGTTGCTCGGGTTTAAGCGGAAGCCGGGATCCATCCAATCCTTGTTGCGATATCGGCCGATTGCGCTACGCTCGTCTATAGAAGAAACCTCCCAGGAAGCCCGCCCATGCCCCGCCATCCCGATTTCATCCCGCACGGGGTGATCCCCGCGGTGCTGCTGCCGTTTCACGACGATCTGTCGATCGACGAGGCCAGTTTTCGCGCGCATTTGCGCGATGTCGCCTCTGTGCAGGGGCTCTCGGCGATCGCGGTCAATGCACATTCCACGGAAGTGGCTTCCTGCACCCGCGACGAACAACGGCGAGTGATGGAGATTGCGGGTGAGGAGGTCGGCGGCAAGCTGCCGATTATCCATGGCGTCTATGCGGACGGCAGCCTGGAGGCGGCGCGGATCGCGCGCGAGGCGGAGAGCGGCGGGGCTTCGGCGCTGCTGGTGTTTCCGCCGGGCCCGTTCACGCTGGGTCAATCGGCCGAGATGGCGCTGGCGCATTTCAAGGCGATCGCGGACGCCAGCGATCTGCCGCTGATCGTGTTTCAATATCCGCTCGCCACCGGGCAGGGCTATCCCGCCGCGACCCTGGAGCGGCTGTTCGACGAAGTCCCGCCCATTCGCGCGATCAAAGACTGGACCCCGCAGGTTCCCCAGCATGAGAGCCAGATCCGCGGCCTTCAGGGCCGCAAGCGTCCGATCAACGTGCTGTCGACCAACAGCGCGTGGCTGTTGAGTTCGCTGGTGCTCGGCTGCAACGGCCTGCTGTCCGGCAGCGGCAGCGTCATTGCCGACCTCCAGGCAAAGCTGTTCCGCGCGGTGAAGGCCAACGATCTCGCGGAGGCGCGCCGGCTCAACGACCGGATCTATCCGATGGCGCGCGTGTTCTATGCCGATCCCTTCATCGACATGCACAACCGCATGAAGGAAGCGCTGGTGCTGCTCGGCAAATTGCCGCGCGCGGTGGTGCGACCGCCGCTGGTCAAAATCACCGACGCCGAAATCGCGCGCATCGGGGCGGCGCTGGTCGAGGCGGGCCTGCTCGGCGTCGAGCCGGCGATCGGGCGCAACGCGGCATAGGAGAACCAACATGCCCGTAGCCTATTTCGTCGTTCGCGCCACCGTCGCCGATCCCGCCAAACGCGGGGCGTTCGATGCCTGGTACAGCAAGGAGCATCTGCCCGACGCCTCAAAATCGTTCGGCGTCAAGAAGGCGTGGCGGTTCTGGAGTCTGGCCGATCCCAGCCTGCATCAGGCGATGTATCAGTTCGCCGATGAGGCTTCGCTGGAACGTGCGATGAACGGGCCGGACATGAAGCGGCTGGTGGCGGATTTTAACCGCGACTGGCCCGATGTCACCCGCACCCGCGAGACGCTGGTGCTGGCGGAGGAGTTCGGCGGGTAATCACTCGTCATTCAGAGGCGCGCGAAGCGCGAGCTACGATGCGCAATTGCGCGTCTGAGAATCCATAACCCAGTACTCGTGTTCAATACCAAAGGCCGTCACTGCCAAACATGACCACAGGGGCTATGGATTCTGGGCCCACGCCAAGAGGCGTGTCCCGGAATGACGAATGAAGTCGCGTTTCCCATCAGCCCTGCCGCCGGTTCAGCGACCATTCATCTCGCCGCGGCGAAACTCCTGTCAGGGTTGGGAATCATTCGATGGGAGAGCCGTCATGGAACACCGCTATATTCCGAAACTCGCTATTGGTGCGATCGTGGGCGCGGCCGCGCTCGCTTCGGTTGCGAATGCCGCGCCGCTGTCGCCGGTTTCGGCGCAACCGGGACTGGCGCCCCAGGCTAGCCAGGCCGTACAGCCCGCGGTCGTGACACAGAACGAGGTCGATCACCTCAAACCGGAGCAGGT
>DATATP010000334.1:0-5380 GCA_036268715.1 Rhizomicrobium sp. | reverse complement strand
CGGCAAACTTTGGGTCAGCTCCAATCGGTTGGAATCGCTGGTACGGATCGATCCCAAGACCTGGGCGGTCGATTGGATGTTTCCCCATACATGGCAGCCTGACCTGAAGGATCGCATTCACGGCATCGAATATGACGATGCCACCGGCTATCTCTGGCAAGTAACCGGTACCCAGGACCCCAATGTGCCGGGCTATAATGGCTATACGCCCAAGCTGGTGAAGTACGATACCAAGACCGGCGAAGTGATGGAGATCGTGGTGCTGGAAAAAGGCTGCGATCCGCACGATATCGCCATCCGTAACGGCGTGTTCTATGGCGTGGACGCGGGGGAGCATCCGGGCTGGCCGATCGACAATCCCGCTTATCAGCGTCCGGGCTGGGCGGAGCCGCTGAACAGTCCTTACGGCGGCTATGTCTTCCGGATCGATTTCGTCTGACTGGAGGCGTCAGACCGGCAACAGGGCGATACCCCGGAAAATCTTGCGTCCGATGGTGAGGGCGGCGCCCATCAGCGCCTCCCGCGCCTCTTGCAATTGGGCATCGTCCATGCACGCCGCATCATCCGTGGCGGAGATTGCCGCCACCGTGCGTCCGTCGGAATCGCAGATCGGCACGGCGATGGAGCGCACGCCTGCCAGAGCTTCCTCGTCCTCCAGGGCATAGCCATCGCTGCGGACCTTCTCGATTTCTGCGCGTAGCAGCACCGGGTCGGTGATGGTTCGCGGCGTCATGGCAACGAAAGCGCCCGTCTGTAGAAAAGATTCCAAGGCTTCCGGGGACAGGGCCGCCAGCAGCACTTTGCCCAATGCCGAGCAATAGGCCTCGTGACGCGCTTTCATGCAGTTGCCGACCGAAAAATTGGAGGAGTCGCTGACCTGGGCGATGTAGGTCACCATGCCATCCTGCAGCAGGCCCATATGAATGGTGAGATCGAGCCGCTCAGAAACCTCCTTGAGCGCCATCTGCGCGGTTTCCCGTAGCAAGTCATCGACCGCCACGTCATGCGACAGGGATACAAGGGTCATGCCCAATCGGTAGCGGCCATCCGGACCGCGCATTACTGCGCCAATGTCTTCAAGTGTCTGGATCAGACGATGGCCAGAAGCTTTGGGCAGATGCGCCCGCTGACTCAGTTCCTGGCTCGTCAGCCCCTCTTCCGCACCATGGAAGGCCCGCAACATGATGAAGGCCTTACGGACAAGCTTGTTTTTCGGTTCTACGACGCTAACGGTGCGTTGCAGCATATTCCCCTCCACAAACATTCATGTCCCTGTTTTTGCTTGTCGGCCCGATTTTCGGTGCCGGGGTCTAAACGCGCGAATGGACCTCTTTTCGTTACAATTGGACGAAAAATGGCGCCGAATATATCCGCTGCTCCCTTGAATCTTTTTGCCGGACGGTCAGAAGGTGTCAAGGGTCAGCATATCGTATACGGAAACGGAAATAGGGTGTGGCAGGAAAGTCGCTGCTGTGGGTTGTAAATCAACGCCTTCCCGGTCGGATTTTCCAAGAGCGTCCTCCGGCCATGAAAGCGCGCAATGAACCCTTGGCTTTCCCGGGCAATGGCATTTCACCGCGGGGGCGATCTTCGGCAGGCCGAAGAATTGTATGCCCTTGTCCTGGCGCGGGAGCCCGACAATTTCGACGCGCGCCACGGACTGGGCGTTATCCGCTCGCGGCAAGGCCGGACGGCCGAGGCTCTGGGATTGATCGGAAGCGCGCTGCAGGCACGCCCGGACATGCCGGAGGCCCTTTCGAACTATGCAAATGCTCTGCGGGCCGCGAAGCGGCCACAGGAAGCATTGATCCATTATGACCGGGCGCTGAAAATCCGGCCGGACTTTGCCGAGGGCTGGTTCAATCGCGGCAATGTGCTGAGAGATATGGCTCGTCCCCAGGACGCGCTGGTGAGTTATGACCGGGCGCTGACCTTGGCGCCAGGTTTGGGGCCGGGCTGGAACAATCGCGGCAATGCCTTGCGGGACCTCAAACGTTTCAAAGAGGCGCTTGCGAGCTATGAAAAAGCGCTGACCCTGCGCCCGGACCATGTTGAATGGCTCAACAATCGTATCCTTGCGCTATCCGACCTTGGACGCTTTGACGACGCGCTGACGAGTTGCGAAAGGGCGCTCGTCCTCAAGCCGGATTTCGCGGAAGCCTGGAACAGCCGGGGCAACATTCTCGCTCGCCTCCAGCGTCCGGGCGAGGCTCTGGGGAGCTTCGAAAAAGCTGTCGCCGCCAATCCCGCGCATCCCCATGCACCAAGCAGCCTTGCTCAGGCCGCGCTTGCCCTGTGCGACTGGACGCGGACCGCAAGCTTGTCCGATCTGTTGAAGACGCATGTTCTGACAGGCCAGTCTGTGGTGCAGCCCTTCACATTGTTGGGCTATTGGGACGATCCGGAGCTGCAACGCCGCTGCGCCGCAAATTATCTGCGTCATGTCGTTCCCATCATGCCGCCGCCGCTCTGGTCCGGAGGCCGCCGTGCCCACAACAAGATCCGCGTTGCCTATCTGTCTGCCGATTTCCGCAATTCCGCCGCGGCCTATCTGACGGCGGAGCTGTTCGAGCATCATGACCGGAGCCGCTTTGAGGTGACGGCGTTCTCCTTCGGCCGCGACGACGGCAGCGCGATGCGGAGCCGGCTGATCCGGGCCTTCGACACTTTCCATGATGTACGCGGGCAGGGCGATTACGATGCCGCCCGCCTGCTTTGCGATCTCGAGGCCGATATCGCGGTCGATCTGATGGGGTATACGACGGACGCGCGGCCCGGCATCCTGGCCCACCGGCCCTGCCCGGTTCAGGTGAGCTGGTTGGGTTATCCCGCCACCATGGCCGCAAATTTCATCGATTACGTGATTGCCGACAAAATCGTTCTGCCCGAGGCCTTCGAGCCTTTCTTCACCGAAAAGGTCGCGTGGATGCCGCACAGCTACTATCCCAGCGATTCGACCAACGGCATCAGCGAACGGACACCGACGCGAGGGGAAGCGGGATTGCCGCAGGACGGTTTCGTTTTCTGCTGCTTCAACAATAGCTGGAAGATCGCTGCGCCCATGTTCGATATCTGGATGCGGTTGCTGGCGAAGGCGCCGGGCAGCGTGGTGTGGCTGCTCGCCGCCGACAATGAGGCTCACGCAAATCTGCGGCAGCGGGCGGCGGAATGCGGGATCGACCCCGAACGGCTGGTTTTCGCAGATAGAATGGATTCCGAACATCATCTGGCGCGGCACCGGCTGGCCGATCTGTTCCTGGACACGCTTCCCTATAATGCTCATACCACAGCGAGTGACGCCTTATGGGCCGGCCTGCCCGTCATCACCTGCATGGGCAGAGGCTTTGCCGCCCGGGTGGCGGCGAGCCTGTTGCGGGCTATTGGCGTGCCCGAATTGGTGACAGAAAATTTGCAGGACTATGAAGCCCTTGCGCTGAAGCTCGCGACCGATCCGTCGCTGCTGGCTTCGGTCCGGGAGAAGATCGCGCGCAACCATCTGACTATGCCGCTGTTCGACTCGGAGATTTTCCGAAAAGACCTGGAGGGCGCCTACACGACGATGTGGGACATCGCCCAGGCCGGAGATTCACCGCGCAGTTTCGAGGTCCGGTCCCGTTGAGTCGGCAACAAAAAAAGCCCCCGCTGCGGGGGCCTTTCTCGCTCGAGTCGATGTTTCTCAGTTGTTGAACCGAATGCCGACGCGATACATGCGGCCCAGCACGTCATACAATGTGTTGTTGGCTTCATTGCTGCCGGTATTGGGCGGATTCTGGTTGGCGATATTGTCGATGTGGAAATAGAGCTGGGTCTTGTCGCTCCAGTTATAAGTCCCGCCGATATCCAGATAGAGCACCGACGGCACTTTCTGATCATTGATCGTGGGCATCTGCAGAGTCGGCGCCGGGCAGCTTCCCGGATTGCAACTAAGATAATGGAGTCCCGGCGTGCCATTGGCCAGCCCCAGCGGGTTGTTGGCGCTGGTCCATTTGCCATTCAGCACGCCGCCGGCGAGGTAACGTTCCTGCAGATTGAAGCCCCACGTATCGCCTTGCCAGTCCTGGCTCTCGGTGAACTTCCAGGTCGCCACATTGCCGGTGTTTGCACTGTAGGTGTCGCTGTTGAAGCCGCCGTTCAAATAGGCGCCGGCCCTCTCGGTAGTATACTGGCCCGGAACACCCGGATCGGAGAGGAACTTCATGGTGTGATTGACCAGAGACCTGAGGGTGAAATTGCCGGGAACATTCCAGTCGTTCAGATCGAAGGCATAAGCGCTTTCGATGTCGAAGCCATCGGTAAGCAGGCCGGCCGAATTGAACGGCACCGCCACGATCGCCAGGACCTGGTTATGATCGCCCTTATCGCCTGTATTGCCGATCGTGGTGGTCTGGGGCTGGCCATTGGCGGTCGGAATGAACTGCTGCGAACAATATTGGCTGAAGCCTTGATAACACAGGTCTTCAACCGTCTGCACACCCGAGGCGCTGATGATGCCTTTGACCGCGATGCGATAATAATCGAACGAGGTCTGGAAGCCGGGCAGCCAGTCGGGCTGGAAGACCACGCCCATATTTGTGGTCTGACCCTTTTCCGGCTGCAGCAGCGGATTGCCGGCATTGGTCTGGCCGACCTGCTGGTTCGCGCCACTCGCGTTGCCCGTCGCCTGAAGCAGAAAATCGTTGTTGAACGAGCCGTTCAGAGTCTGGGGCGGCAGGAACAGGTCCGCCAGATTCGGCGCCCGCACGTCACGCGATTGCAAGGCGCGCAGGCGGATGCCGGGGAGCGGCGTGTCCCAGGTCAGGCCCACTTTCCAGGTCGTGGTGTCGCCGGCCGTGCTGTAGCGCTCGAACCGGCCCGCGATATCGGCATCCAGCTTGCCGAAGGCGTCGCTATTGAGCAGCGGGATACCAGCTTCCACATAGGTCTCCCACACATGGTAGTTGCCCTGGCCGGAGGTGTAGTTGCCCGCATTCCAGTTACCTGGGTTGACGTGATTGGGGCCGCTGGCCACGCAGTCGATCGAAGGATCGGTGCAGGGCTGGTTGGCATTGGCGGGGGTGCTGGGGGTGATGCCGCCGGCATAGGGATCGGCCTGCTGGGCGAAAGCTTCTTCACGATAATCGAAGCCAGCTGCAATGGTGACCTTGCCGGCCCAGTCATCGACCGGCGCTCCGTTCAAATTGAAGCTGAACGCTTCCTGGCGCATGAACTGGCGGGCGATCTGACCGGACTCTCTTGGCCCGTTCGCCTCATTATCGATATAGCTGATCGCCGCGGGATTGGGCGCGCTGGTAGTGAAGGGATCGTAAGGTACGCAGCCATTCGCCCGCGCGTTGGGATCGCGGCACTCGATCGCGCCGGTGACCGGGTCCCGAATTGCGTC
>DATATP010000333.1:0-2426 GCA_036268715.1 Rhizomicrobium sp. | reverse complement strand
GGAACAGCACATGGGCACCGCTGACCTTTGCATAAGCTTCGGCCAGCTTCACCATGACCGGATAACAGAAGGTTGAGCCGGAGCCGACGATTTCCTGCGCAGCGGCGGAAGCCGTCAATGCGCACAGCACCACCATCGCCGCGAAAATGCGCCGCATGTCTCTCCCCCCTTTTGCGGGCTTCCCGGGAAGCCCAGGCTGCGCCTCGTGCAATGAACGCCTCGCAGGCTGACGCGGACCGCCGACGATAGCAAGAGCGAAACGGTTTCCCTGTCCGCTGATCAGGGGATCGTTTCGCTTCATATGCGACGACGGAGGCCGCGCCGCCATACGGGGCAACCCGATGGGAGGACGCTGTATCAACCCGTCCGGGATAATTGCAACAAATCTGACACATTCACCTGGGGCAGCCTCCTGCCGGAAATCGACACAATTCAGGAAGTTGTTTTGACTCCTGCCGCCACCCTCTGCTTAGCTGCCACTTACCAAGGCGCCGCCGCGCCAAACCAAAAAGGGAGGCTTTAAATGGGCGAAATCCTCGGACTGGGCTGCACCCACTATCCCGGCCTGCTGCTCCCGGATGAGCGGTTGCCGGGCGGCTTCCATCACCTGCTGACGGCACCCAACGTACCGGACTCCGCCAAGGACCCGGCAAACTGGCCCGATCCGCTGTTGGCTGAGCTTGGCAACGACCGCGGCGCCGCCGCCGGCCGCCGCTATGGCGCGCGCATGGCGGACGGGTTCCGCGCCGTGCGGGCCTCGCTGGAAGCATTCGATCCCGACTTCGTGCTGATCTTCGGCGATGACCAATACGAGAATTTCCGCGAAGACATTATCCCCGCTTTCTGCGTCATGGGCCTCGACCAGGATTTCTCCATCAAGCCCTGGGCCGGTGGCAAAGCGAACCGGTGGAATGAACCGGCCGATCGGGAAATGAAATTGCATGGGCAGCGCGACGTCGCAAAGTTCCTCGCCCGCGCCTTGATCGATCGCGGTGTCGACATGAGCTATGCCTACAAGCCGTTGCACGAAGAGGGACTTGCGCACGCTTTCACCAATACGCTGCTGTATCTGGACTGGGACCGTAAGGGCTTTCCCTGGCCGGTGCTGCCATTCGCGGTGAATTGCTACGGCAGCAATCTGATCCACGCCAAGGGCGGCATGGCAGCGCTGTTCAAGCCGCCACAGACCGACGCACCTGATCCACCCGCTCCGCAGCCCTGGCGCTGCATGGAGGTCGGCAAAGCGATCGCCGAAATTCTTGCGGAATCACCGTACCGCGTTGCCGTGGTTGCCTCCTCGAGCTGGTCGCATTGCTTCCTGTCGCCGACCAACGGCTATATGTGGCCCGACCATCAGGCCGACCGGCTGTTGTTCGATGCTCTGGCGAACACCGACCACAACGTCTGGCGGCAACGCACGCGCGAGCAAATGGAGCAGGCCGGTCAGCACGAAATGCTCAATTGGATGGCGCTGATGGGCGCGATGGAAGCTTTGGGCCACAAGCCCGAAGTGCATGACTACGCCGAGACGCACATCTTCATGTCGGACAAATGTTTTGTGACGTATCCGGCACATTGACCTTATATCACTTCGGCCCCTGACCTGGTACTGACCGCCAGATGCATGGCCCGAAGGTGGGCGCGGTTGTGTCCGCCTCGATGCAGATATTCGGATGGCTTTGGGGCCGCCGAGCGCCGAGTGTTGCCAAATCTCGTTACGCAACGGGCTAATTTGACAATGCCTGCGCCACACCGTAGCTGCGTAGTTTGTCGGTCACGATCACACGAGGTATTGCCAGGCTACGAAACCGAATGGGCGCCGCGTTCCGTGGGCCGTTTGCTTTTGCGAGAGGTCCTGAGATGGTGCATATCGGAAGGTCTCGAGACCTTCGACATGACCTGGGGGGACGAAGGTTTCAAGACAGCCTGGGCTGATATCAGAATGCCCCTCTACGGGCGCCAATACGTCGTGACCCCCAAGGGACGGGTCTTCCGGGGTCTTTCGCGGGCGCTGGCAGAAGTCGCGGAGAAGGCACGACAGCATCCCCGCTTTCGCGATCGCATCGGGGCGCTGCGCCGTCGGATCAGCACCTGCGTGTTGTGGATGCAGCGTCGTTAGAGGGTCATTTGCAACCGGCGGCAACACGGTGTGTCGCAAGGTCGGCTCGATAACGTCGGACCGGTGTTTTCCGGCAGAGTCGGTGTTCCCCAATCTGATGATGACCGGCCGGGTCGAAACACAATGTTACATTTATTCACTCGTTATGTACCCGTTGATGATGACCCGTGCGGTGCGCGACCCGGAGCGTCGGAAATCGCCCGCACCGCGAACTTGATGTCGTCTTCCGCGGCGACCTCACGCGGTTCCGAATCGGTGACGGGCCATAGAGAGTGCCGATCATCCTCCATGCCGCGCTCAACCTGCT
>DATATP010000332.1:0-34379 GCA_036268715.1 Rhizomicrobium sp. | reverse complement strand
GCGTTCGACCTCAAGACGGGTAAAACCTTATGGACCGTCAGGCTCCCCACGACAGCGCAAGGCTATCCGACCGTCTACAGCGTCGGTGGCGAGGAGTTCGTCGCTGTGCCGACCGGTTACAATGGCGGCAGCCCCGAAGTCAGGCCCGACTCGATGCTGGCGTTCGAGCAGAATCGTCCCATGGCTGGCCATGGCGTCTATGTCTTCGCGCTACCGAAAGCGCAATAACGACAGCAGGAGAACACCTCTCAATTTTTGGCGCAAAAACGTCCGGGGGACATCCTGCTCTCGCCCAGAGTGCGGATCTGGCCGTGTGAGAGGCCAGGAAAGCGTGTATCAACGGCTTCCCATTACGACGATACAAGGAAAGAGAATTCGTCGAATCCGGCTCTCGAACTCGTCCATGCGCGTGTTGCCGGCCTCCGGAACAAAGGCGATGCTGACGCTGTCGGGTCGTACATTCGACATGGCAGGTCCAGGCTGGCAGCAGGAGAATTTCCACTTGTCCAGCCGCCGTGGCTGCGCCCCTGCGGTTGGCTGCCCGGTTTCCGTCAGTCATCTGTGGAGCATCGTCGGGCTGGAGGAGCTCGATCCGAAATTTCTCTCGGAGCCGTAGAACCGAGATTGCGCAAAAATGCGATGGAACGCCCCAAGTTTTTAGGGAGCGTGTTCGATCTGCAAGCACGCGAGGACGATCGCCAGACGGTATTTTCTCCGACTCGTCATTGCACTTTCGACAGCATAAGGATATGTTGTAAAAGCATGGTCTGTCGTGGCGTTGCCAGACCAAAATCACGCAGTTTGAAGTGGTGATCGGTGCTGCCTCGGGTGGCGCGATTGGCTCTGCATATGGATTAGTGCAGTGGGAGGCGTGGTCCTATGGCGACACTCACTCAGAAAATTACGACATACAGCTTTATTGATCGACCTCTGATCAATTTCACGCCGGGCGACATGGCGAACCCGGATACGGCGCTCCTTGCTAACATCGCATCCTTGCTGGCTGCCGCCGCCACATCCTTCAACGCACGCAACTATAACAGTGCGATCGACCAATATCACGCCGCGGAAGCGCTGATCTATTCCCATCTCGATCCGCAATGGCTGCCTCCGGTGGGATGGAAGCTGCGTCCGCTGCTGCCGCGCGATCCAACGCTGTTCGATCCACTGCTTTCCGCATCGTCGCAATGGCTCAACATTCTCCCTGTACCGACGCCGACAAGTCCGGTGCGTCCGCCGAGCCCCGTGACTGCATCCTTGCTTTCGGCGGTATCGAACCTACATGGCGCGGGGCTCGCATCGGTCAGCGCAAATCCCGCCGCCACGGCGGAAGCGCTTGCCGACCTGCGGCTTGCCAGCATTTACACCGAACAGGGCAATAACGCCGCGAGCGCGGCGATCGTCACGCGCGCCAAGGCCTTGGACGCGACGGTGACCGGGGTGCTCGCGCCCATTGCCTCCGCGCCAGCGACCCCTCCCGCCGGCGCCGCTCCGGTGACCACGGTTCCTCCCGTTCGGACGGCGCCCATCGTGGCGGCCGTGCCCGCGACGACCTTGCGTGCCTCGCTTGCGCTGGCGCAGCCGGGCATTTTGAATAACGCAAACATTTCGCTCATCAACACGGGAATCCTGCCGCAACTGCCGATCACCCTGGTCGCGAAAAAGCAGGTTGGTCTGCTTACAGGCAGCGGGACGAGCGCCACGGTCAAGACGCTGCAATGGGATGCATCGGGCAGTCCCGACATCAACACGATCAAGAACCTGATCTATGCGCCCCACATTACCGCGGCGCTTCCCGATGTGCTGCTGAATGTCTCGACGCTTTCCGAGGCGTCGGTGGTGCTGCCGCACGATTATTTCTATGTCATCCCGCTCGGGCTGGCGCAGTGCTATCAGGCCATGGGCGACTATGCCACGGCAGAAACCTATTATCTCCAGGCAGCGGGCTATCAATATATCAACACGGCTGTCGAGGGCCCCTATGTCTGGGTGCAACTGGCGTCACTCTATCGCGATTGGGGAAACAACCTTTACCGGCAGGGTGACCCGACCACCGCGGCGACGATATATGGCAAGGTTCTGAGCCCCGACGGTACGACGGTGCCGTCCACGCCACTCTACAGTTTGGCCGGGCTTGCGGCCGCCGCGGCCATTGCGAAAACCCTGATCCCGCAATTGTCCACGCTTGCAGCGACGGGGATCGGCGGCGTAAGTGCGGACGATACGGCGATCGCCTCGGTGATGCTGCAGATCTATGCCAAGCTCGGGCAGATTCAGGCCGGCCTGGATTATTGGGGCAATTATGCGAAAGCGACACCCATCTGGACCTTTGCCTATCTGCAACAGGTCGCCGTCAATTTCACCCAACTCGCGATCCAGGCGGAGCAGCAGGTCGTCAATTTCTGGATGCAGGCCGATCAGGCTACGCTGACCCAGAAAGAACTTACCAACCAGGTCTCGCAATCCAACGCACAGGTCAACGCGGCCCAGCAACAGGTCGCGCAAGCGCAGGCTTCCGCCGGGGCCTACCAAGCGGGGCTGAACCTTGCGAATACCCGGGCAACCGATGCGGCCGCCGACGCATCCGATTACGCCTCCACCAACAGCCACGCGATCATTCTGCAGGCAGAAGCCCAGCAGGTTTCCGGCGGCGACGACGGCGACTATGATCGCATCAGCAATATGGCGACCCAGCTTCTGACACAGGGCAGCATCTCGGGAAGCTCTGCAACCGTCGCTGCGGCTACGCAGCTTGCAGCGAACATGCTCAGCCAGCAATACCAGGTCGACAGCCTCCAGCGGACTGCAACAGAGATGCAGCAGGCTGCAACCGAAGCGCAGGCGCAATTGACCGCCGCGAATGCCCAGGTCACGGCAGCGCAGGCGGGCCTCGCCGTCGCCCAGCTCGATGCCAACCTGGCGGCACAGACCCTTGCCGTGTTCAACGCCGATACTTTTACGCCGCAGGTCTGGCAGTCGATGGGCAACTACATGCTGCAGATCTATGACCGCTACATGGACATGGCGTTGCGTGCTGCCAAACAGATGCAGCAGGCGTATAATTTCGAAAATGACGTGTCGCTGACTTACATCCAGGATTCCTATCAGGGCGTCATCGAAGGATTGCTGGGCGCCGATGCCTTGATGGCCGACATTCAGGCCTTCACCGACGATCTCGTGACCTCCAAGCGCGGCAAGAAGCAGTTGGTCAAGACATCGATCTCGCTGGCCGGCAAATACGGCTATTATTTCGAAACCCAGTTGCGCAAGACCGGGACGATGACGTTCGAAACATCGCTGGACGATTTCGATTCCGAATATCCTGGCGCCTATCAGGGCCGCATTCGCCGTGTCACGGTCGATGTGCAGGGAATTGTGCCGCCGGCGGGCATCTCCGGAACGCTGGGCAATAACGGAATCTCATTTTATCGTTTGCCGTCGGACATTGCGACGCCAACGACGCCGAGCAAGGTGCGCGTCCAAAATGCAGAAGCGCTTGTGATCTCCGACTATGATCCGAATATCGATGGTCCGCTCGATTCCTCGACCGGTAACCAGACCGGCATTTTTGAGGGCGCCGGCGTCGCCAGCAGTTGGACCTTGAGTCTGCCGCCTGCCGTGAACGACATTGACTACGGCACCTTGACCGATGTCGTCTTGACCTTCCTGTGGGAGACACGCTTCGACCCGCAACTGACCCCGACCGTACTTTCGCAGCTGGCGAGCCGGCCCGGCTATTACAACCGCCAATGCGCAATTCCGCTGGCGTGGCTCTATCCCGATCTGTTCTATGCGTTTGTGGGCACCGGCACGCTCACATTGGCTCTCTCGGCGTCCGACTTTCCGTTCAACCAGACGGCGCCCATTGTCACCGCTGTCAGCCTGCTGGTCGCCATGAAGCCCGGGACGTCCGCACAGAATATTACTATCTCGCTCACGACGCCCGGCAAACCGGCCGCATCAGACGTGACCAATGCTGCCGGGACGATTTCATCCCAAACCACAGGTGGGTTGTGGGCCGGCAGCGTGGGCGGCTCGGCTCTGGGCGACTGGACATTGACTCTCACTGCGGCCGCCAATCCCGCGCTCGCGCCAGGCGGCAAGCTCGACCTTTCGTCCCTGATAAATTTGGTGCTGGTGCTGGATTACTCGTTCACCCCGCGCAGCTGAACGCCGTCGTCACAGGGAGACCAGGCGTTGTCGAAAACCAGTGGAACTGCAGACGAGATTCTCAATCTGCCCTCGGGGGGCGGTTCGGTATCGGGGTCCGGCGACAGTTTCGATGTGGACCTGAACACAGGCACAGCCACCGCCCGCTTCGACTTTACGCTTCCCGCCGGGCCGAACGGCATCCTGCCGCCCTTCAGCCTCGCTTACTCCGCAGGCTCCGGCGATGGGCCGTTCGGACTGGGCTGGTCGCTTGGTCTGATGATGATCCGCCGGAAAATCACACCATCCGCGGATGCGCCAGACCCGTCAGCGGTGGGGACCTATTCGCTGGTCAGTGTCGGCGATTTGGTCGATGTCGGTAACGGCCGTTATCGCCCCGCCGTCGATGCGACAGGCCAGTTGATCGAATTTGCCGGCGGCATCTGGACCGTCACCGACAAGAACGACACGACATGTTCGCTCGGCAGTTTGCCGGGCTCCCAGATTACCAGCGGCGACGCGTCCGGTCCCGCCGCTTGGCTGATCGACAAATGCGCGGACAGTTCCGGCAATGCGATCACCTACCAATGGCTCGACGACAATGGCTCCAAGCTGCCGCAGTCGATTTCCTGGGGCACCTATCAACTGATTTTCAATTATGAAGCGCGTCCCGACACCGTCATCGACGGAAGTTTCGGCGCGGCGCTGGTGCTGGACAAACGCTGCAGCAGCCTCGAACTGCATGTGACGACAGAGGCGCAGTCGCTGGTCCGCAGTTGGACCTTGCTCTATTCCGACGAGGGCGGCTACGGCCGTTCGCTGCTGACGGTCATTCGCGAACAAGGCCATGCGGCGGATGGATCGGCCCTAGCCGCGCCCGACCGCAGTTATGTCTATTCGCCAGTTGGGTCTGCCAGCTTCGTCCCCGTCGACGGCTTTACGGCGCCCTTGAACGATCCCGACACCGATCTTGTCGATCTCAACGGCGACGGCTTGCCGGACATGCTGTATTTGGGGGCCGGCCTGCCGACCATGCGGCCCAATCTGGGCGGCGGCAAATTCGGCGCTCCCCGCGCGCTGTCGCGCGCGCCTTCTCCATTGCGCCTGTCGTCGCCGAATACGGCGTTCGCCGACATGTCGGGCAACGGCAATGTCGATGTTCTGGTGATGGACCGGCCCATCAGCGGATATTACCCGCTCTCCGCGCCGCAGGGGGCGGCCCCTTCCGGGTTCGCCTTTCCGGTGGTGTTCGCGCACGCTCCCAACGTCATGCCCGCCGATCCGCATGTGCGGCTCCTCGACCTGAATGGCGATGGCATCACGGATATTCTTTACGATACTGGCCGTGGCTGGCTTTTATATCTGCGTGAGGATGTCGGCGACTGGTCTCCCGTGCCGCGTTTGCTGCCACCGGAACGCACCCCGCCCGTCTCGCTCACCGACCCGCATGTGTATCTCGGCGACATGACCGGCGATGGACTGACCGATATCGTGCGGGTCGATGGCGGCGGGGTCACCTATTGGCCGGGCCTGGCCGATGGCGGCTGGGGCGATGCGGTCGCAATGTCTCCGGCCCCCGCCTTTGACCGCAATCACGCGCCGCTGCGGCTCGCGCTGGTGGATATCGACGGGGACGGTTGCGCCGATCTTGTCTATGTCGGGCCGACATCGGTGACATGGTGGCGGAATGTCGGCGCCACGCGGCTGGCGGCGCCTGTCACCATCGCCAACACGCCGCCCGCATCGCCCGGCAGCTACCGGATCGTCGATCTGCTCGGCTCAGGAACGGCCGGCATATATTTTCAGCTTCCGGAATTGCGCCCGGGACAGGCGCGGCAGATCTTCCTCAATCTTTCCGCCGGCACCAAACCGTATCTCCTGACCGACATGAGCTTCGGTGCTGCGCAGAGCACGCGCATCACCTATCGCGCCAGCACCGGGTTCGCCCAGGATGACGCAGCCGCGGGAAGGCGCTGGAAGACTTATCATCCGTTTCCGATCCAATGCGTCGCACGGGTCGATCGCACCGAACATGGCGCAGGCGCCACGGCAGGTACGACCTATGCCTATCACGACGCGCGCTACGATCCGGGCACGCGCGCATTTCTCGGCTTCGGGCAAGTCGATACGATCCAACTTGGCGACGCAACATGTCCCTCGCTGCGCATCGAAACGGTCTATCATCTTGGGCTTGACCCCACCGATCCGAGCCGTCTGCTGTTCGGCGACGAAGCCTTGAAGCTTGGCGCCCTGCGGCGCAAGCCGCTCAGCACGACAGTCTATGGTCTGGACAGCTCCGCGCTCGCGGCGAAACCCTATTCGGTGACATTGCACACCTACGACACGTTGCTGGTGCCATCGGGACTCGGCGACGGCAACCAGATCGCCATTCCCTATGCGACCAACTCGACCGAGCAGCGCTGGGAGCGCCAGGACGCCGTCGTTTCGACCCGCACGGTCCAGTATCTGAGCGTCAATGCGGAAGGCGACATCACTGCGCAGCGCACCCAGGCCCAGCGCACCGGCGCCGCGCTGGCCGATCAGGACGTGACAAGCACGACGACATTGGCGACCGGCGGCAAGAATCTCCGTTTGCCCGCGCGCGTGACCCAGACCGGCCCGGGCGGCCAGATCATCGCGGCAAGCGTCACCTATTACGATGGTCCCGCGTTCACCGGCTTGCCCGAGGGTCAGGCGACGCAAGGCCTTGTTACCCGCATCGAAGACCTTGCATTCGATAACGCCTTCGTAACATCAGTTTGGGGCGCGACGCCGCCGGACCTGACAGCGTTCGGCTATCATCGGCTGGCCGGGGACGCGACGGGCTGGTGGAAGACGCGCCGCGCACATCAGCGCACTACCGGCGGCAGCGGCCCGACCCTCACCACCAAGGGCCCGCTTGGCGCCCTGCAAACCCTGCAATATGACTCCGCCGCTCAGCGAGTCGTCGCCGTGACGGACGCGGGCGGCAACAAGCTGACCGCAACGCTGGACGCGCGCGTAGGGCAGACGGCATCGGTGACCGATGCCAATGGCAATACAACCACCGACGTCTTCGATGCGCTTGGGCGCGTGGTTGCAACCATCGGCCCGGGCGACAGCGCAGCGTTGCCGTCATCGACATTCACTTACACCGCGGGAACCGTTTCACAGATCGCGGCCGCCGCGCGCATCGCCCATGGCGCAAGCGAAATGGTCACGGCGGTCACCTGGCTTGACGGCTTCGGCCAGCAATTGGGCCAGATGACGCCCGGCGCCGCTGTAGGCCAATGGATTGTTTCCAAGGCGGCGCTGCGCAGTGCGCGAGGATTTCCGGCCGAGGCCTATCTGCCTTACGCGGTGAGCGCGACGAGCTGGCAGCCGCCGCCTGCGGGTACGGGCAGCGCAAGTTATGTCTATGACGCACTGGGCCGCCTGGTGCAGATGACACGGCCGGACGGGTTGGTTGTTCAGACCCGCCGCGACGGCACTACCGCCACGACAAGCGAAACCTGGCCAGGCGGCGCCGCGATGGATATCGAACTCCAGGTGTTCGACGCCGCGGGCCAACTCATTTCGGTAAGCCGCAACGCAGGCGATCATTGGGTCGAGCAGCAATATGCCTATGCCCCGTCGGGTAAGTTGAGCGCGGCGACCTTGCCTGGCGGCATGCAGGAACTTTTCACGACCGACCTGCTGGGCCGGATCTTTGTGCAACAAAGCCCGGATTCCGGCCGCACCGTCTTCGTGATCGATGCGTGCGACGGCCAGCGCCAGCGCACCAATGCCGCAGGCCAGAGTGTGCGCAGCGACATCGACGCGATGAACCGGATGACGGCCGTCTATCACGACAGCGAAACGACGCCCCGCATCACCTATGATTATTACGACCAAGGCAAGCCGGTGCCGGCAGACGGCATCACCGCAAACCGCTGCGCGCGTCTCTGGCGTGTCAGCGACGAGCTTGGCACCGTCGTCGTTCAGTATGACGAAGCCGGGCGGGCGATATCGAGCCAGCGCACCGTCGCCGCGACCGCGCAGAACTTCTCCAATGCCTCGAGCTATGATGCCCTGGGCCGCACAACGAGCGTGACGCTCCCCGCGCCTGCCGGCGGGACCGCGCGGACAGTCGATTATACCTATGGCAATGATGGCCGGTTGGCGGCGGCCTCCGGTATCGTGCAACAGGCGCAGTACGATGTCTTTGGCCGGATGACATCGATCGCCTACCAGAATGGCGCGACCACCAATATCGATTACCGCCCGAACGCCGGAAGCCTCCAGCGGGTGCGCGTCACCGATTCAGGGGGCACGCTGCTGCGGGACATTTCCGTCGCGCGAACCAATGGTCAGGTCGACAGTCTGACCTGCGCCGTCGCCGGCGACGACAATGCCGCCTTTAGCTATGACGCGCTGCGTCGGCTGACCGGCGCGTCCTATTCGAACGGCCCCGCGGCGCTCGACGCGCATCAATGGACCTATGACGACACTTTCACGATGACGGCGAATGCCGATGCAGGGGCGCTTACCTACAAACCAGGAACCCACCAGCTTGCCAGCGTTGGCGGGCAGCCGGTCACATTTGATCCGGCGGGACGCATCACGGCAGCACGCTACGGCACCCTGGTATTCGACGGTGCGGATCATCTCACCAATGTGACGTTGCCCGGCGGTGGACAGCTCGCACACACCTACGATTATCGTGGGCAGCGCTGCCGTTCCGTCAACGCGGGTACGGAATTTTATCTCAGGCCCATCGACAATATTGAATTTCAAAATGGCAATCCTGTCGTATGGGTGCCATTCGGCGCCATGCGCGTCGCCGCCGACGCCGGCGGCCAATTGTGGTTCTTCCATGCCAATGCGCTTGGCGGTTCCGATCTCATCACGGATACGAATGGCAAATATGTCGATCGCTTGCGTCAGACGCCCTACGGCGCCGCCCGGCCCCGCCCTACAACCCCGCCCGCCGGCATTCCGGCCGCTCTCGAGCAATTGTTGCAAGGCGGCGATCCGACGGGTCTGATTTGCCAGGGCTATCGCTGGTACGATCCCCAGCTCGGACTATTCATCAGTCCAGACCCGATGGTCACGTCCGCTTTCACCATCGGCGCCTGGAATCCCTATCTGTCCTGCCTCGGCAACCCGATCATATTGTTCGATCCCAGCGGCTGCAGTTTCCTCACCGTATTGGAGATCATCGGCATCGCCGTTCTCGCCGCCGCCTGTGTCGTGGGTGCGATCTGGACCGGCGGCGCAACCTTGGTCGCGCTCGGCGTGATCGCCTCGAATATCGGGGGCTGGCTGCTGGTCGGGGTTGCGGTCGGAAGTCTGGGTGGCGCGCTGGCGGGCGAAATCGCCGCGCAAAAGGCGGGCGGCAATTTGTGGGCGGGCGCTTTTGTGGGCGCGCTGCTGGGCGGGGCCACCTCGCTTGCGGGCGGCGCGCTCGGCGGCCTGGCCGCGACTGGTGTCGATGCCGCGTTCGGTGCGACCCATACTTTGCTGTCATTCGCCGTGGCAGGCGCCATTCAGGGCACGCTTGCGGGTGCCGGCACCGGGCTTGCCGTCGGCTTCGCGGGCGGAAAGGGCACGGTCGAATCCGCGCTCATCTCGATGGCGAAAGGCGCGGCATGGGGTGCGACCTTGGGAGCGCTGCTGGGTCTTGGCGTCGGCGCGGTGGTGGGCACCGGCCTGACGGGCGCGGGAACGCCGGACAAGTTTCTCAATATCGGCGCGTTCGGACAGAAATTCGCCGATAGCAGTTCGACCAGCGCGACGATCAACACCATCGACAATTGGGGCGGCGTGCAAGAATCCTTGGCGCAGCTTGCAAGCCCTGGCGGCTTCAATGCGGCCAATCTCGGCGGCTTGCTGCCCAACCTCGTCACGACCAGCGAAAACGCCGCGGGATGGCTGTCCATTCCGCTGGGCTGGGTTGCGCCGGCCGTGCTGGAGGATGCCGGTTTTGCCGCCGCGATCGACGTGTCGATGGCCTCGGACCAGGCCGGCTTCAGCTATGCGCACCAACTGTCGTTCCTGATCGGCGCCGCGCCGTATTTCGTCGATTATGCGGTGACACTGTTCAGCATCATCGACCCCACCGACTTCGATAAGGTCCAGGTCGCATTCAACAACGCCTATGGGTCTGCGAATCCCAACAATACGGGATGAGACGCGGGCGTGGGGACGGCGATGCGCAAATCGTGATAATCTGTGCCGGCTATGCGGGCTGCCGAAAGCGGACCGGAATTGTTGGGGGAACGTGAGATGGGGTCGTGCCGGTTTATCTTGATTGTCGTTTGCGCGTTGTTACCGACTCTGGTTTCCGCGCAGCAGGCGCCGCAATCGGACATTCAAACATTGAATTACAAGCTGGTGCCGGCTTGGCCGAAAACGCTTCCCGGAGATAAGAGCCTTGCATCCGGCGCCTGGAACTATTGGCAAGTATCGAGTGTGGCTGTCGCGGCGAATGGCAATATCTTGGTGCTGCACCGCGGCGACCACCCGATCCTGGAATACAGGCCCGACGGCGAATTCATCGGCCCATGGGGCGACGTGACCTTCAGTGAAGGAAAGGTGGCGGCGATTTCCAAGGCCGACCGCACGGCATCGATGTCCGGCTACCAGGCGACTTATGGGTTTGGTGGCTGCAGCAATTGCGGGGCACACGAGATCCGTGTCGATCCCGAGGGCAATGTCTGGGTGGTGGATGCACCGGGCCAGGTGATCATGAAGCTGACCCTCCAAGGCCATATCATCATGACTTTGGGCACCAGGGGCAAAGCGGGCATGACCCCGAATACGTTCTATCTGCCGACCGATGTGGCGTTTGCGCCCAATGGCGAGATTGTGGTGAGCGACGGTTACGGCAATGCGCGGGTGATGCGGTTCTCCCATGATGGCAAATATCTGGGTCAGTTCGGAGAGCGAGGAAATGGTCCGGGTCAGTTTCAGCTTCCCCACAATGTGGCGATCGACAGGCAGGGCAGGATTTACGTGGCCGATCGGGACAACCAAAGGGTTGAGGTGTTTGACGCGACGGGAAAATACCTGACCGAATGGGATCATGTGGGATCGCTGTCCTCGCTGGTGATGACCAGGGATCAACACATCTGGGCGGGTGGCGTGCTGCGGGATTTGGACGGGAAGGCGATGGGACGGCTGCCCGGAGAAGGCGCCAACGCCCGCGCTCATGGCGCCGCGCTGGCGCCAAATGGGGAGATCTATTTTGGATTGCTGAGCGGTGTGGTGGAGAAATTCATCCCGCAATAGGCATGGCGTCTCCCGAGATGAAGAGCAGCCGAGCTTTGGGCCGATCAACCGCGCCGGGCGGAGTCGATCGCAGCAACATCGATTTTTTTCATACTCATCATAGCTTCAAATGCGCGTTTCGCTTCATCGCCGCCCGCAGCCAGCGCCTCGGTCAGCACGCGGGGCGTGATTTGCCAGGAGATGCCCCATTTGTCCTTACACCAACCGCATGCACTTTCCTGACCGCCATTGCCGACGACGGCATTCCAATAACGGTCGGTTTCTTGCTGATCGTCAGTGGCAATCTGGAACGAGAAGGCTTCGTTATGTTTGAACGCGGGACCCCCATTTAGGCCGAGACAGGGAATGCCCGCGACGGTGAATTCGACGGTCAGCACGTCGCCCGCCTTGCCGGACGGATAGTCGCTGGGGGCACGGTGGACGGCGTTTACCGAGCTGTTGGGAAAAGTCTCGGCGTAAAAGCGGGCGGCCGCCTCGGCGTCCTTGTCGTACCACAGGCAGATCGTGTTCTTGGCAGTTGCCATGATTTTTCCTTTCGCTTTTGCTTTATCAGGCTCTCTATCGGCCGCTATCGCAGGAGGGCCTTAGCCAAGCCAAGTGCAATGGCAGAAGCCGTATCTCGCTTGATCCGGGTGAGGTCCGCACGAAAAACGCGGCGAAACGTATCAGAGACGTCCTGCCAAGTGTAACCGTTTCTGACCCTAGACGCGCGTAATATCGTTTATGTCGGGAGGGATTTTCTGGGCGGCAATGAACACCCATTGGCGAAGCTTGCGTCCAATTCTACACTCGGGCGATGAAACTGCCATTGCCTTTCTTCGAAGCTCAGCGCGCCGCCTGGCAGAACGGCGCTTTGCGGCCAGACGTCCGCCGCCTGGTGCCGGAAGAGACAGCCATCGCCTTCGTCTATGATGGCGTCGGCGAAGCGGTGATGATGGCGACGCCGCAAGATCTCGAAGATTTTGCTATCGGCTTTTCCCTCACCGAAGGCATCGTCGGCCAAGCTTCGGATGTCCATGCGCTCCAGATCGTGCCTTCGGCCTCCGGGATCGAGCTGCGGATGGAATTGGCGGAGGCGCAGCGCGCACAGGCATCCCGACGCCGGCGTCAGCGGGCCGGACCGGCCGGTTGCGGGCTGTGCGGGATCGAAAGCCTTTCCCAGGCGATGCGGGACGTGCCGCCTGTGGCGACTGATTTCACCGTCAAGTGCGAAGAGGTGGCAAGGGGCATGCGGCTTTTGAACGAAGCGCAACAACTCAATCGCCAAACCCATGCGGTTCACGGCGCTGCCTTCTACAGGCCGGAGAAGGGATCAATCCTGGTGCGCGAAGATGTTGGCCGGCACAATGCGCTGGACAAGGTGGCGGGGGCACTGGGCCGGGCGGGTGGCGGGGCGGATGGCTTGCTTCTGCTTACCAGCCGCGTCTCGGTCGAACTGGTGCAAAAGGCCGCGATGATGGGCGCATCCGTTCTCGCGGCCATTTCCGCGCCCACGGCGCTGGCGCTAAGAGTGGCGCAGGAAACAGGCATTTGCGTGATCGGGATCGTGCGCGGCGATGAGATGGAAATATTCACGCATCCCGAGCGTGTTCATTCCTCCTCATAAGACTGGGCCTTTTCGGCCGCGAGCAGGTCGTCTTTGGTATTGATGTTGAGGAAAATGCCGCTCCCCTCAAAATGGACTTGTGTGCCCCCGATCAGGCTGACGAATTCCCGCACCGGCGGATGCGCGCCGGCATTGAGCGCTGTTTCCAGCGCGATCCTGCTTCCTACCGGCCAAACCGCACAAAGACTTTGGGGGCCTTGCGCGGTCACGGCATAGGCGCCGCCAGCCTTGGCCGCCGCAGCAAGCAGCCGGGAGAAGGTATCCGAAGGGAGGCAAACGACATCGCAAGGAAGCGAAATCATCCATTCCGCATCCCGGCCCTCGGACCATTCGAGGCCCGCCAGGATTCCGGCCAGGGGCCCGCGCGCCAGGCCGACGCGGTCGGGCAGCACGGGAAAGCCCAGCCGGCGGGCTTCGGCGTCTACAACGCTACTTCTTGCCGCACTAATGGCAATGTCCGAGACAAAAGGGCAGAGCGCCTCGGTTGCCCGAAGCAGGAGGGATCGCCCGCCCAAAGCCGCAAGCGCCTTTTCGCTGCCGAAACGGCTGGACTTGCCCCCGGCCAGGACCACCCCTGTCACATTTGCCCTCATACAAGCCTCGGTTCCAGCCTTGACGAGATAGCAGGCACGGGTCTGTTTTGGGAACGGGACCGCAAGGGCTCGCATTGTTGAAGGGGAGGGAATTCATGCGCGACAAGGAAAAGAAAGACCAGACCGTCCATTATGACGGTCCGTCGGGCGGCTGGGGATCGGTCCGGGGCATGGCCCGCATCCTGGGGGCGGAACTGGACAGCCCCACCGTGCTCGGCACCTTGATGCGGCAGAACAAGCCTGGCGGGTTCATGTGCGTTTCCTGCGCCTGGACCAAGCCGGCCGACCATCATCCGTTCGAATTCTGCGAAAATGGCGCTAAGGCGACGTTGTGGGAACTTACCACCCGTCGCTGCACGCCGGAATTTTTCGCCCGGCATACGGTTACCGAACTCAGGGGCTGGAAGGATTACGATCTCGAGCAGCAGGGCCGGCTGACCCAGCCGCTCCGCTATGACCGCGCAAGCGATAAATATGTCGCCTGCTCCTGGGGGGAGGCCTTTGCCGCGATCGGCGCCGAATTGAGAAGCCTCGATCCCAAATCGACCGTCTTCTATGCCTCAGGCCGGGCGAGCCTTGAAACGTCTTACCTCTATGCCTTGTTCGCGCGACTGTATGGCCACAACAATCTGCCCGACAGTTCCAACATGTGTCATGAGACCACCTCGGTCGCGCTCACGAAACTGATCGGGGCCGGCGTGGGCACAGTCATCCATGACGACTTCAAGCATTGCGACGCCATCTTCTTCTTCGGCCAGAATACCGGCTCGAACAGTCCGCGCTTTCTCCATGTGCTGCAGGATTGTGCGCGAAGAGGCGTGAAAATCGTCACCTTCAATCCTGTGAAGGAGAAGGGGTTGGAGAGCTTCGTCAATCCGCAGCGTCCCGGTGAAATGATCACCGGAAAAAGGACTCAAATCTCCTCGCAGTATCATCAAGTGCGGCCCGGCGGAGACATTGCCGCGCTGCTGGGCCTTTCCAAGGAGGTTCTGGAAGCCGAAGAGCGGCTATGGGGCGCGGAAAAGCGGCATGTGCTCGATTGGGAATTCATCGACACCCACACTGCGGGCTTCGAGGCATTTGCCCAGAAGCTGCGCGACACGTCCTGGGAGGAGATCGAAGAGGAATCGGGCCTGAGCCGCGCCGCACTGAAAGAAGCGGCGCAGGTCTATATCGAAGCCAGCAATGTGATCGGCATTTATGGCATGGGTCTGACCCAGCATGTCCATGGCTTCGAGAACATTGCCTGCTACCTCAATCTGCTTCTGATGAAGGGCAATATCGGACGCAGAGGCGCAGGCATTTCGCCCGTGCGCGGCCATTCCAATGTTCAGGGCCAGCGCACGGTGGGCATCGCCGACAAGCCGGAACTGGTGCCGCTCGACAAGATCGCAGAGCTGTTCGGCTTCGAGCCGCCGCGCGACCGCGGCATGAACACGGTCGCAGCCTGCGAAGGCCTGCGCGCGGGCAAGGTGAAAGCCTTTATTGGCCTGGGCGGCAATTTCCTACGGGCCATACCGGAGCGCGACGAAATGGAGCGTGCCTGGGAAAAGATGCGGCTCACCGTCCAGATCGCCACCAAACTCAATCACGGCCATCTGGTGAATGGCGAGATGGCCTATCTTCTTCCCTGCCTGGGCCGGTCGGAAGAGGATGTGCAGGCGAGTGGACCCCAGGTCGTGACCATCGAAGACAGCCTCAGTTGCATCCACGGTTCGGTAGCGAAGCACAAGCCGGCAAGCCTGCATCTTAAATCCGAAATTGCGATCGTGGCGGGCATCGCCAAGACCGCGCTTCGCCCAAATCCCAAAGTGAAATGGGACGAGTGGGTGGGCGATTATGGCAAAGTCCGCGATCTGATCGAAGCGACCTATCCGACCATGTTTCGCGATTTCAGCAAACGAATGTTCACGCCGGGAGGCTTTTATCGCGGCAACAGTGCGCGCGAGCGCCAGTGGAAAACCAAAAGCGGCAAGGCCGAGTTCACCGCCCCCCAGATGCTGGCCGCGACCGGCGTGGGAGAGGCCCCCGGGCGCTATCGCCTGATCACGATGCGCTCCAACGACCAGTTCAACACCACCATTTACGGCTATAGCGACCGGCTTCGGGGAATCGAGGGCACGCGCGACGTGTTGCTGATCAATCCGGACGAAATGCGCCGGCTGGACATTAAGGCGGGCCAGATCGTCTCGCTGGTGAGCGATGCCGAGGACGGAGTCCATCGCGAGGTGGGCGGGCTCCAGGTGACACCTTTCTCGCTGCCAGATGGTTGTGTGGGCGCCTATTATCCGGAAGCCAATCCGCTGATTCCTCTTTGGTATCACGACCAGGAATCGGGCACGCCCGCCGGCAAGGCTGTTCCGGTGCGCATCCAAACCTGACAGCCGCACGCGCGGCCTAGGGGCGATTCAATCCTTCTTTGCCTTTGAGCGCGCGGCTTTGCGAGGCGATCCGAATCCGTCCATAGAAGCCTGGCGGCGGCGGGCAGGAGACGGCGGCATGACGGACATCGCGGGCGAGACGATTATTCTCGATGAGACGAAAAAAGGGCCGTTTCAGGTAGAGGTGAAGGCGGGCACCTCGACATTCCTGATGGACGAACCGGTTGCCGCCGGCGGGATGGGGTCGGGCCCCAATCCTTACGATCTTCTCAGCGCGGCGATCGGGGCATGTTCGCTGATGACCGTCCGGCTCTATGCCAACCGCAAGAAATGGCCGCTTGAGCGGGTTCGCGTCACAGTTACGCATCACCGGGGCGGCTTGAACGATCGCGACCGTTTTGTGCGCGAGATGCAGTTCAGCGGTCCTCTGGACGAGGCTCAACGGGCCAAGTTGCTGGACATCTCGATGCGCTGTCCCGTCCATCTTACCATGGAGCGGGGTTCTGATATCGAGACACTGCTTTTGCCGCAAGCGCCGTCCGGCGTGCCGACGACACGCTGCGAACATGCGCGAGACATGAGCGAAGCCTGTGAGGATTGATCGGCTCGCGTGACCGGACTCGCGAGAATGGAATGGAACACATTCGAACCGTGTACGCAGTGTTCCGTAATGTTGACGAGAGATCGGCGCGGACGCAGGGACGTTGTGCTTCGCGCGTGCGGCCTATATAAATAAGCCAATGATCAGAACGCAATTGGAGAGATGTTGCGGTGCGGGGCGCGTTGCCGCCGGCCGCATGTTTCTGATCGGCTTTATGGTCCTGACCATTGCGGTTCAAGGGTATTTCACCCAAACCCATATCCACCCCCAGAACCTCGCTAGCAGCTCTATTGCCCAGAAGCTGAACGAAAGCTCGCCCGGGCACCATAACTTCCCGGTGGACGACGATCCCGAGAATTGTCCGCTGTGTCAGCAGTTTCTACATAACGGCCAGATTGTCGCGCAAGCCGCCCTGGTGTTTTTCCTGCCTATGCTTGCGATTTCGGCCATCGAAATCGCAACGCTTGCCGCACGGCGTCTCGATGCGGTTTCTCATAGTTGGCGTAGCCGCGCTCCACCGCGCAACTGATTTCCGGATCATCGCAGCGTGACGAGGGCAACGCCATTTGGCGCGCCTTACGTCATCCATGGAAATCAGGTCGTCCCGTAATATTGGTGCCTGTGTGCACCCGGGTCGACAGACGCGGGAACTCAATCATGCGCCATTCGATTCTTCTGGCGGGCACCGCTGGTGCCGCCATTCTTTCAGCCTTTGCGCCGGTGTCGGCGCAGCAAACAGAAACCGTCACCGTTACGGCCGAGCGGCTCGCCGCCGCGCGCAACGGCATCCAGACCCAGACGGGCGCCTCCACCTATACCGTCACGTCCCAGGAGATCCAGAACCAGCCCGGCGGCGACAACGCCCAGCTCAACTCGGTGATTCTGCAGGTGCCTGGGGCAGCGCAGGATTCCTTCGGACAGCTTCACATCCGCGGCGAACATAACGGCCTGCAATACCGGCTCAACGGCATCATCCTGCCGGAAGGAATTTCCGTGTTTGGCCAGACGCTCGATCCGCGGTTAGCCGAGAATGTGCGGGTCATCACCGGCGCGTTGCCGGCCGAATATGGCGACCGTACCGCCGGTATTATCGACATCCAGACCAAGACCGGCCTGTTCGACAATGGCGGCGAGGTCAGCATCTATGGCGGCAGCCACAGCACCCTGACGCCGTCCTTCAGCTATGGCGGCTCGTCGGGGCATTTCAACTATTTCGTCTCGGGCGACTACACAACCGGCACGCTGGGCATCGAATCTCCGGACGGCAGCATCGATCCGCTGCACGACCGCACCAAGCAATATCACGGCTTCGCCTTCCTGCAGGAGATATTGGACCAAGAGAGTAGCGTCACCGCCGTGCTGGGCACCTCCAGTGACATGTTCCAGATCCCCGACAGTCGCGGCTTGCAGCCGTCCGGCTTGGATGGGCTTGTGGGGCTGGGACCGCAGGATGCCGGCAGCGGCGATTTTGTGCTCAACGCCAATGGGCAAAGCGTTTCGCCGTCGGAACAGCTCGACGAGCGCCAGCGCGAGCTGACCCATTATGGCATTTTGAGCTATCTGCGCTCGGCGGGCGCCGTGGACATGCAGGTCTCGCTGTTCGGGCGCTTTTCGAGCCTTTTGTATACGCCCGGCGCCAATCTCGGCGACCTGCTTTATGACGGTGTCGACCAGACCGCCTATAAGCGCGATGTCACCTATGGCCTGCAGGCGGAAGGAGCCTGGCACGCCGGCGACAGCCACACGATTCGTTTCGGGGTGCTGTATCAGGCCGACGATATCCTGAGCCAGACATCGGCATTGGTCTTGTCGACGGCGCCAGGCGGTCCGGCAAACCCCAATCCGAACCCCCTCTGCACCGATCCTTCCCAGACCTGCCAGAATTCGAATGTGCCGCTGACCATCGCGGATAATGGCAGCAAGCAGGGTTGGAATTACGGGCTCTATGTGCAGGACGAATGGAAGATATTTTCCAGCCTCACGCTGAATTACGGCCTGCGCTACGATTCCTTCAGCGCCTTCGATTCCGAAAACCAGCTCAGCCCGCGCGCTAATCTGGTGTGGACGCCGACCGACACCACGACCATTCATGCCGGGTTTGCCCGCTATTTCTCGCCGCCGCCTTTCGAATTGGTGGCGACCCAGGATGTCGCCCTGTTCGACAACACCACCGCGGCCACAGATCACACCGACACCACGCCCAAAGCCGAACGGGCGGACTATTACGATGCCGGCGTGGTGCAGAAATTGTTCGAGGGCGCCCAGGTCGGGTTGGACGGGTTTTTCAAGGCCTCGCACGATCTTATCGACGAAGGGCAGTTCGGCGCGCCGATCATCCTGACGCCGTTCAACTATCAGACCGGCCGCCAGTATGGCATGGAGCTGACCACCAGCTACCGGTCCGGGCCGTTTAATTTCTATGCGAACGGCGCCTATGAGCGGGCCGACGGCCGCCATATCGTTTCGAGCGAATTCCAGTTCGATCCGGACGATCTCGATTACATCGCCACCCATTTTATCCCGCTCGATCATCAGCAGATCGGGTCGGTATCAGCGGGCGCGTCCTATGATTGGGACGGCACCTTGCTTTCGACCGATCTTCTCTACGGTACCGGATTGAGGCGCGACGGGGCGACACCCAATGGCGATCATGTGCCGCCCTACACGACCGTCAATTTCGGGATCAGCCACACCTTCGATTTGGGCGGCTTTTCCGGCGTGACGGCGCGGGCCGACATCATCAACGCGTTCGACGAGAAGTATGAGATCCGTGACGGCACCGGCATCGGCGTCGGCGCGCCGCAATGGGGCGCGCGCCGCGGCTTTTTCTTCGGACTTTCCAAAAGCCTGTGAATGGCCTGCGTGCATCCGGCGCAGGGTTTGGTATCTTTGCGCCGGATGTGGAGCTATCGCATGGCTGTAGGGCAGAAGAATTGGCTGATCACCGGCGTTGGCAGCGGGCTGGGCAAGGCACTTGCCGCGGCCGTGTTGGCGGCGGGCAATACCGTGGCGGGCACGGTGCGCAGCGAAGACGCCAAAAATGCTTTCGAAGCCGACGCTTCGGGCCGGGCCCGCGGTTTTGTGATGGATCTGCGCGATACATCGGGCATTGCCGACACGGTGAAGGCCGTCGAACGGCTCGGCCCGATCGATGTCCTGGTCAACAATGCCGGCCATGGCCTGGCGGGTGCGGTGGAGGAAGCAAGCCTTGCGGAAGCGCGCGACCAGTTCGAGGTCAATCTGTTCGGGCCCCTGGGGCTGATCCAGGCGGTGCTGCCCGGCATGCGCGCCCGACGGAACGGCATCATCGTAAACATAACATCCGTTAGCGGGCTGGCGACCTGGCAAGGTACTGGCCTTTATTGCGCCAGCAAATTCGCGTTGGAGGCGATCGGCGAAACCCTGGCCGATGAAGTGGCGCCGCTCGGCATCAAGGTTATCAATGTGGAGCCCGGCGGCATGCGCACCGCCTTCTCACGCTCGCTGACCCGCGCCCGGCGGAAGATTGCTGATTATGCCACGACCGCGCATTCTTCCGAACATATCCTGGCCGAACGTGCCGGGCGGGAATCCGGCGATCCCGGCAAGATGGCGTGGCATATCCTCGCTGCAGTGACTGCAGAAAGCCTGCCCCGCCATCTGCTTCTGGGCGCAGACGCGATGCACTATGTCACCCGCCGGATGGGCGCGATGCTTACCGAATTCGGCCAATGGGCGCCTGTCACGCTCGACACGCAGTTCGACGAATAGTCGGAGCCGGCGCCCACCTGTGACGTGTTTTGGCATGAGTTGCAGCAGGACGCATACCGTGAAATGTTACGCTATGCTCTTGCACCTCGTTCTCCTGCACATCTCCAATTCGGGCGGTGTGCCGTGAATCAAGCGCCGCCGCGGGCCTGGGTCACCCTGGCCCTGGCGGGTGCGGTGTTTTTTCTCATCACAGCGGCCACCTTCACGTCGTTGGGCGTGGTTCTGCCTTCGATGATCGCGGAACTGCACTGGAATTGGAGCGAGGCAGGGACCGGTTTCGCGCTGCTGGGCGTGTTCTGCGGCATCACCAGCTACATCCCTGCCTGGTTGATCCGGCGTGTCGGCGTGCGCGTTACCCTGGTCACCGGCAGCCTGGTCATGGCGGTCGCGTTCCTATGCCTGGCGCAGACCCGGGGTATTTATCTCTATTATTTCGGCAGCAGCCTGGCCGGCTTGGGCTTTACTTTGCTTGGCGTGGTTCCGGGTACGTACCTGCTGGCGCGCTGCTTCGAGCGGCCGTCTTTTGCGTTCGGGGTATATTTCACCATCGGAGGGTTGGGCGGTGTCGCCGGTCCGCTGACTTTTCTCTGGATCCTGGGCGCGACCGGCAATTGGCGCAATTATTGGATAGCCTGCGGCGCGGCCGTGACGGCGATCAGTCTGCTTGCTGCGATCCTGGTTGATGTTAGGACCGATCTCCAGGGCAATCCGCAATTTTCCGAAGATCAGGCGGTATTTCGTTCCAGCCGCGTATGGACCGTCGCGAATGCCCTGCGCACGCCACAATTTGCAATCCTGGCCGCCGCCTATACCTGCTTCCTGCTTTGCGGCATCACGGTGAACAGCATTTCCGTCGCGCACCTGGCTGAGCATGGCGTCGCGCCGGCGCTGGCCGGCGGCATGCTGAGCGTGGAGGCGCTGATCAACGCCGTGGCACGGACCTGCGGCGGTTCGGTGGGGGACCGGATCGAGCCGAAAAGGCTTTTGGCTCTTTCGCTGGCCGCGCTTGTGATCGGAATTCTGGCGTTGACCTTCGCCAGCGGTTTACCCCTTCTCATCACTTATGCCGCTGGGGTCGGTGTCGGCTACGGCCTGACATTCTTCGCCTCCACGATCCTGCTGCTCAACTATTTCGGGCGAACGGTGAATCTGGAGCTTTTCTCCATCGTCAACTTGATTTCGACTCTCGCATCGATCGGGCCGCTTTTTGCGGGCTGGACGCGTGATGGGACGGGCAGCTTCGTACCGTTCCTGCTGGCGCTGACCGGCTGCGTGGTTGCGGTTCTTTGCGCAGTGGTCGTGATGCGGCCGCCGGCCGAGGATGCACCGGAGCGCGGCTTTTCCACCGGCCCAGGCTGAAAGCGGGACTACCAGACCTATCGGCCAAGGGGTTTGTTGCGGCCGAAAAGTCACGAGCTCTCGAAATGTGATGTAACATGTTACAAGACATTTGACGACATCGAAAGGACGTTGTTCAGTTAAGATGCGGGAACTCGCTGGGCAGCGTTGGAACAATGAGAAAATGGCTGATCGCGGCGATAGCGTGCCTTGCGGCAAGCGCGGCCGGCGCTCAGTCGCAGACCGAGACGGTGGTGGTGACCGGCGATGCGGCCCGTCTGATCGAAACCACGCCCAATTCCACCGCTTTCGGCCTGCCGCTCACCTTGATCGACACGCCGCGCGCGGAAACGGTGATCAGCGACACGACGATCAGCCGCTACGGCATCGAGGCCGTGGACGCGCTGACGGCGATTTCGCCCAGCACCTATACCGCGAGCTATTATGGCGTCGAGGGAGCGGTGGATGTGCGCGGTACCCTTGCGGAAACCTATTTCCGCGGGTTCAAAAGGGCGGAAAATCGCGGCACCTATACCACACCGATCGGCGATGCGTCGCAGATCGAAATTCTGCGTGGGCCGCCTTCGCCGCTCTATGGGGCGGGCAAAGTCGGTGGTCTTTTGAATTTCATTCCCAAGACCGCGGAAACGGAGAATGGTTATTTGACCGATTTCACCGGCCAGGCCACCGTCACCTATGGCAGCTATGAAAAGCGCAATGTCACCGGACAGATCGGTGCCCCGGTCGATCTCGGTTTCGCCAAGGGTGGAGTTTATGCCTATGGCGAGATCGACGATTCCTTCAGTTTCTATCGTGGCCTCCACCCCTCGCACCAATTGCTGGAGACCTCGGCCGATTTCGATATGGATGACGGTTACAGCTTTTCCGGTGATTACATGTATTACCATTCCAACGGCGATGTTCAGACGCCAGGCTGGAATCGTCTGACCCAGAATCTCATCGGCAGCCGAACTTACATCACCGGACGCGATACTTCGTTGGTGGATACCAACGGTGACGGCAAGATCGAACTCAATGAGCTGGGCGGCAATCCTTATGCCAATGATCCGAATTTCAAGTCGCTGATCCTGACGCCCCAATTCGGCGGACCCGATACCGATGCCTATCATTCCCTGGATACCGGCGTCGGCACCACCAAGCTGAACCCCCGGACCATCTATATCGCCAAGGGTGTGGATTTCTCCAACACGATTACGCATACGGGCTTCATGCAATTGGCGAAGTCGCTAGGCGATTTCGGCGATGCCAAGCTGGAGCTGTTCTACGATTCCCTCTCCAACGACCGCTATGTCAGCTATAGCTTTCCGGCATCCTATCGCACGCAAGTTTTCGAATCGCGGCTAAGTGATGCGTTCTCCTGGAACGGGCTGAACGGCGCTCTCACCACCAACACGGTGATCGGCGCCTCCTATCGCTACACTCATGCAATCGGCAAGGAGAGCTATAATAGCGGCATCATCGCCTTGGATCGCCGCGATATAAGCTACGGACCCACGTCCAACGACATCTTCGCCGGTCCGTTCGGCGCGGTGCCCGCGGGCTCGCTGGCCCTGGGCTGGGAAAATAATGTGCGCACCAACACCGGCGATGGCGGCGCATTCGTGACGTCCGACATCGCATGGAATTCTCTCAATCTCATCCTGGGCAGCCGCTACGATGATTATGACGTTCGTTCGGTCGATGCCGGCGTGCTGCCCTTTGAGGCGCCATACGGCAGGGGTAAGAAGGACCTGTTCACCTACTCTGCAAGCCTGAGCTATCAAACCCCCTGGGGTCTGGTTCCCTATCTAACCTATGCAAAGAACGCAGCGGTCGAGGTCGGGCAGGCGGATCAGGTCGTCACGTCGCTATTTTCCAATGGGGGCTTCATCTCGGCCTCTTATCTTACCGAGGGCGGGGTCAAATTCGCTTTCCTCGACGATCATCTGGTGGGGTCGCTGTCCTGGTATCGCCAGGAGCGCACCCAGTTGGAGCAGGGCGGCGGCACGACAAGCGTAGTCGGCACCCGTTCCAAGGGCGAAGAACTGGAAATCCGCTATGTGATGGACCGGAACTGGAGCCTGACCGTGGCGGGCGATATGCAGCACACCATGGTCAAGGGCCCGGACCACAGCTTCACCTATCTGCCGGCGCGGCTCTATGCCGGCAACAGCACAACAGCGCTGGCCGGTGCGTTCGGCGGTTCTTATGTGACCTACGACCTCGCCGGCTTTCCCGGGCCGGCCGGAAATTACGACTTCTCGCTGATCCCGCATGTCCTGATCAGCCCTTATCTGACCTATACCTCCGATCCGTTCGACTGGGGCGTGGCGGGAGCGACGTTTGGCGGCTCCTACGTCGGCAAGACGCAACAGGTCATTGCCGATCCGATCGTGTTTCCGAACTATTTCACCCTCAACATGTCGCTTTTCGTTCAGTTCGACGAATGGGAAGCCGACCTCAACATCGACAACCTGACGGACAAGCTCTATTTCACGCCGAACAACGATTCCTATCAGAATCTCGCCGCCACTCCGAGCATCGGGCGCGAATTCCGCCTGACCTTCAAACGGTCATTCTGACTTGGCGGCCTTGCGGGCTTAATTGCGATCCGCCAGCCACAAGGCTGCTTGTCTGGGCGTTTTTTGTCCCTGATCGACCATCAGATTGGCCTGCTGCATGCGGCGGAGGGAGATGTCGCCGACCAGCGGTTCAAGCAGTTTGCGCAATTGGGCAGCATGGTGGGGCCCAAGCAAAAGCACGGCGTCGTAGGGCGGCAGGGCCCCTTTTGGGTCGGAAAGAATTTTCAGGCCGTAGCGCGCGATGCGGCCGTCGCTGGAAAACGCCGAAATCACATCGACATCGCCATTGGCCGCCGCGCGGTAAAGAAAGTCGGGCTGATATTGGCGCTGGACCGCGAAAGAAAGGCCATAGGCCTTCACCACGCTGCGCCATTCGGGGCGCGAAAAAATCTCGAAATCGCCCCCGATCTTCAAGGCCGCCGCATGGATGGCCAGGTCGGAAAGACTTTGGATATGCAACGCCCGGGCGCGGTCGGCGCGCATGGCGAAAACATAGGCGTTTTCAAATCCCAGCGCTCCCGGCATCACGATGCCATATCGCTGCCTAAGCCAATTGCCGAGCTGGGCCAGCATCGCCTTGCGCCCCGGCAGGTCGCTGCGATGCATGGCATCGGCCCACAGGGTCCCGGAATAATCGACATAGACGTCGATCGCATTCGCTGCCAGGGCCCGCAGAGCCACGGTCGAGCCCAGGTCGGTCTTCTGCGTGGTGGCAAGTCCGGCCTTCTCCAGCCGGCCCGCAATCAAATCGGCCAGGATATATTGCTCGGTGAAATTCTTCGCACCGACGACAATGGCGTGCCGCGGCGTGGCGAACAGGGGAAGCAGGCTCAGGATGACGATGGCGGCGAGCGCCGCCGCCGCCACAAATGTCCGCGCCGGTCTGCGGCGCGCGAGCCCGGAGGCCGCCAGCGCCAGCAGCATGTCCAGCAGCAGTGCGAGCAGCGCCGCGCTGACGCAGCCGAACAGCACATAGATCCAGTTCTCCGTCTGCAGGCCTGTGAAGATGTAATTGCCCAGGCTGGTCTGGCCGACCGGCGTTGACAGGGTGGCGGTCCCGACCACCCACACAGCGGCGGTGCGGATGCCGGCCATGATCATCGGCGCGGCGAGTGGCAGCTCCACCATCAGCAGCGACTGTCGCGGTGTCATGCCGACGCCGCGCGCCGCCATCAGCACTGCCGGGTCGCTTTCGGCCAGCGCGGTTGCGGTGTTGCGCAACACCGGCAGCATGGAATAGAGCGTCAGCGCCAGCAGAGCAGGCAGCCAGCCCAGCGCGGGCACTCCGACGCCGAACAATTGCCTTGTCACCAGCGAAAGCCCGAGCAGCACGGGATAGAAAAGCGCCAGCAGGGCGAGCGCCGGGATAGTCTGGAGCACGCTGGCGAAACCCAGCAGCGGTCCGCGCAAGGCCGGCCGGCGTGCCGCCGCGACCGCCAGCGGCAGGCTGATTGCCGTGCCGCAAAGGATCGCCGCCACACTCAGCAGCACATGCTGGCCGAGATAATCCGGAAGGACTGCCAGCGCTTCACGGATGCTGGCGCTCATGCTTCAGGTTCTTCCAGCGCGGCCGCGAGACGCTGCGCCCGACGCCGCGGCGTCTCGATCATCCGGGCGACAAACGCATCCGTGGGCGAGCCGATGAGCTCCCGCGGCGCGCCTGTTTGCACCAGCACGCCGTCGCGCATCACCGCGATACGATCCGCCAGCAGCAGCGCTTCGGTCATGTCATGAGTCACCATGACAGTGGTCAGTCCCAAATCGTCATGGAGCTTCGCATAATCGTCTGCGATCTCGTCGCGGGTGAGGGGATCGAGTGCGCCGAACGGTTCGTCCAGCAGCATGATGGATGGCCGTGCAGCCAATGCACGCGCCAGCGCGATACGCTGGCGCTGGCCGCCGGAGAGGGCGCGCGGTAGGCGGCTGCCGAGGTCCGGCAGCTTCACCAGGGTCAGCAAGGTCTCGACCCGCGCCGCGATGTCGTCGCCATTCCAGCCAAGCAATCGCGGCGTGACGCCGATATTCTCGGCCACCGTCATGTGCGGGAAAAGCCCCGCATCCTGGAAGACATAGCCGATCCGGCGGCGGAGCAGGATGGGATCGTCGTCGCGAATGTCCCGTCCGTCGATCCGGATGCCGCCGCTGCTTGGCTCGATCAGGCGGTTGAGCATGTTGAGGGTAGTGGTCTTGCCGCAGCCTGAAGGTCCTACCAGGACCAGCAATTCGCCCTTGTCCACCGTCAGCGAGAGGCCCCGCACCGCCGGTGCAACGGTGCCGGGATAGCTTTTGTGCAGATCGTTGATCTCGATCACGATGCTAAATCGCGAGAAAGGCCGCCACGGCCTCCCGGTCTGCCTTGGCGCGATACAGAAGCAGGAACAGCACCCCGCAGGTGAGCGTGACTCCGGCGGCGATCAGGATGGCCGGCGTGAAGGAATGAAAATGTTCCAGCACGACGCCCATCAGGATGGGCGAACCGATCCCGCCGACATTGCCGATGAAATTGACGAACCCGCTGGCAAAGCCGACACCTCGATGGCCGGCGATCTCAGCGGGCGTGGACCACATCGGACCCAGAATCGACATCACGAATGCATAACCCAAGGACATCGCGGTGACGGAAGCATACAGATCGGTGACGCTCACCGTTGCCAACAGCGCGATGGTGCCCAGAAACAGGCCCGCGAAAATCACCGCTCGGCGCGCCGCCACGGAGTCCATGCCGCTGTCGATCAGGGCGCGCACCAGCCGGCCGGCGCCGAGCACGGCGATCACGCCGAACAGATAGGGCTCCATCGCCATCACCCCCATTCGCGTTAGCGACATGTGATATTTCTCCGTCAGGTAGGTCGGATACCAGGTGAGAAACATGAAATTGATGAAGTCGAGGCCGAAATTGGCGATCCCCACCGCCCATAGCGACGGCCGGCCCAGCAAAATGCGAATGAACCCGGCGGGCAGGGACTGGATGTCGTCCTGGACCTGATCGTGGCGAATCCAGGCGAGCTCGTCTGCCGAGACGCGCGGGTCGTCGGCCGGATCGTCCTTGGTATAGATATAGAACAACGTCCCCAAAAGCCCGGCAATCACGCCGGTCACGATGAAGGCCGTTTTCCAGCCCCAGAACGCGATGATCGATGCGACCAGAGGCGGCGCCAGGGCCGCACCCACTACCAAGCCGAGATTCTGCAGCGACATGGCCTCTGAATATTCGATACGCGGAAACCAGCGGCTTAGCAGCACCGACGCCGCCGGCCAGGTGATCGCCTCGGCAAGGCCGAACGGAATGCGGAACAGGATCCAGGCTCCGAAGGAGGTCGCGGTGGTAGTGAGGGCCAGCAAGATGCACCACAGCCATAAGGCGCCGAAATAGGCGCGCCGTGGCCGCAGCCGGGCGGCAATCAGGCCGGCGGGAATCTGTGCCAGCGCATAAGCCCAGGAGAAGGCGCTGAGGATCAGGCCGAGTTGGGTCGGGGTGAGATGAAGCTGGCGCTGGATGACGGGCGCGGCCACCGACAGATTGGTTCTGTCCAAATAACTGACCGTGACGATCAGGAACACCAGGAACATGACCAGCCAGCGCCTGCGGGTCGGTGTCGCTTTCATGTCCCCTCTCCCCGGAATGTTCGTCATCATCGGGGATTTGCGCAAGGTGCGCCAGACGCGATTTACCGGCCCGGGAGAGGCGATCGGCCGTTAAAGCACATAACCGACAACCACCCCGCCGAACATCTGGTCGGGCGATCCAGCAATGGCGGTCAGGGGCGTGTCCGCGGCATCGCCGAGCAGGCGCATATAGTGAAATCGCACGCCGACGCTCCATTTGCGGGAGAGATATTGGTCGAGCGACAGCGACACACCGGCATCTTCGATGCCTGAGCGCGCCCGAAACAGCGGAAAGCCGCTGGCAACCGCATTGGGCTGGTTGATTCCGAAATAGGTCTGCATGAAGCTGCCATCGCCCCAACCCATGTCACCTTCCACGGCAGCGATCAGGCCGGGATCGATGAAGTCCAGCGGACGGTGCAGCAACGCGCGCAGTTCGACATCCAGGCCGCTCTGATAATTGATATTGCCTTCAGAAACGCTGAGTGTCACCCGCTCGCCCGAGCGCGGATCCTGGGCGAGATGCTCATATTCCACGAATCCCCCATCGGTGATGGAGTAACGGATATGGTGCATGCGGGACACGGCATCGTAATAGACATCGCCCCGTCCCATGCGATAGCCGATCAAGGGACCGGCATGGATATTGTCGTCATCCAGCAGGTTCAATTGCAGATCGCCACCGTCGAAACGCAGGAAATAGTTGCCTAGGTTCGCCTGCCCATCGACATAGGGGACGATGATATATTTGCTGGCCCCAATATAGTCAGGTAATAGGCCGACACCGGCCGAAACATACCCTTGGATTCCGCTGGACTGGTCGGTCTGGGCCCGGGCCGACGGTACGGACACCGCCGCGATCCCGAGACCGAAAAGGACGGCGCAAAGCGTTTTCATGTGAACCGAGGTTGGATACCGGGAACAAACGCGGGGATTCTGTTCGGGTTCCCAGCGTTCCCGCCCGTGCCGATTACACAAATGAAACCGTAGGCTTCACGGAGCGATGCGCGTTCCGTCCCGGTGCCCTGATCTAGCCCCATTTGGCCGGAAGAAGGGGCCTTTCATATTGCGAGACCGCCCATAAACACGTTTTTTCAGAGATGGCCGCTTCCGATTGGTCTGCTGTTGGCCTGCGCGATAGCCACGTCGCCGGCCCGCGCCGCCGACCCGCAGGCCTATCATGTGAAAATTACCGGGACGTCTTCCGGCCCGGTCGAAGCGGCGCTGCACGCCAGTGCCCAGCTTGTCACCCTGGCCGGCAAGGGCCCCATACCGCCCTTCGCCCTGGTTGAACGCGCCCGGGAGGATATTCCGCGCCTGACGACTGCCCTGGATAGTTTCGGCTATTACCAGAACCAAGTGAAAATCATGATTGCGGACCGGAGCCTGGACGATCCCGATCTGCCCCAGGCGCTGGATGCGATGGCCGCGAACGCCAGCGCTACGGTCGCGATCGCGGTCGTGGCGGGACCGCTTTACCACATCGGGCAAATCACGTTGACGGGAGAGGTTCCGAAAGACGATCGCGCAGCCTTGACCTTGAAAAGTGGCGATCCCGCTGTGGCGGGCGCGGTGCTGGATGCAAGAACGTCTCTGCTCAGCGCTTTGGAAGAGAACGGCTATGCCCTGGCGAAGATTGCCGTGCCCGACGCCACCGCGGACGATGCCGCTCACACCATCGACGTGACCTATGCCGTCGATACCGGGCCGCGAGTGAAAATCGGCCGAATTTCCTTCCAGGGCTTGAAGGAGGTCAATGAAAGTTTTGTCCGGCGCGCGCTGACCGTGCATGGCGGTGACCTCTATCGCCCCAGCCGCATCGAAGCGGCGCGCCAGGCACTGGCGGGGCTGGGGGTATTCTCCGGCGTCAGCGCCCGCGCGTCGGACCATCTGGATCCGGACGGGCGCATCCCGCTTGTGTTCGACGTGCAAGAGCGCCCGCAACATGCGGTCACCCTCTCGGGCACCTATTCCACCGATCTGGGTATCAGCCTCGCCACCACCTGGTCGCATCGCAACCTGTTTGGCAATGCCGAGCAGCTCAATCTCACGGCCTCCGGCACCGGTCTTGGCAGCGCTTCGGCGGGACTGGGATATAATTTGACGGCGCAATATCTCGAGCCCCTGTTTCTCCAGCAGAACCAAGCGCTGGAGTTCGACCTTACCGGCGTGAAGCAGCAGCTCGATGCCTATGACCAGACTGCCGAGACGCTTGCCGGCTATGTGCGGCGCAAATTCTCCCGACTGTGGAGCGGCAGCGCGGGCCTGTCGGTGACCCATGACGACATCACCCAGGAAGGGGCGGAACGGCTCTATCAACTCGTGGCGCTGCCGATGACCGCCAACTATGACAGTACCGGGATCGAGGGCCTCCTGCGCGATCCCGTCAGCGGCCTGCGCGCATCGCTCGCGCTGACCCCAACCCATGCTTTTGGTGGCGCGAACCTCACCTTCTTTGTCGCCCAGGCCTCTGCTTCATCCTATTTCGATGTCGCCGGGGATGGGCGTTCCGTGGTGGCACTGCGCGCCCTGGCCGGCAGCATCCTGGGCGGCTCCAATCTGGAAGTGCCGCCCGACCAGCGCCTCTATGCCGGCGGCAGCGCCACGGTGCGCGGCTATGCCTATCAGTCCATCGGGCCGCAATTTTCCGACGACAAGCCGTTGGGCGCCAAATCGGTGGATGCCGCGACGGTGGAATTCCGCCAGCGTATCGGTGAGGATTGGGGCGCGGCGGCCTTTGTCGATGCCGGCCAGGCGAGTGCCGGCGCGCCCTTCACGGACACCCCCCATGTCGGTGTCGGCTTGGGCGCGCGCTATTACACCGCGATCGGTCCGGTACGGCTGGATGTGGCGGTGCCCGTGACCCGGGTGCCGAAAGGTGACGCCTTCGAAATCTATATCGGACTGGGACAGGCCTTCTGATGCGGGGCCGGCGATACATAAGATTGGGATTGGGGGCGGTCGGCGGCCTGCTGCTGCTGCTGGTCCTGCTGCTTTGGTCTCCCCCCGGACTTGCGCTGGTGGGACGGCTGGTGCGGCCGCTGTCCGGGGGCGCAGTAACTGTGGAGGGACTGAGCGGATTCTTTCCGGACCGGCTGCGCGCCAGGGCCGTCACGGTCAGGGATGCCAAAAGTCCCTGGCTGAGAATTGAAAATGTGTCGCTGGATTGGTCGGCGCTGGCGGCGCTGCGCAATCACATCACGGTTGCGGATGTGACAGCGGCACGGGCCGTCCTGTTGCGGCGCCCCGTTCCCGCCGCGACTTCGGGCGGGACGACCCCCCGCATCGATGTCGGACATTTTTCCGTGGCGCGCATCGACATCGCCGCCCCGGTGATCGGACATCCCGTTTCGCTCGCCGCGCATGGCGCGCTGCATTATGTCTCCCGCCACCAGTTGCAGGCCGATTTGGCCATCTCGCGGCTCGGCAACAGCGATGCCTATCGCGTCCTGGGGGGCATCGCGGAGGATGTCGCGCAGGGCGACGTCACGGTCCGGGAGGGCAGCGACGGCATTTTGGCCAAGTTGCTGGGCCTGCCGGGCCTGGGTCCGGTCAACCTGGCGGCGCGTGCAGGCGGCACCCGCACCGCTAATGCACTGTCCTTGACCTTGTCGGCTGGGTCGCTGCATGCCGGCGGCCATGGCGTCATCGCGCTGGCGTCCCGCCGGATCGATCTGGATTTTACGGCCGCCGCGCCCGCGATGAAGCCGCGCCCCGACATGGGATGGCGATCCCTGTCGGCCGAAGGACATCTGCATGGGTCTTTCGATGCACCTCAGGTCAGGGCCCGTCTGGCGCTGGAGGAGCCAACAGTCGGCGGCCTGACGGCACGAGCCGTCTCGGCCGATCTGAGAGGCGATGATGGGAGCGTCGATCTGGCTGGCGCTGTGTCCGGCGTGGCGGTGCCGGGCCTGCATCCCGATCTGTTCGCGCGTGCGCCCGTCGAGTTTGCGGCGCATGCGGACCTGAAGGCGCCATCCCGGCCGGTACGATTCACTTTCAGCCATCCCCTGGTCCGGCTGAGCGGCGAGGCACAGACCCGGGGCGGCCAGAAGCTGACGGCGCTGCTTACCGTCCCGTCGCTCGCGCCTTTCGCCGCGCTGCAAGGGATCGATTTCGGCGGCCGCGCGACCGCGCGCCTCTCGCTCGCACAGGTCGGTCAACAATTCCAATTGACGTTGAACGGCAGGGCCCAGGCGCATGGCGCATCCGTTCCCGCCAGGATACTGGGACCCAGCGCGTCCCTCGACGCCGAGGCGCTGGTCGAGGGCAGCGACATCGTCCGCTCGTCTGTGCATTTCAAGGGTGCGGCGCTGGAGACCGACGTGCGCGGGGATTTCCGCAAGGGCGTGCTCAATTACCGCCTGGCGCTGGACCTCACCGACCTGTCGCGGCTCGCGGGAATGGTGCGAGGCTCGCTGGCGCTGCGGGGCAATCTCAACGGGGCGCTCGGCCATGCCGCTTTGTCGGCGAGCGGGGGTGCGGTGCTTGCGACCAAAGGCTTTGCCCGCCAGAGGATCGATATCGTCTTCCGGGCCGCCGGTTTGCCGGCGCCGCGCAGTGCCGACCTGACCATGAATGGCCATTTCGACAATGCGCCGTTCGCCTTGAATGCTGAATGGCGCGGCGGGAAGGCACGCCAAATCGCGTTGCGGGCGCATTGGAGATCGTTGCAGGCCAAAGCGGATATCGCCGCGCCGCAAGGCGCCGCCGTCAGCGGCAACGCGAATCTGCAATTGCAGCGCCTTGCCGACATCGCCCTGTTCACGGGCGCGCGCCTGTCGGGAGCCGCCAATGCCGCCGTCAGCCTTCAGGCCCGTGGCGGCAAGACGAATGCTCTGCTGAAGGCCTCCCTCAAATCCGTGCAATTGGGTGCGCTTGGCATGCATGACGCCACCTTGCATGGCAGCGCGGCCGATCTGTTTGGCAAGCCGCTCTTGAGTTTTGCCTTCTCCGGACACGGCATTGCGAGCCAGGGTGCCAGCGCAAATGTCGACGGGCGCGTTGCAGGTCCGCCGGGCGGGCTTGTCCTGTCGCTCGATTCTCATATTTCAGACAGCAGCGGTGCGCCCGCCCGGCTCACGGCCAGCGCCCTGCTCGATGCACCGGGGCACCATCTCTCCTTGACCGCGCTGGATGGAGACTTGCGCGGCGTGACCGCGCATCTTGCGGTCCCGATGCGGATCGATTTCGCACGAGGCCTTGCGCTGGACCGGCTCGTGCTTCGTCTCACAGGGGGCGAGATCACCGCCGGCGGCCAACTCTTGCCGGGCCTGGTCTTCCATGCCGAGGCAAAGAACATCGCGCTAAGCGCGTTCCGGACTTTCCTGCCCCAGGCGAAGCTTGAGGGTCTGCTGTCAGCCCATGCGACCCTGACGGGCACTCTGGCCGCTCCGCGAGGAACCATCGCGCTCGAAGGCCGCGATTTGCGTTCCGCTGGCGCGGGCCGCAATCAACCCGCGGCCTCCGCCGAAGCGCAGGCGGTGCTGCATGACGGCGGCGCAAGCGTGACGGCGGCCTTGTCCGCTGGCAAGGGGGTGCATCTCGACCTCAAGGGCGAACTGCCACTGATACCGCAAAAGTCCATCGCCTTGCGGGTCGGCGGCAGCGCCGATCTCGCCTTGCTCGATCCGTTTCTGGCGGCAGAGGGACAGCGCGTGCGCGGCATGCTGACTCTGGACGGGGAGATCGGCGGCACATGGACCGCGCTGCGCATCGACGGCAGTGGCAAATTAAGCGGCGGCGAAATCCAGGACTATGCCCGAGGCTTGCGGATTCACGATATCGGCGCCGCGCTTCGAATCGATCATTCGCGTCTGACGGTCAGCGAATTCACCGGCCATGCCGGACCTGGCACGCTCTCGGCCAGCGGCACCGTCGATTTCGCCACCACCGGCATGCCGCTCGATTTCACCATCAACGCGAAGAATGCACGTCCCGTGGTGAGCGATCTTCTCACCGCCACCCTGTCCGGCGATGCCAAGGTGAGCGGAACGCTTGCCGCTCCCGTCCTGTCGGGCGAAGTGCGGATCCAGCGCGCCGAGATCAATCTGCCGGAGAATTTTCCGCCCGACGTGGCGATACTCCATGTGCGCCGGCGCGGTCAGCCTCCGCTTCCGCCGCCGTCGCAGAGTCGCATCGCGTTCGATGTCCGCGTCGGCACAGCCGGTCCGGTCCTGGTGCGCGGCCATGGCGTCGATGCGACGATGGGCGGCGAAATCCGCCTCGGCGGCAGCAGCCTGGCGCCGGCGATCAGCGGCGGCTTGCGCATGGAGCGCGGCAGCTACAACTTTGCCGGCCAGACCTTGGAGTTCACCAGCGGCCGCATCGGATTCGACGGCACCGGGGTGCGCGGGCGGCTCGATCCGACACTGGATTTCGTCGCGCAGACCGTGTCGGGGGGTGTCACCGCGACGTTGACCGTGGGCGGCTATGCCTCCGCGCCGAAGATCACATTGTCCAGCATGCCGCAATTGCCGCAGGACGAAATCGTCGCGCATCTCCTGTTTCAGCAAGGCGTCA